>CAKUAM010000086.1 GCA_934636305.1 uncultured Oscillospiraceae bacterium
AGGTTACGTTTGATGCATCCTGCATCTGAATTCAGGTAACAGACATACCGGATAGAACTCATATCGCACCAACTCACCTCACCGCATCTTACTACGCGCCGCCCGTCATTTTGGAATCAGATCTGATAGAAATTGCAATTCAATAGGTACAAAAAATAGAAGGTACGTCCAAATTCCATGGGCGTACCTTCTTGCATTGGTCTATCAGTCCCGCGTGGGAAAAATCCGAAAAAGTTAAAGCTGTTTTTGCAATGCAGCCCCAGACTGCAGTCTGCATCACGAGACATTATCCAAGCTTTTCAAGCATTCCATCCGCTGTCAGCCGAACGGCGTCGCCGGGACGCATCATTTTCGTCTGTCCATAGGGCATGCGGATGCACTGCGTTTCTCCGCCGCCCTCCACGGTGACGTTTACCATCGGTTCCGCTCCCTCCGGCAGCTCCTCGCAGCCGTAGTCATCTTCTTCAATTGCAAGAACGCGCAGTCTGTCCATACCATCAATCTCCTTCGATCATCCGGTATCCCACGCCGGCCTCTGTAAAGATATAGGCCGGCTGGGCCGGATTTTTTTCAATTTTGCGGCGGATATTTGCCATATTCACGCGCAGGATCTGGTTGTCACTGCGGGCGCTCGGTCCCCAGAGCGTTTTGATCAGGTAATCATACGTCAGGACCTTGCCCGCATGCAGCCCGAGCAGCGCGACAAGCTTATATTCATTCTGCGTCAGGTTCGCATCGCGTCCATCGATAAATACGCGGTGCTTGCCATAATCAATGGTCAGTCCATCCGCGACAAAAACACCCGAATTGGCGACTGCCTCATTGCCATCCGGCGTGCGCGTATGGCGCACGGCTGCGCGGATGCGCGCAAGCAGCTCCTCTGTGCCAAAGGGCTTCGTCAGATAGTCATCAGCCCCTGCATCCAGTGCCTCCACCTTATCGCGCTCATGGCTGCGCGCGGAGACCACCACGATCGGCACCTTTGACCATTTGCGTACACTCTTGAGAATCGACATGCCATCCATATCCGGCAGGCCAAGATCCAGAATGATAATGTCCGGGCAATGGGAGGAAATCATGGTGTTTGCCATTGCCCCTGTCCCGGCCACAAGCACATCATAGCCGTTGGCCGTCAGAATTGCCTGCATAAAGCTGCAGATGGTCCGCTCATCCTCAATCAGCAAAATCTTCTCTTTGATCTTCATGGCTATTTCCCTCCAATGGAAGTGTGAACTGCAGCACTGCGCCGCCGGACTTCTGGTTAAACGCACGCATGGTACCGCCATGCGCCTGCACAATCGACAGGCAGACGGACAGGCCGATGCCCATATTACGCTTGCAGTCGGTCGAATCGCCGGTATCGTGGGCAAGGTAGCCGTCAAACAAATGCGCCAGCTGCTCCTTCGCAATCCCCTGTCCGTTATCGGCCACCTCAAAAACTGCCGTATCGTCCCGCCGCGTCAGCAGCAGTCGGATCCGTGTAGTCGATCCCCCATGCTGGACGGCATTTTCCATCAGGTTGAGGAGCACCTGCTCAATGAGAATCACGTCCATCGGGATCATCAGAAGCTCCTGCGGCGCATGGATCTCCACCTCTGTTTTGGGATAATGCCGCTGGAATTTCTGCGCTGCCGCACCCAGCACCTCCTCGCCAGCCTCCAGCTCCTTTTTAAGGTTGGAGGTATCACCGGAAATGCGCGTAACAGACAGTAAATTCTCCATCACACCAACCAGCCAGTTTGACTCGTCCCGGATATTCTCAAGCAGGCCACGCTGCGTCTCCGGGGAAAATTTGTCCCCGTTTTCCAGAATCGCGTCAATTCCACCCACAATCGCAGTCAGCGGCGTGCGGATATCGTGTGAGACTGCGCGCAGCAGATTGCCGCGCATTTTTTCCCGCTCGGCCTCCGCGCGGATCTTCTCCTGCTGCTTGATCTGCGTGGTCAGCGTGCTGACCACAATCGACACCGCCAGCATCACAAGAAACGTCAGCGGATACCCGGCAATGGTGAAATTCAGCTGCATATACGGATATGTAAAAATATAGTTGACGCCGATGACGCCAATGACCGACGCCAGAAGGCCAAACAGATACCCATCCGTAAAACGGGAAACCAGCACCACCGCCAACTCAAAGATCAGCGCAACGTACACATCCGAAGAATCAAATATACGCAGCAGCGCGCACAGCGCAGCCGCCGCCCCCAGCACGCCGATCCAGATAAAAAAGTCATGCCAGGAAAGCTGGAAAAGCTGCCGGAGCCTCTGCTTCGCGGATTGCTCTTTTTTTTTCAATACTCCTCACCCATTTTATAGTATCATATTGTGCAAACGCAGTCGTGTTAAGGCTATGTTAAGATTCGCCTCTCACGGCAGCTGAATCTTAACATGTGCTTGTCTCCGGCCGTGCCATAATTCCTTGCCTGACACAATCTGAAAAAGTCTGCTGCAAATGCAGCAGACTTTTTCAGATTACATAGTCATCCGCTACGTCACCCTCCATCAGGCTCTCCAGCGTCACATCGTCCAGATAGCCGGCCACGCGCGCATCAAGCTCCCGCCATACTGCCGCCGTGCGGCCGGCAGCCTCTCTGGCATCAAGCTGCGCCCCCTCTCCAAGACAGGACAGCGATCCCTCCGCCTGCCTGAGAATCTCGCCTGCGGAATAATCCGCCGGCTCACGCGTCAGGCGGTAGCCGCCGCCCTTGCCGTGCGCGCCTTCGATAAGGCCGACCTTCGCAAGCTGCAGCATAATGCGCTCCAGATACTTCTGCGAAATCTCCTGCCGCTGGGCAATCTCCTTCACAGGAATGAAGCTGCCGCTGCGATGCTCCGCCAGATCCACCATGACGCGCAGCGCATAGCGTCCCTTCGACGTAATCAGCATGGCGCAGCCTCCTCCCGGGTGATGATCCCACCGCCTAGAACAATCTCCCCATCGTACAAAACCGCCGACTGCCCGGGCGTCATGGCCCGCAGCGGCTCGTCAAAGACGAGCCGCACGCAGCCGTTTTCTGCCGGGTAAACTGTACAGGGCTTTTCCGGCTGGCGGTAGCGCGTTTTTGCGCTGCAGCGCAGCGGCAGCGCAGGCGTCTGTCCGGAAATCCAGTGCATCCGGGACACAAGACATTCCCGCGAAAAAAGCGCCTCATTCGGGCCAATGACGACAGCATTCTGCTCCGGCAGGATCCTTACCACATAGAGCTTTCCGTCCGACGGCATGGCAAGCCCGCGCCGCTGGCCGACAGTATAATGGATGATGCCGCGGTGCTGGCCGATTACGTTGCCCTGCAGGTCCAAAAACGGCCCCGGCTCTGAGGCCCTGCCGGTGTGCTGCTCAATTACGCGCGCATAATCGCCGTCCGGGACAAAGCAGATATCCTGGCTGTCATGCTTGTGCGCGTTGACAAGTCCGGCCTGCTCTGCAATCTCACGTGCATCCGTCTTGCAGAAGGTCCCAAGCGGGAATTTGACGCGCGCAAGCTTCTCCTGCGTCAGATCGTAAAGGACATAGCTCTGGTCCTTCGTGGCATCAAGTGCTTTTTTGAGCACATAGTTTCCATCCTGCAGCTCAATTCTGGCGTAATGTCCTGTCGCAATATACCGGCAATCCATCACATCCGCCCGCTCGAACAGCTTGTCAAACTTCAGATACCGGTTGCAGTCAATGCAGGGATTGGGCGTAAAGCCATGCAGATACGCCTCGGCAAAGCGATCGATCACGCACGAGCGGAATTTATCCTTCAGATTGAACATGTAAAACGGCATTCCCAGCCGGTAGGCCACGCTGCGCGCGTCCTCTGCATCGTCAAGCGAACAGCAGGTATGCCCCTTGGGGATCCCCGCATCCTCATTGTCGTAGAGCTTCATCATGCAGCCCACACAGTCATAGCCCTCGTCCGTCAGCAGCTTTGCCGCGACGGAGGAATCCACGCCGCCGGACATGGCGACCAGCACACGGTTATTCTCCATTGGCAGCCGGGGACGCCTGCATGGCGGCAATCGTCTTTTCCATCAGCTCATCCAGCGACCAGCCAAGCATTTCGGCTCCGCGCTCAATGACCTCACGCGAGCAGCCGGCGGCGAATTTCTTATCCTTGAATTTCTTCTTCAGGGATTTGAGCTGCAGATCCTGCACGCTTCTGGTTGGCAGCATACGCACCACAGCGCCAATCAGTCCGCTCAGCTCATCTGTGGCATAGAGCACCTTTTCCAGCTCATGCTCCGGCTGCACGTCCACGCGCAGCATGTACCCATGGCTGGCCACCGCATGGATCAGCCGCTCATCCACGCCCTTTTCCCGCAGGATCTCGCTCTCCTTCGTGCAGTGTTCCTCCGGGAACTGCTCAAAATCCAGATCATGCAGAATACCGACCGTCTGCCAGAAATCTGCCTCCTCTGCATAGCCAAGCTGCACAGCGAAATAGCGCATCACATCGCCCACGATGCGCGCATGCAGCCGATGAAATTCTCCTTCATTATATTCGCAAAGCAGGTCCCACGCCTGCTCCTTCGTCGGAATCATGAATATCCCTCCCGTTGTTACGTTTCTATCGTATCATAGCATAAAAGGCACGGGGTTTAAAGTCCTCCGTGCCAAAGATTTGCGGCGCGCTGAAGCTTTTGGTGTCAGTCTGCGAACAGCGGCGTAGACAGATACCGATCGCCCGTGTCAGGCAGCAGAACGACAATGTTCTTGCCCTCGTTCTCCGGCCGCTTTGCAAGCTCAATCGCCGCATACAGAGCCGCACCGGAGGAAATACCGACCAGCACGCCCTCCTTCTTGCCGACCAGCTTACCGGTTGCAAATGCCTCCTCATTGCTGATGGGCAGGATCTCGTCATAGATCTTCGTATCCAGCACGTCGGGAACAAAGCCAGCGCCGATGCCCTGGATCTTATGTGAGCCCGCAACGCCCTGGGAAAGCACCGGGGAGCTTGCCGGCTCCACCGCGACGACCTTCACTGCAGGATTCCTGGATTTCAGATACTGGCCCACGCCGGTAACCGTGCCGCCGGTGCCGACGCCGGCAACAAAGTAATCCACCTTACCGTCGGTATCCTCGTAAATTTCCGGGCCCGTCGTCTCAAAATGAGCCTTGGGGTTGGAGGGGTTGACAAACTGGCCGGGCACAAAGCTGTTCGGCGTCTGCGCCGCAAGCTCGTCCGCCTTGGCAATTGCGCCCTTCATGCCCTTGGAGGCTTCAGTCAGGACAAGCTCTGCGCCATATGCCTTCATCAGCTGGCGGCGCTCCACCGACATGCTCTCCGGCATGACGATGATGATCTTATAGCCGCGTGCCGCCGCAACGGAGGCCAGGCCAATGCCGGTGTTGCCGGAGGTGGGCTCAATGATCACGGAGCCCGGCTTCAGCTTGCCGGCGGCCTCTGCGTCATCGATCATCTTCTTTGCAATGCGGTCCTTGACGGAGCCGGCGGGGTTGAAATATTCCAGCTTTGCCAGGATTTTTGCGCGCAGGTTCAGTTCCTTTTCAATGTGGGTGAGCTCAAGCAGCGGGGTTTTGCCAATCAGCTGATCTGCAGATGTATAGATACGGGACATTGTTAAAATCTCCTTTTATTTCAGATATTTTTAGGGCAACACCGCACAATTCGGCAAGAGGCTTCGACGAGAGATTTTGTTCCAAGATAAAGTTTGGAAAACGCAGGAATACTGTATGTATTTCAAGTTTTTCAAACTGCAAGATTGGGACAAAAGATCCGGCGAAGGCCGCAGACGCAATTGTGCGGTGCTGCCTTAGATTCGATTAGAGTTGAAATGATACCGTCTGTTTTGAAGCATTGGACGACTCACCACATCCGACATCGCTTCGCGGCAAACAGCTGTGACATCGAGTACATCTGCCTTCCTTCTTTCTTTCGGAACCAAACAGGTATGTTGGTTTTTCTTGATGGCAGTATCCTACCATAGTTATCCTAGTTTGTCAATAGGTTTCCTGTGTTTTATTTTTGCTGCAAAAAACGGTGCCAACCGGCACCGTTTCCGCGTACCATATTTTTTACAACAGATCCACGTCCCAGTACGCCCGAACTTCAATCTCCAGCACCGCTTACAGCACCGCAATGCACTCGATCTCAACAAGCGCATCCTTCGGCAGACGCGCAACCTCCACCGCGCTGCGTGCCGGGCAGGCATCCTGGAAAAACGTCGCGTACACACCGTTCATGGCCGCGAAGTTGTTCATATCGCTGAGGAACACCGTGGTCTTGACCACGTGCTCCATCCCGGCTCCTGCCTGGGCCAGCACATTTCTGCAGTTTTCCAGCGACTGGCGCGTCTGCGCCTCAATGCCCTCGGTCATCACGCCGGTGGCCGGATCAATGGGCAGCTGGCCGGATGTGATGACAAGATTCCCGGCCTGAATCCCCTGAGAATACGGGCCAATGGCTGCCGGAGCCTGTTTCGTTGCAAGAACAGTTTTCATGTGTTGCTTCCTCCTATGCGTCAGCTGACGCTTTCTTTCGCGTATGAGTGTAGCATTTTCTGCAGGACTCGTCAATAGTGAACACCGCCCGGATTGCTTTTGCGTTTTCCGCGTGCTAGAATAATATTATCATAAAGCAGGAAAGAGGCATCAGCCATGAGCAGCACAGCACACACAGGTGCCCCGCTCCTTGTGCGGGAGAAGTCCTTCTACCAGACCTTTTTAAAGCTGGCCGGGACACTGATTCTTGAGCAGGCGGTCATTCTGAGCGTCAATCTTGCAGACAATCTTATGATCGGCCGCTACAGTGAAACTGCGCTGGCTGCCGTCGCCGCAGTCAACCAGATCGTGTTCGTTGTCCAGCAGATCATCTATGGCGTTACAAACGGCGTGATCGTACTGGCAAGCCAGTATTGGGGCAAAAAGAGCACCGGCCCCATCCGGCAGCTGACTGCGCTGGGCCTGCGCATTGAGCTTCTTGTCTCGCTGCTTCTTTTCGCCGTAACCTCGTTTTTTCCACGCCAGTGTGTGGCACTTTTTGTCACGGACGAGGCCATCATCTCGGAGGGTGCGCGCTATCTCGGTGTGATCCGGTTCACGTTCCCGGTCTTTGCCGTGACGACGGTGCTGCTGGGCGTGATGCGCAGCGTGGAGACGGTCAGCCTGGCCTTTAAGGTCTCTCTCATTTCTCTCATCACCAACTGCATCATCAACTACATTCTCATCTTTGGCCGCTTCGGCGCGCCGGAGCTCGGGGTTGTCGGCGCCGCCGTCGGTACGCTGGCCGCGCGCGTGCTGGAATGCATCATTGTCTGCGTCTATGTGTTCCGCCGGGATCGCAAGCTGCAGCTGCAGCCCCGTGATCTTCTGCAGGCGGATGGCCCGCTGCGCAGTGACTATCTGCATACGGCGACCCCCATTGTGCTGCAGGCTGCCATGTGGGGCGTTCTGAACGCCATCCAGACTGCCATTCTCGGCCACATGACCGCAAATGCCATTGCAGCCTACTCCATCTCCTCCACGGCCTTTCTGCTGCTCAAGGTCACGTCCGTCGGCGCATGTACGGCTGCATCCATTCTGGTTGGCAAGCAGATCGGCAGCGGCGATCTGCAAACGCTGCGCACCATGGTCTACACCATGCAGCTGCTGTTTGTCGGGCTCGGGCTTATTCTTGGCGCGGCGCTGTTTGTTCTGCGGATCCCGCTGTTGGCCATCTACCGCATTTCCGAGGAAACGCGGGCACTTGCCAATGCATTCCTCATCATTCAGAGTGTCGTCATCTGCACCATGTCCTATCAGATGCCGACCAACGCCGGCATTCTGCGCGGCGGCGGCGACACAAAATACGCGCTCATCCTTGATCTTATCTCGTTCTGGCTCATTGTCATTCCCATCTCGTATCTGGCCGCGTTCCGCTGGGGGCTGTCGCCGGTGATCGTTGTGATTCTGCTCAATTCGGATCAGGTTTTCAAGTGCATCCCGGCCTTTATCCGTGTAAACCGGTTCCATTGGGTCCGTTCTTTGACCAGATAGCGTGAAATGTCTCTTGCCAGACGTCCAGATTTCGGATATAATTGTTACATAATTGTTCAGAACAGGAGGCTACTTATGATGTTGCATGCACACAAGCCAAAAAAGCAGGCCTGGATTGAGACGGAGGGAATTGAGCTCAGCACCCTCGCGCTGATTGTCGGCGGGACCGTCGCACTGATTGCCGCAGCCGGCCATCTGAGCCAGTACCTGTGCAGCCGCCGCGCCGCACGGCGGGAGCTTAAAAAGCAGCTGACGCCGCTGCAGGATCAGCTGTGCGAGCTGCGCACCGAAAATGCACAGCTGCGCACAGAGGTTGCAGAGCTGAAAGCCAAGGCTGCAGAATAATGCCCCATACACGAACCCCCGCCCTCTGCCAGACAGAAGGCGGGGGTTTATATGTCCTGGGAATGTCTCCGGCGGCGCGTCAGAAGCGGTCTGCGCCGAACGTGATATTTCTGAAATTTTCAACTTTGTTCAGTCTCCGACGGCGCGTCAGAAACGGCCACGCCAGAACGAGCCGCCGTAAACGCCGTCTCTGATCCTCTGTGGCCGTTTCTTCCTTT
>CAKUAM010000087.1 GCA_934636305.1 uncultured Oscillospiraceae bacterium
ACAAACTCCTTTGCGCCGTCCACAGGCTTAAAGAGCTTGACCGATACGCTGCTGCCCATAAACTGGGCAAAGTCCTGCGGCCGCTTGAGCTGACGCTCAAGCCCGGCGGAGCAGACCTCAAAATTATAGCTGTCAGGCACCGGATCCTTTTCGTCCAGGATAGGGTCCATGGCCCGGGAGATTGCTTCACAGTCGGAAATGTCCACGCCGCCGTCTTTGTCGATATACAGCCGCAGGAACCATTCACCGCCTTCACGGACATATTCCACGTCCCACAGGGTGCAGCCGTGCGCGAGTACGACAGGCTCGGCAAACTGCGTGACCAGTTCGGTTACTTTCAAGAAAACGCCCCCTTATCAGCAAGAAAGAGTGGGGAAGCATTCCCCACTCTCAAGTAAAATACTATCAAGATAGCTATATTATAACAGCCAGATGTGCAAAATGCAAGGGAAAAACAAAGGTTTTTCGCCGAAATTGCACGTTTTTTTTCGTCATACTTCGGCAAAAAGCAGCGAGGGCGGCGGATGAACGGAAAAAAACACAAAATCCGCGTCTGCAGGGTGTCTTTTGCACGGCGGGTGTGGTATACTGTTTACATTCAGGCGTGTACCGGAGGGATGGATATGAAAAGAAAGCCAAGTATGGCAGGGGTTGTATATCTGGCGCTGCTTGCGGCCATCGGAGGATACTTTTTCCGGATGGCGCAGCTGTCAGGTGGCAGTGTGGTCCCGGTTATTGCGTTTTGTGCGCTGCTGACGATCTTCTTCCTGCTTGCTGCGGTCAGCCTGCAGCCGGCAGCTGCGTTTGCAGAGCTGTATCATCCGTCCAATGCGGATCTTATTTTGTCCGTCGTCGGTGCGCTGGCGCTGATGGCCGGATGCGCGCTCTCGTTCCGCGGGGGCATGGCGCAGATGCTCGTCAGCCTGCTGGGGCTGCTTGGCGGCGCGGGCCTGGCCCGGGCTGCGGTGATGCGCCGGCAGGGGAAAAAGCCTTCCGCTGCATGCTATGTGATTGCGGTTTTATTCTATGTCGTCAAGCTGTTCCTGGATTTCCGCCACTGGATGCTTGATCCGACGATCATTGACTACTGCTTCTCGCTGCTGGCCATGATCTGCTTTATGCTGGCGAGCTATCATGCCGGTGCGTTCAGCTTTGATAAGGGCAAACGTCGCCGTCTGGCATTTTTTGCGCTGACGGGCGTGCTGTTTGGCGGGGCGAGTCTGGCCGGCGCGCAGACAGCGGCGCTGCTGATCTACGGCGGCAGCACGCTGTGGATGCTGGCGTGTGCGCAGCAGGCGCTGCACGGATAACAAAAGAAGCAAATGGCGGCTGCCGCATTCCACGGCAGCCGCCATTCTATATCAGAATCAGAACTCACAGATGCGCGTCAGCAGCGTGATGCACTGCTCCAGCGTCATTTCGCTGCGCGGCTCAAAGCCTTTGCTCGTGCCGTTCATCAGGCCATGCTGCGTCATCATGGCTGCGGCCTCTGCTGCCCAGTCGGAGATGTCGGCCTTATCCGGGTAGCGGTCAAGGGCAGACATGTCCACCTCAAAGACGCCGGTTGCCTGCCGCAGCAGCCGCAGCAGCACCGTGGCTGCCATCTGCCGTGTGACGGTGGAGGTGGTGTCAAAGGTGCCGTCGGTGTTCGGCTGCATGATGCCAAGCTGCTGCACGACGGCAATTGGGTCACTGACGTCCTGCGTCAGGCCGAGTGCACGCGCGGTGTTGGCCGCGAGGCGGGCCAGCGTTCTGCGTGTCAGTGTGCCCTGATAGGTGCCGTCTGCCAGCATTGTGACGCCGTAGGCGTCGGCAGTGTCGACGTAGGCCTTGGCCCAGGAGGACGGGGCACCGGTGATGTTGGAGACGCCGTAGTAGAACGAACCGGAGCCGGAGGGCGTGGTAAGGCCGGAATTGTCCGCGCCGCCGGTCCACGCGTCGGCGCTGGTTGCCGGGGCCGCGCGCCCGGAGGCCCCGACCATGGTATAATAGTCATAGCAGCCGCCGTCATAGGCGATCACGCGGTTCACACCGGCCTTGCCGTCCCAGACCCAGTTCTGCTCAAACAGCGTCACAGTACCCTCGGACAGATCTACAGACTTGACAATTGCATAATGGTTGCCGTAGCGGCCGCGCGCCTCAGCAGAGGCATAGGCGATATCGCCGGGCTGCGGCTCGGTTGTAAGCTCAAACCAGTAGCCGCTGGCGTCCGTGACGCTCAGCCGGCCATTGTCTGTCAGGAGGCTGACGCCATAAACGCTCTGGTAGAAGCGTTCGATAAGCTCATTGCAGAACAGTGTCGCGCCGGTTTCATTGTAGAGAGCATCCACGCCGCAGAAGGTGTCGGCGACAAAGCCCTCGCCGGAAATCTGAACATAATCGGCGCGGATGGTAGCCTCGCCGGCGGCAAATGCGATCGTGCTCAAAAGCGCAAGGCACAGCGCCAGCGCCAGCAGACGGCAGATTGTTTTTCGCATGAAGTGCGCTTCCTTTCTTGCGTATGTCGGCAGAGCGTAAAGCTCCAAACAAAAGAAATTGTAACAGAATGTAACTTGTGTGTCAAGCAATTTGCGCTTTTTTCCGGCCGGACTGGAAAAATACCGGACAGCTGTGCTATACTATACCAAACTTACAGCGGACGGAGGCATTTCGCTTGGAAAACTATTTTCATCTGGCTATGGATGTGCGCGCGGTCAACCAGATCAGTGCGCTGGGGCTCGCGCACTGCGGGGACGCGGTGTTTGAACTGCTTGTGCGAAGCTATCTCTGCGCGTCCGGCAAGGCCACCACGAAAAATCTCCATCGCGCAACGGTGCAGTTGGTCTGCGCGCCAGCGCAGGCGGCCCGGGTCGACCGGATGCTGCCGCTTCTGACGCAGGCGGAGCTGGCGCAATATAAACGCGGGCGCAACGCCCACGTGCACCAGGTGCCGAAAAACGCAACGCATGAGCAATATGCCAAGGCGACCGGGCTGGAATGCCTGTTCGGCGCTTTGTATCTGGCCGGTCAGCTGGATCGGCTGAATGAACTTTTTATCGCTACCATGGAGGAAAACCATGCCCTTTGATGCATTATTTCTGACTGCCGTTCATGCAGAGCTGGCCAGTCAGACGATTGGCTGCCGCGTGGATAAAGTGCAGCAGCCGCAGCGGGATACGCTGATTTTGTCCCTGCGCGGTGCGGCGGGCGGCGGGCGGCTGCTTCTGACAGCGTCGCCCAATCATCCGCGGCTGCATCTGACGCAGGAGCCGACCGAGAACCCCGCGCAGCCGCCCATGTTCTGCATGCTGCTGCGCAAGCATTTAACGGGCGGGCGCCTTGCTGCCATCGACCAGCCGGAGATGGAGCGTCTGCTGGATCTGAGCTTCGATTGTACCGACGAGATGGGCAGCCCCACGCGCAAGCACCTGATCCTGGAGATCATGGGCCGCAATTCCAATCTGATCCTGACCGGGGAGGATGGGCGGATCATCGACTGTCTGCGCCGGGTCGACTTTGAAATGAGTGAGCAGCGGCAGGTTCTGCCCGGGCTGTATTACCATCAGCCGCCCATACAGGGCAAGCAGAATCCGTTTGCGGTGCAGAAGGAGCAGCTGCAGGCGCTGCTGGAGGCGCAGAGCAGCCCCAAGCGTCTCGATGGCTGGCTGCTGGATACCTTTGGCGGCTTTTCACCGCTTGTGTGCCGGGAGCTCAGCTATCGGCTGACCGGCGATGTGGATACGGATGTGTCGGCGCTGGAGCCGCAGGCGCGCCGGGAGCTTGGCGCGCGGCTGTATGACGAGATTGCGCGTCTGCGCACGGACGCACATACGCCGGTGATTTTATATAAGGATGACCGGCCTTGGGATTTTACCTGCATGCCGGTTACGCAGTACGGCACGTTTGTGCGCAGCGAGACGGCGGAATCCTTTTCCCGGCTGCTCGACCGGTTTTATGCTGCGCGCGACCGCGCGGATACGATCCGGCAGAAGTCGCAGGCCATCCGCAAAACGCTGACCAATCTGCATGCGCGGACGGCGCGCAAGCTTGAAAATCAGCGCAAGGAGCTTACCGCGACATTTGACCGCGAGCGGCTGCGGCGGATGGGCGATATTGTAACGGCAAATCTGTATGCGATTTCCCGTGGGCAGGCGCGGCTGCGCGCTGTGGATTTTTATGACCCGGATATGCGGGAGATTGAGATCCCGCTGAACCCGGCCATTTCTCCGCAGCAGAACGCGGCAAAATTCTATAAGGAATACCAGAAGGCGAAAAACGCGGAGAAAATTCTGACGGAGCAGATTGCGCGCGGAGAACAGGAACTATCCTACCTGGCGAGTGTTCTGGACGCGCTCACGCGCGCGGAGTCGGAGCGGGATGTGATGGAGATCCGGGCGGAGTTGGTTGCGGGCGGCTATCTGCGCGAGACAGACCGCAAAAAGCGGCAGAAACTGCCGCCGTCCAAGCCGATGCGATTTATCTCCTCTGATGGGTACCTGATTCTGGTCGGGCGCAACAACCGCCAGAACGACGAGCTGACGACAAAGCTTGCAGCAAAACTCGACCTCTGGCTGCATGTGCAGAAAATTCATGGCAGCCACGTCATCATTGAGACAAACGGGCAGACGCCGCCGGACACCACCGTGACCGAGGCCATGCAGCTGGCGGCATATTATTCGCAGGCGCGCGAGGGGCAGAATGTGCCCGTTGACTATACGCTGGTCAAAAATGTAAAGAAACCGAATGGCGCCAAGCCGGGCATGGTCATCTATACGACGTACCAGACGGCGGTGGTCACGCCGGACGCGGCGCTTTGTGAAAGGCTGAAGGAGAAGGTCTGATGGACGAACGGCATTATGCATTTTTTCAGAACCGGGAGTGTGAGTATTTCCCGTGCCACGAGACAAAGCATCCGGAGAGCTTCAATTGCCTGTTCTGCTATTGCCCCCTGTATGCGCTTGGGCGCAGATGCGGCGGGAACTTTGTCTACACGGAGAAGGGAATCAAAAACTGCACCGGCTGCATGTTCCCGCACAGAAAAGAGAACTATGACCAGGTGATTGCACGCTTTGCGGATATCGTAAAGCTCACGCAGGAGGAATAAAACCGGCACTCCGGAAAAAACTACTGCAGGGTGAGTGTATGAAAAAGCAGGAGGCACCGCAGGCAAAGCCGCAGGAAATCAGCGACGCGCCCGTGCCGCAGGTACAGGCGGAAACCGACAAAACCTGACACGCGGGAACCGGTGCCGGCATAGAATGATCCGGGAGCAGAGCTCCCGGATTTTTCTATGGAGGTTATGTATATGTGTGCTTGTAATGGCAATGTACAGGGCGCGCTGACGTTCCCGGATTTTGTTGCGCAGCGCTGCTGCAATCCCTGCTGCAAGAACAGTGGGCCTGTCGGCGGCACCTCGACATCCAACCCGACCTGCAGCTGTACGTGCACCTGCACGACTGCGGGCAGCAATTCCTCCGGCACTGTCGCCGGCACTTCTGCCGGCAGCGGTCAGACGATGGGCTGCCGGCGCTGCTGCGGCTGTACGGGCTGCGGCTGCACGGGCTGCGGCTGCACGGGCTGCGGGAATGTCGGCGGCACGTCCACCGGCTGCCGGGCCTGCGGCTGCGGCTCGTGCCAGAATGCTCGTGTGTGATAAGGAAGCGCGATTCGTGTAAAAAATTTTCTCGTTCCAGTCAGGGCAATTTGCTCTGGCTGGAACATTTTCTTTCAGTATGTAGCACGGGTAACTCTTACTGATGCCATATTCCTCACAGATGGCGTTCAATGTCTTATGCTTTTCTTCATAACTGAGCTGGTATTTTCCTATCCCTCTCAACTCCTTGACTTTCTCATTATACATCAAGGTGTCCTATCTTTTTGCGTCTGCTTTTTTGGTATCATATGACAATGACACCCATGTGCAATACGGAATGCGTCCAGCCCTTGTCATTGGCAATAACAAGGCAAACGAAAACAGTCCTGCCATTACGGGTATTCCTTTGACAAGTAATCGGAAAAAGGGGCAGCTGCCGACGCGCGTTTTCATTTCTCATCCCGGTCTGGCTTGGAATAGCATTGCTTTGTGTGAGCAGATTCATACTTTCTGCCGTTATTTTTAATACAATATCACGATAAGGCAAAAACCGCAAAGTTCCTTTGCCGCGTATCACGCTTTGCCGGGGCGCGGGTCGATTTTATTTTTTCTGCTGCTTTGTTTCCTCCAACTGGGCTTTGTATTTCCGGCCGACGCGCCGGGTGTCCTGATTCGTGCTGCCGCGGGTGATGGCGGTGACGCCGAATTTGCTGCGCAGGGCGTCCACGGTCTGATCGAGCTTCCGCGCGCGGTCTTTTTTCTCGTCCTGAAACAAAGACAGCTGCACTGCCGTGTCGTCCGACACATCACCGAGCGCCACGCCCAGCAGTCGCAGCGGCGTATAGCCGTCCCACAGCTCGGCAAAGAGCGTCCGGGCAAGCGCGTAGATCTCCGCCGTCACGTCGGTCGGCTCCGGGAGCCTGCGCTGGTGCGAGCGGCTGCGGAAATCATTGCTGCGGATTGTCACCGTCACGCAGCTGCAGCGCCTCGCGTCCGCGCGCATGCGGGAGGCCACGCTGTCGCACAGCGCGAGCAGGATCTTACTTGCCTGCCCGATGCTTGTGACATCCTGCTCCAGCGTCGTGGTATTGCCGTAGCCCTTGACAGCTTCCGGCTCGGCAAGAACCGGGGACGTATCGATCCCGTTTGCATAGTCGTGCAGCAGCCGCGCAAGCTTGACGCCAGTGAGCCGCTGCAGCTCCGAAGGTTCCGTATGCGCCAGATCTCCGATTGTGCGGATGTGGGCGGCGGTCAGCTTGTCCGCTGTCCGGCGGCCAACGGAAAACAGCTCGCCCACCGGCAGCGGCCAGAGCTTCTGCGGGATCTCGTCTGGAAAGAGCGTATGGACTTTATCCGGCTTTTCAAAGTCGCTCGCCATCTTGGCCAGCAGCTTGTTGGGGGCGATGCCGACGTTGACTGTGAAGCCGAGCTCCCTTGCGATCGTGTCCTTGATCGTATGCGCGATCGCGGCCGGATCCGGATACAGAAGCCGCGTCCCGCTCATGTCGAGGAAGCATTCGTCGATGGACACCTGCTCCACCACGGGCGCGAACCTCCGGCAGATGGCGATGAACGCTTTGGAGTTTCTGGAATACAGCCGGAAATCCGGCGGGGCCAGCACCAGCTGCGGACATTTCCGCAGCGCCAAGCCAACCGGCTCCCCGGTCGTGACACCGTATTTTTTGGCAGGGATAGACTTGGCCAGAATAATGCCCGTCCGCTTGTCCCGGTCGCCGCCGATCGCCGACGGGATCAGCCGCAGATCCGCCTCGCCCTCTGCCACGCGCCGCGCCGCCTCCCACGACAAAAACGCGCTGTTCACATCCACATGAAACACCAGCCGCGCCACAGCCGCACCCCCTTTCTGAGCAGAGTATACCACAGCCCGCCAAAAAAGAACAGCCCGGCGAAAAGCCGGGCTGCTGAGACTGTCAAAAAAACTACGAAAAGTAGTTGGAAAACAGAGCAGCAGGGGAAGAGTGAAGGGGGCAAAGAGCCCCCTTCGCGTTTAATCAATCAGTTTTTCGAACTTTTTCAAAGTTCGAAAAACTGTCTCAGCGGGGCGAAAAGACTTTTTCGACACGCTGAACAGCCCGGCGAAAAGCCGGGCTGCTGCCGTGTTTCTTATAATGTGTCAGCTGAAAACTCAGGACAGCGCTTCTTCCAGCGCCTTGTACATGACTGCCTTGTCCGGCTTGCGGCCGGTCCACATCTCGATGTTCAGGGCCGCCTGATTGATGAGCATACCGGCGCCGGTCTCACAGCGGATGCCGCGGCGGCGAAGCTCCTTGACAAGCGCGGTCTCAGTCGGATTGGGGATCACGTCCTGTACGAACATGTCGCTCGTCAGGCTGTCCAGATCGAAATTCGGGATCGCGTCGACGTTCGGGTACAGGCCGACGCTCGTCGCGTTGACCACGATATCCGTACCAGCCGGGATCACATACGTGCCGACCCAGTCGTTTGTCTCGGCGTTCACGCTGGTTTTGGTCTGCAGGATCTCCAGCAGCGACGGGGCCAGATTGTTGGGTCCGGGACGGCTGACGATCGTGATCTGCGCCGCGCCGGCCAGTGCCAACTCCACGCAGATCGCGCGTGCCGCGCCACCTGCGCCGAGGACGACGATGCGCTTGCCTTTGACGTCGATGCCGTTGGATTCCAGCGACATCATAAAGCCCTTGCCGTCGGTGTTATCGCCGTACAGGCGGCCGTCGGTATTGACGATGGTGTTGACCGCGCCGATGAGCTGCGCGCTCTCCGAGATCTCGTCCAGAT
>CAKUAM010000088.1 GCA_934636305.1 uncultured Oscillospiraceae bacterium
TCAAGGGCCAATCCAAGCGTACTGTCAGCGAATACTATCTGGATCTGCGGATGTTCCTTCGCTTCCTGACGCTGATGCGCAAGGAGCTGCCATATCAGACGCCGCTGGAGGAGCTGGACATCAAGTGGATCGACGCAGCTGTGCTGGACAGCGTGACATCATCAGAGATCTTTGATTTTCTGTCGTATCTGGCTAATGACCGGCAAAACCGCGAGGGGCCGCACGACGCAGGGATTGCAGCATCTTCCCGTGCACGCAAGCTGTCGGCGATCAAGGCGCTGTACAAATACCTGACTGTCAGTACCAAGCAGATCCAGAATAACCCTGTCAAGGATATTGAGTTTCCAAAGATCCGGCGCAGCCTGCCAAAGTATCTGACGCTGGAGGAATCTGCAGCGTTGCTGCAATCTGTCGATGGGCCGAACAAAAATCGGGACGTTGCGATTTTAATGCTGTTTCTCAACTGCGGCATCCGGCGCTCGGAGCTTGTTGGGCTGAATCTTTCCGATGTGTACGAGGATCGGATCCGTGTGGTCGGCAAGGGCAATAAGGAGCGGATTGTCTACATGGGATCCTCCTGCCGGAAGGCCATTGACCGGTATTTGGATGAACGCAACAAAATTGTTCTGTCCGATAATAAAGCGCTTTTTGGCTCGCGGGACAAGAACCGTATCAGCGTTTCGGCGGTCCATCGGCTGGTCAAAAAGCATCTGCTGGAATCCGGACTGGATGCCTCACAGTTCTCCGCACATAAGCTGCGCCACACGGCTGCGACGCTGATGTTGGCCAACGGTGTGGATCTGAAAACGCTGCAGGAGGTTCTGGGCCATGAAAACCTCAATACGACGCAGATTTACACGCATATTGAAAATACGGATAAGAAAATTGCCGCAGAGGCCAATCCCCTCTCCCGGATAAAGCTCAAGGATGAATAAAGCAAAAGACGCAGGTTAAACCTGCGTCTTTTGCTGCTTGTAAAATTAAGAAATCAACCACCAAGGTATGCTTTTTTGATGGAATCGCTCTCCAAAAGTTCCTTTCCGGAGCCAGAAAGCGTGATCTTGCCGGTTTCCAGGACATATGCCCGCGTCGCAACCTGCAGGGCCATCTGCGCATTCTGCTCGACAAGCAGAATGGTCGCGCCGGCCTTGTGCAGCTCACGGATAATGTCAAAAATCTGTTCAACCAGAATTGGAGCCAGACCCATGGACGGCTCATCAAGCATCAGAAGCTTCGGCTCTGACATCATGGCACGGCCCATGGCAAGCATCTGCTGTTCGCCGCCGGAGAGTGTGCCACTCACCTGCTTGCGGCGTTCCTTCAGACGCGGGAACAGGTCATACACATGGGCCAGATTGCCCTCGATGGTGCTGTTGGGACGCGTATAAGCGCCCATTTCAAGATTTTCTTCGACGGTCATGTGGGCGAACACACGGCGTCCCTCCGGGCACTGTGCCAGACCCAGCTGCACGATTTTGTTCGGGGCCATGGCGTTGATGTGCGTGCCCATAAACTCAATGGAGCCGGATTTTGCGCGCAGCAGACCGGAAATTGTGTTCAGAACTGTACTCTTACCGGCACCGTTGGCGCCGATCAGCGTGACGATCTCCCCTTCGTTGACCTCAAGAGAAACGCCCTTCACCGCGTGGATTGCGCCATAATAGACATGAATATCATTGACGGAAAGCAGCATGCTCAGCCCTCCTTCTTCTTGCCGAGGTAGGCCTCGATAACGGCCGGATTGGACTGAATGTCATCGGGCGTACCCTTTGCGATAATCCTACCAAAATTCAGCACGCAGATGCCCTCACAGATGCCCATAACCAGGTTCATGTCATGCTCGATGAGCATGATTGCAATGCCGAAGGTATCACGGATCTTTACAATATTCTCCATGAGCTCAGAGGTCTCCGACGGGTTCATGCCGGCAGCCGGCTCATCGAGCAGCAGCAGGCACGGATTTGTTGCCAGCGCACGGACAATCTCCAGCCGGCGCTGTGCGCCGTATGGCAGAGAGCCAGCCAGATGGTCGGCCACACCCTCCATGTTGAAGATGCTCAGAAGCTCCAGTGCACGTTCTTTTGCGATGCGCTCATGCCGCCAGTATGCCGGCAGACGAAGAATTGCAGAGGCGGCGGAGTATTTCATCTCGTTGTTCAGGCCGCTGAGCACGTTATCAAGAACGGTCAGCTGCTTGAACAGACGGATGTTCTGGAAGGTACGAGCAATGCCCATGTGGTTGACCTCAATGGTGCTTTTGCCTTCGGTGGAAACACCATCGAGAAGAATGGAGCCGCGTGTAGGCTTATACACGTTTGTCAACAGGTTGAAGATTGTCGTCTTGCCGGCGCCGTTCGGGCCGATCAGGCCGGTAATCTCCGTGCGGCCAATTGCAAGGTTAAAATCAGCAACAGCCGTCAGACCGCCAAAGTCAATGCCAAGATGGCGCGCTTCCAAAATCGGCGGGCGGCCAATATCACGCTCTGTCAGCAGGTTTGTTGCCGGCTGCGGGACAAGCTTGGGCTGCGGGAATTTTCGTTCATTCATTGTCTGCCGCCTCCTTTTTCTTGGTATTGCCGGCCCTGGAGCGGCCAGTCAGCGCGTTGAGGAATTTCTCAAGGCTGCGCGAAAGCGAGAAATCGTAGCTGCCGAGCAGTCCCTTCGGACGGAAGATCATCATGATAACAAGCGCGAGGGAGTAGACAACCATGCGGTAATCGGAGAACGAGCGCAGCAGTTCCGGCAGGATCGTCAGAACCGTTGCCGACAGGATCGAGCCAAGCATGGAGCCCATGCCGCCGAGAACAACCATGACAAGGATCTCAATGGACTTCATGAACTTGAACGTCGAGGGATACAGTGAGCCGAGATATCCGGCATACAGGCAGCCAGCAATGCCGGCCAGCATGGCGGACAGGACAAAGGCAAAAGTTTTATAATAGGTTGTCTTTACGCCGACACTCTCAGAAGCAATTTCGTCCTCGCGGATGGACAAAATGGCACGGCCGTGACGGGACTTCATCACCGTGTGGATGATGTAGCATGCGACGACCACACAGATAAATACCAGCGTAAACGAGGTATATTTCGGAATGCGCTTAAGACCGGCGGCGCCGTATGTAAAGTCAACGCCGATGACGCTGTCGATGTTGTTGAGCACGACACGAATGATTTCGCCAAAGCCCAGCGTGATGATAGCAAGATAGTCGCCCTTCAGACGCAGCGCCGGAATACCAATGATAAGGCCGAAAATGCCGGCCACAATGGCGCTGATGAGCAGTGCAATCAGAATGTACGGGATAGCCGCAGCCGTGTTGCCGGCCTTCAGAAGCTCCTGCACCGGGACAGCCTTCATGAAGATACCGCCTGCGTATGCGCCGACAGCCATGAAGCCGGCATGACCCAGCGGCAGCTGGCCGAGATAACCGGTTGCAACGTTCAGGGAGACGGCAAGAATGATGTTAATACCGACGGTAATCAGAATGCCGCTCCAATAGTTTGTGATTGTGCCGTTCTGGATGAGCGTAAACAGGACAAGCCACAGCGCAGCAATCAGCACAAGATTGATGATGTAGCGTGCTGGCATGGGGATGCGGATAGATTGTTTCTTTTTCATCGTCTCCTCTGCCTCCCTTACACCTTTTCTGTCTGCGGACGGCCGAGAATACCGGTCGGCTTCACAAGCAGAACAACAATCAGAATTGCAAACACAACGCCGTCTTTCCAGACAGAAAGACCAACCGCCGAGACAATTGCCTCCAGCAGACCGATGGCAAAGCCGCCGATCATTGCGCCGGGGATCGAGCCGATGCCGCCAAGAACGGCAGCAACAAATGCTTTCAGGCCCAGCATGGAGCCCATGGTCGGCGATGTCTGCTGGTATGCGCAGAGATACAGGACAGAGCCGATACCGGCCAGCGCCGAGCCAATGGCGAACGTGAAGGAAATGGTCTTATTGAGGCTGATGCCCATCAGCTGGGCCGCACCCATATCCTCAGAGACAGCGCGCATGGCCTTGCCGAGTTTTGTTTTCTGGACAACAAGCGTCAGCGCAACCATGGCGATGATCGTTACCACGATCGTCAGCAGCGCTGCATTGCTGATGGTAACGGAGCCAACAGTGATGTTGCCCGGCACAATCGGATCCATGCTCTTGGTGTCGGAGCCGAAAATCAGCTGCGCGCCATTTTCCAGAAGGAATGAGATGCCGATAGCGGTAATGAGAAGACTCAGTCTTGGAGCCTTGCGCAGCGGCGTATAGGCAACCTTCTCAATGACGACGCCAAGAATGGTGCTTGTGGCAATGGCAATGATAACGGAAAGAATGGGATGCATATGGAAGGTTGTCATGGCATAAAACGCGGCATACGCACCGACCATGATGATATCGCCGTGGGCGAAATTCAAAAGCAGGATGATGCCGTAAACCATGCTGTAGCCCAGGGCAACCAGCGCATAGATTGAGCCTGTCTGCAGGCCGTTGAACAGCTGCGAAAGCAGCAACGACAGGTTCATGTTGATACCTCACTTTCACTTCTCTCTTTGGACAAACGACGTGCAAATCGTTTGCTGATGCGGACACCTGATGGCCGGTGCCAATACGCTTGGAGCCGCCCATCCGATGTCCGCCCCGGACGAAGGGCGGGTCTTCCCGCCCCCGTCCGGGCAGATGCCGTACCGAAAATAGATCAAATACGACAAACCATGGTCATTATACAGACAAAATTCAGAGTTTGCAATGGAAATTAGAACATTTCCTTGTAGACTTCGTCGCCGCCGGTCAGCTCAATGATGGCAACGGGCTTGATCGGGTTGTTGTTCTCGTCGAATGAATAAGAACCGGTGATACCTTCGGTGCCGTCCATGCCCTTGATGGCGTCGATGACAGCCTGCTTGTACTCGTCGGTGCCAGCCTCGAGACCCTGCTCCTCAGCAGCCTTCAGGCCCTCGCAGAGGATCATAGCAGCGTCGTAAGCCAGAGGCGCAAACATGTTGGGGATCTCGTCAACATTGTAGGTGGACTTAAAGTCTTCCTCGAACTGCTTGACGGAGTCCGTGCCGGGAGCATAGCCGGAGCAGTAGACAGCGCCTTCGAGATCTTCAGCGGAAGCGTAGTTCTTGACAGAGCCGAAGCCGTCGCCGCCAAGGAAGGTAGCCGTGCAGCCTGCAGCGCGTGCCGCGGTGATTGCCAGGCCGGCTTCAGCGTAGTAGATCGGAGCAAAGACAACATCCGGGTTTTTGGAGGCAATGTTGGTCATCTGGGCCTTGAAGTCCTTGTCGCCGTCAGCAAAAGCTTCGGAGTCAACGATCTCAATGCCAAGCTCCTTCGCCTTTTCAACGAATGCGTTCATCAGGCCTTCGGAGTAGTCGTTGCCAGTCTGATAGAAAACAGCTGCGGTCTTGGCACCGAGCTTTTCAGAAGCGTAGCTGGCCATCTTCTCGCCCTGATACGGGTCGATGAAGCAGGCACGGAACACGTTGGTGCGGATCTCGCTGTTTGCATCGTCCGGGTCAATCATGGTGACGCCGGCAGCCGTTGCAGAAGCAGTGATCTGCGGCATGTTGTCCTCATAGGTTGCATCAGCCAGTGCAATGGTCGGGCCGGTCAGCGTTGCGCCGAAAACAGCGGTGATGCCATTGTCGCACGCCAGGTTATATGCGTTGACAGCTTCAACGCCGTCGCCCTTGTCGTCATACTCAAGGACCTTGACCTGCTTGCCGTTGATGCCGCCGTTGGCATTGAGCTGGTTGATATAGAGCATAGCGCCGTCACGGACCGGCTGGCCATACTGGGCATAGTCACCGGTGGTGTTGCTGATGAGAGCGATGACAATTTCGCCGCCCTCAGAGGAAGCTGCATCGGAGGAGGTGTCCGCAGCGGTATCGCTGGAGGACGTGTCAGTGGTGTCGGTAGTGGTGGTCGTCTCAGACGTGGTGGTCTTGGATGCGCAGGCTGTCAGGCAGCCAAACAGCATCGCGATTGCCAGGACGAGGCTGAGCATCTTCATGGCTTTTTTCATTTTCATTTACCTCACTTTTGATTTTTGCTGAAAAGCAGAACTGCCCATCGGCGGATTCTGCGTTTTCGCGGATAAAATATATGCAATCCAAAAAGCGGCTCTGCAAAAAGCAGAACCGCCTTGAAAAGCCTCATGGAAACCGGCCGCTCAGGCCGCCTCAAAAAGGTACTCTCTGGTGTTGCTTTTTGCCGCTGTATGCAATTTCGTAATAATCATCAGGCCTACAAGGAACCAAGCCAGTACAAGACGTACCAGCAGGCCGCGAAGGCCCAGAATGCCAAAGCAAATGGATACACCGAGTACAAGAAAGATAATAAAAAAAGACACAGCCAGAATGGCAGTGTCCAGATGGAGCAGATTTTCCATGCCCGCACATGCAGCTGCTGCGCAGGACGCACTACGAGTAGCCGGTGCGCATGCGGACGCATCGGTATAAGCGGTATTCTGCATAGCCTTGAACTGCATCATGTTGCGCACCTCCTTGAATCATTGCGCTCATTATACTCGTATGCTTTAGTGATGTCAAGCGTTAAAATGCGAAAAAACTGTCGAAAACAGGCAACTGTTTTGTATAAATTCTATAATTACAGCTATTACATTCTTCTTTATGACCGCATTGGGCATACATATGTGCATGTCTTGGGTGATTCCGGGTGGAATCTGCATCCTGGGTTGCATTTTTTGAAGAAATTTGTTATGGTATAGGCATTCTGGCGGAAAACTGCCAAATACTAAGGTGTGTGATTTTAAAATGGAAAAGAGAAAACGCCGCTTCGGAGACAGAAAGGACGGCGTGCTGCTGCGCAATCTGGATGGAATGCACTTCATCACGCCGCTGATCTACCCGAACCGCTGCGACAACGAGGCTTATATTCGTGAAACGATCGATCTTACGAATATGAATGCGTACCTCAAGAAGAAAAATGAGACGGAGACAGAGCTCCCCTATACCATGTTCCATCTGATTGTGGCGGCGCTTGTCAAGACGATTACGCTGCGGCCGAAGATGAATCGGTTCATCGCAAACAAGAACTTCTATCAGCGCAACGAGGTTTCGGCCTCCTTTGTCGTGAAGAAGCAGTTTGCCGATAATGCTGCGGAGGCGCTGGCCGTCATTCACGGCAAGGATGAATCCACCGTTGAGTCCATCCACGAGGATCTGCGCCACCAGATTCTTGACTGCCGGGATGTTCACAAGGTGGACTCCTCCACGGACAGCATGGACTTCTTCAATAAAATGCCGCGGTTCCTTGGCAAGTTCATTGTCTGGATTCTGACGAGGCTGGACATCCATGGCTGGGTGCCATCAAGCCTGATTGAGACAGACCCGTACTACTGCTCCTGCGTCATTTCCAATCTGGGCTCCATCAAGCTCAACTGCGGTTATCATCATCTGACGAACTGGGGCACGTGCTCGATTTTCTGCATCATTGGGGAAAAATCGAAGCGTCCGGTGTACCATGAGGACGGGACAATCGAGCTGCGTGAAATGCTGGATCTTGGTCTCACGATTGATGAGCGTCTGGCTGACGGCTATTACTATTCCAAGACGGTCCGGCTGCTCAAAAAGCTGCTGGAAAATCCGGAGCTGCTGGAGACACCGGCAAATCAGGAAGTAGAATACTAAAATACAAAGCACACCCCCGGGACAATAACCGTCCTGGGGGTGTCATTTTTTATACAGCAAGAATGACGATGCTATATGTCTCTGTCTGCGTATGAACGATGGTACTACTTTTTTGGAAGCGGTGTTTTTCAGCATTTTCTTTTTTGCCTTTCCAAAGGGCGCGTTTTTCATACTTTCTCTCTCGCTTCTCCGAGAAAGAAAGTATGGCAAAGAAAGAGGAGCCCGGGGGATTCCGATTTCCCCCGGACCCTCGTCGGAATCAAAGCTTCCGAAACGAAGCCTTGC
>CAKUAM010000089.1 GCA_934636305.1 uncultured Oscillospiraceae bacterium
CTTCGTTTCGTAAGCTTTGATTCCGACGAGGCTCCGGGGGGAAATTCGAAATCCCCCCGGTCGTCTTTTTTCTTTTTCTCAATATTTTCTTTTTTGACGGGACAAAAAAGAAAATGTTGAAAATCGTTTCTTTTACAAAGAAACTGCCCGGTTTCCGAATGGAAACCGGGCAGTTGAGATTCAGATTATCTGGCTGCGCGATACAGGAACGTCACAATCTGTGCACGGGTGCATGCTGCATCCGGGCTGAAGGTGTTGATGCTCGTACCGGTCGTGATGCGCAGTGCAACTGCCCACGATACTGCCGTTGCGCAGTAGGACTTTGCAGAGACATCGACATAGCCGCTGTTCGCCGCGTAGCCTGCCGGGCTGCCGGAGGCACGGTACAGAAGCGTCACGATCTCGCCGCGCGTGCAGGCCTTGTCCGGGCTGAACGTGGTGGCGGTGGTGCCATTGGTGATCCCCTGCTCGACTGCCCACAGAACTGCGTCATAGCAGTAATCCGTGGCCTTCACATCCTTGAACGGGTTCACCGTGGACTTCGGCGCCGGGCTGCCGGCTGCGCGCCAGATGAACGTCACGGCCTGGCCGCGGGTGCATGCCGCATCCGGGCTGAAGGTCTTGGCAGACGTGCCGCTCGCAATCCCCTTGCTCACAGCCCAATCCACTGCCGTCTTGTAGTATGCGCTGCCCGGGACATCCGTGAAGCTCGAGCCGCCGATGGTCGGGATGATGGGGACGATGATGCCGCCGTCATAAGCCCAGCGTGCATACAGGGTCACATTGCCGGTGACAACATATTCATAGCCATCCTTGTTCGCAGTCAGCGTGCCAACAGGCTCGCCGGCAAGGATATCGGTGTACCAGCCAGCAAATTCATGGCCGCTCTTGTCAGCCAGAACCGGGAGGATCACAGTATCGCCCTTTTTAGCCTCGAAGGTGCTGCTTGCCGGCGTCTCGCCGAATTCGCTGGTCACAAGCGTCACGGTGCAGTAGGTTGCGCCCGCAGCCTTGTCCAGAATGACAACCTTGTCGCCGTCCTCTGCAGCTGCAACAGCCTCATCGACGGAATCAAAGTAGCTGTAAGTACCGTCAGCCTTCTTCAGCTCGACGTCAGTGCCATTGGTCAGGTAGCCAGTATCCTTCATGGACGAAGAGAAGTTGCCGCCGGAAACCTCAATAACATCGGCATCCTTCTTAGCAACGACCTCAATCATCTCAGCATTTGCGCCGCTGGAGAATGTGCCATCGGTAATCTCAACTGTGCCGATCGAAAGTGTGCTGTCCATCTGCATGATGACAGGCGTGCTGCCAGTTGCTGTGAACTCACCACCATTGATCGTCAGCTCGCCCTTATCGTTGGAGCTGGCACCATAGCTGCCATTGAGCACAACAGCATTTGCACCGGCCTCAACCTCGAAGGAGCCATCGTTGATTTCCGCAACGTTCCAGTTCAGAACTGCTGCCTGCGTAACATTCTTAAACGTGCCGCCATTGATTTCAAGAACGCCGTTATCATCGTTCTTAATGGTGTTCAGGCCACCCATGAACAGACCGCCATTGATGGTCATTTTCGGGTTTTCCATGTTCGTTCCAGGAACATAGCCGGATCTTTCGTTGTTGGACTTAAAGCTGTAGTACCCGTTTTCAATCATGCTGGAGAAGTTACCGCCCTGCTCGACCGTAACGCCAGCATTGATCGTCATGTCACCATGGTTCACAATGTTGTAGTAGCTGTTCTTGCCGGTAAGCACATCGCCAGTTTCTTTGCTGCGCGTATACGTGCCGCCGTTCAGCGTGGTTGTGCCGTTGTTGAAAACTGCAGCCATTCCATGGCTGACATTGTCAACCGTACCCGTGCCGGTAATAACCAGCTTTGCGCCGTTTGCAACCGTGATGGTATCCTTGCCGGCTTCGTTCGTCAGCGTGTAGCCGTTCAGGTCGAGCGTGACCGCCGTACCTGCCGGGATCGTAATGCTGGCAGTGATATCGTCTGTCAGCTTGACTTCGCCGCCAGCTGCAACTGCTTTGTTCAACTCAACAGCTGTCTTTACATCCGCTGCAGAAGCCACGGTCAGCAGCGCAAACGCCATGACAAGCGCCAGCACCATTGCCAGAATTCTTCTTTTCATTGCTAATTTACCTCCTGTTTTTTTATCAGTGTAGTCTCTACCTGATATTCCGTCATTATTATAACATCTGCGTGGTTTATTGCAAGTACATTTTTGCAATGTAATATACTTGTAATAATTCTACAGCTTTCCATCCGTACGCGCCGCCTGCCGCAGACAGTATTCCGCCGCGATGAAGAACACCAACACATACGCATAAAACGCCCACACTGCCATACCGCCCACCGCCAGGCACAGATCCCAGATTCCATGCAGCACGACCGGCACCAGAAGGCTCATGGCCGCCATATCGCGCATGCGCGCCGGCTGGCCGCCGCGCTCCGCCTGCTTGGCCCGGCTGAGGAACACGCCCATGCTGACTGCGAAGAAAAAGTGTCCCGGCACGGACAGCAGCGCGCGGGAGATAGCCGTGCGCAGATCGGACTGCAGCACATAAAATACATTTTCCAGCGCCGCGAAGCCCAGCGCCGCCGACACGCAATAGACAATCGCGTCAAAGCGGTAATCAAACGCGGGATGCTCCCACGCGGCAACGCGCACAGCAGCCAGCTTGCTGCCCTCCTCCGCCAGCGCCACAACGAGAAAATTTTCAACCAGCAGATACGCCGCCGAGCCGCGCGCAAGCATCTGCGGCAGCAGATATGCCGCGCCAAGCTCTATGGCCGCTGCGGGCAGCGCCGACAAAACGCCCAACAAAATAAGCCTGGCCAGCAGCGGCCGCGGCTCCTTCTCCACGCGGTCAAGCCGGTATATGCGCACGAACAGCAGCACCGCCGGCACCAGCGCAGCAAGGGTCAGATACAGATTCACAAGGCATCCTTTCTGGTTTTCACCAGTTCATTTTCTTTTCTTCCTGATGGTAAGTGCTATTATAGCCGGTTCTTTTTTGCTCGTCAATATTTCCTGCTTCCGCAAGAGGGTTATGCATCCGGCGGCGCGTCAGAAGCGGCCTGTACCGAACGTGATATCTCTGAAATTTTCAACTCTGGTATGCCTCCGGCGGCCCCATCTTTTCCGTCTTGCCGGAAAAGATGGGGGAGAAAAGGGGCGCTTGGGAACGTTTGGTGCATCCCGCATCTGAATTTAGGCAACAACCAAGTCTGCGGGAAGTCATATCGCACCAAGTCACCTTACCGGAGTCTGACTACGCGCCGCCCGTCATTTCGGTATCAAATTTGACAGATGCTGCAATTTCATAGGTGCAGAAAATCCGTACTGCCAATAAAATCTGTTACGCAGTACGGATTCGCATTGGACTTCCAGGCAACGCGGGAAAGATCCAGGAAAACCAAAGCGGCAGCCAAACTGCAAACCAGCGAAGCGTTTGCAGTTTGGAAAGGAAGAAGCAAAAAATCACCGTTTCTGGTAAATTTCCGTGAACGTATGCTCCACGCCCTTGGATTTATAACCCACCATGGTATCCAGGCACACGCTGTGAATGGAATTGAAAATGCTTTTCTCGATATTGGGATTGTCTCGCTTCAGCCGGCGCAGCAGCAGCTTCACCTCCTGCCGCTTCGAGCCGCCGCCCCCATTATCGCACATGGTGCAATTTTCCGTGAAGCGGCATGCGCACTGGATAAATTCAAGCTCATTATAGCGTTTCCAGGCCAGAATATCATCCTCGTGCACGCAATACAGGGGCCGGATCAGCTCCATGCCCTCAAAATTTGTGCTGTGAAGCTTCGGCGGCATCGCCTGCAGCTGTGAGCCATAGAACATGGCCATCACTGTCGTCTCCACCACATCGGAAAAATGGTGCCCCAGCGCAATTTTATTGCAGCCAAGCGATTTTGCCTTGCTGTAGAGGTGGCCGCGGCGCATTTTCGCGCACAGGTAGCACGGCGATTTGTCCGTATTGTTGGCAACGTCAAAAATATTGGTTTCAAAAATGGTAATGGGGATATGCAGCAGCGCGGCATTCGACTCGATCTTCTGCCGGTTGACCGCATTGTAGCCCGGGTCCATCACCAGATACACCAGCTCAAAGGGGACATCGCTGTGCCGCTGGAGCATCTGCATGAGCTTTGCCAACAGCATGGAATCCTTGCCGCCGGAAATGCAGACCGCAATCTTATCGCCTGCCTCCACAAGCTCATACCGCTTGACAGCGGCAATAAACGGCGCCCAGATGGCTTCCCGGTATTTTTTCTGGATACTGCGCTCGATCATCTGATAGGGTTCCAGCTCTCGTTTCATTGTCTCATCTCCCTGCAGCAATCTGTAAAGATCTCCATAAATGCCGCCAGCTCTACCTGCGTCGTCAGGTGGCTGAGGCTGATGCGGAGGGAGGAAAGCGCGGCTCTGCGGCTGCGCCGCACGGCAAACACCGCGCGCGAGGGCGTATTCTCTGCCGAACACGCC
The DNA here is from genome assembly GCA_934636305.1 of uncultured Oscillospiraceae bacterium. Classification (GTDB taxonomy): domain Bacteria; phylum Bacillota; class Clostridia; order Oscillospirales; family Oscillospiraceae; genus CAG-170. The sequence goes on from CAKUAM010000089.1 coordinate 4,497, forward strand.
GATTTGACCGACACGCAGACGCCGCGCGCATCCAGCGCACGCTGCAGCTGCGCCCCCCTGACGCCATCCACACTGATATTCAGAATATGCGGCACAGCGTCCGCCGGGCTGTTGATTGTCACATCCGGCAACCCCGCAAAAAATTCCCGCAGCACGCAGTTTTTCTCCTGTACCGCTGCCAGCCGCGCATCAAACTGCCTATACGCCTGCCGCAGCGCCAGCTCCGCCGCCGCGACGAGGCCGACCGCCGGCGTCCCCGCCCGATACAGCGTGGTGCTTGCGCCGCCGCGGATCAGCGGCTCAAGCGCGGTTCCCGCACGCTTGTACAAAATGCCGCTGCCGCAGAGGCCATAAAATTTATGCGGCGCAAAGCTCACAGTATCGGCGCCCGCAAACGAGAACCTTGTCTTACCGATGGCCTGCGTTGCATCGACATGCAGACGGCAATTGGGATACGCCTGCAGCAGCTGCGCAAGCGCGCCGACCGGCTGCACCGTGCCAAGCTCACTGTCCACGGCCGTGATGCTGACAAGCACGGTATCCCTGCGCAGAAGCTCCTGCAGCTGCTCCAGATCCACCTTCTCGTCGCGCCCGATCCCGACAAGATCAATCTCATAGCCCTGCTCCTGCAGCGCGGTCAGACAGCCGCTGACAGACGGGTGCTCCAGCGGCGTGGAGATGATGTGCCGGCCCACGTGCCGTCCGGCCCTTGCAAGGCCAAAAATCGCCGTGTTGTTTGCTTCGCTTGCCCCGGAGGTGTAGATAATCTCCTCCGGCTGCACGCCGAGCAGCGCCGCGACAGACGCAGTGGCTTCGTCCACACACGCTTTTGCCGCACGTCCGGCGCTGTGCGCCGCGTTGGCGTTGCCGCAGCACGCACGCTCCGCCTCACAGAAGCAATCAAGCACTGCCGGATCTGCCGGCGTGTTTGCAGAATAGTCCAGATAAATCATGTCTGTTCTTCCAAGCTTTCTCCCTATTTGCAGGCTGCTTCGTCCGCGCCCGCTGCAATGCCTATCATGATAGTCGTATTTTTCTGCAAAGTCAAGAAACCCGGCCGGGCGTGTGAACATCCCGACCGGGTTTTAAGGCAGCACCGCACAATTGCGTCTGCGGCCTTCGCCGGATCTTTTGCCCCAATCCTGCAGTTTGAAAAACTTGAAATACATACAGTATTCCTGCGTTTTCCAAATTTTATCTTGGAACAAAATCTCTCGTCGAAGCCTCTTGCCGAATTGTGCGGTGTTGCCTTAAGCTTTACTCAGTGCTCCTGCTCTGCAATATAGCGCGCGACATAGACACCGCTGGCCGATGCATGCGACAAGGAGTGCGTGATGCCGCTGCCGTCGCCGATGATAAACAGGCCCTTGTGCGCCGTTTCCAGGTTATGATCCACAGAAACCTCCATATTGTAGAATTTAACCTCCACACCATACAGAAGCGTATCGTCGTTGGCCGTGCCCGGGGCAATCTTGTCCAGCGCGTAGATCATCTCGATAATCCCGTCGAGGATGCGCTTCGGAATGACCAGCGACAGATCGCCCGGCGTCGCCGAAAGCGTCGGCGTGACGAAGCACTTGTCAATGCGCTTGGGCGTCGAGCGCTGGCCGCGGATCAGATCGCCGAAGCGCTGCACCATAACGCCGCCGCCAAGCATATTGGACAGGCGCGCAATGGACTCGCCGTAGCCGTTGGAATCCTTGAACGGCTCGGTAAAATGCTTGGACACCAGAAGGGCGAAGTTGGTATTTTCGGTCTGCTTGGCCGGATCCTCATAGCTGTGGCCATTGACGGTCACAATCCCGTTGGTATTCTCCGTGACGACGGCGCCCTTCGGGTTCATGCAGAAGGTACGGACAAGATCCTGATATTTTTCCGTCTTATAGACGATCTTGCTCTCATAGAGCGCATCGGTCAGGTGCTTGAAAATCTCCGCCTGCAGCTCCACGCGCACGCCGATGTCCACACGGTTGGACTTTGTCTCGATGGAAAGCTCCTTGCACACGCTCTCCATCCACTTGCTGCCGCTGCGGCCGACGGAGATGATGCACTTCCGGCAGGTATACACCCCGCTGTCTGTCACAATCTCATAGCCGCCGTCCTTCGTCAGCACCTTCCGCACCGGCGTGCGGAAATGGAAATCGACCTTGCTCTCCAGCTCGTCATAGAGATTCTTGAGCACGACAAAGTTGATATCCGTGCCCAGATGGCGCACGGACGCATCAAGCAGATGCAGCCCGCACTGCAGGCACTTGGTCTTGAACTCGGAATTGGCCGTGGAGTAGAGCTTCGTTTTCTCGCCGCCGTGGCTGACGTTGATCTCGTCGACATAGTGCATGAGCGCAAGCGCCTGCTGCTTGCCCAGGTACTCATGGAGCGTGCCGCCGAAATCATTGGTAATGTTATATTTGCCGTCGGAAAACGCACCCGCGCCGCCGAAGCCGTTCATAATGGCGCACGTCGGACAGCCGATGCAGTGCTTGACAGTCTTACCGTCAATGGGGCATTTGCGCTTTTCCAGCGGCTGCCCTTCCTCAAATACGGCAATCTTCAGCTCCGGACAGACCTTGGACAGCTCATAGGCCGAAAAAATTCCGCCGGGGCCGGCGCCGATAATAATCACGTCATATTGCATGGTAAATTGTCCTTTCAAACACACAGGATGTCAGTATAAAGTTTATCACAACTGCCCCGCCGCTGGCAAGCGAAATCCGCCGTTTTTATTATAGGAAGCTCGAATGGCTGCCATAAGCGCATAAAGCTTCATGCATGCTCATCGCACCACGAAACTGTGCAAATGCCGGCGCATGAAGCTTTTGTGCATCATTTCCGGTTGCCCCGCAGGGGCGAGGAAATGGCACATTTCTTAATTTCGCTATGCAAAAGCATAGCAAAAATGCCGCTCCATACGGAGCGGCATTGGAGTTTGCAGCTTACTTGCCAGCGTTCATCTGTGCAGCGACTTCTGCAGCGAAGTCCTCCTGCTTCTTCTCGATGCCCTCGCCCTTTTCAAAGCGGACGGCATCAACGAACGTGACCTTGCCGCCAAGTGCCTTGGCCGCGGATTCCATATACTGCTCAACAGACATGGAGCCATCCTTGACG
>CAKUAM010000090.1 GCA_934636305.1 uncultured Oscillospiraceae bacterium
TTCAGTATAGCACATCTGATTCCACTTTTGTTAAAAACTGCGAAAAAAGCAATTCTGACTGCGAAAAAAGCAAAAAACGGCGGTTTCCCGCCGGTTTTTGCTAATTTCAGGAAAGCTCAGCTTCCTGCTGCAGCTTCTGCAGCACCCGCTCCGGAATCTGGTACGCGTCCTTCGTCATATTCTCATAGAACGCAAACGACGCCGAAATCGACACCGGCGTATCCACCGTGCCAATCTGCACATCGCCCGTCACCGCCGCGCGCAGCGCTGTAATTTTGCCATCCTTCACATCCAGCTCAATCGTCCCGGGCAGATACTGCACATCCAGCTTCTCCGCCTCCGGCGCGATGGCGCATGCCGCCTGCCGCGTGCGCCCGGCGTCCAGCTCAAGCGTATAGGTATATACGCCGTCCGCCTGATGCGACTGCGGGCTGCTTTCCAACGCTGCGCGGTACGCAACATCCAGAAGATCCGCACAGCGGATCAGCGCTTTTTCGCTGGCCGCTGCCTGCGTGCCGTCGTCATTTATGGCCTGCTCGCCGCTGTAATACAGCTCCAGCGCGCCCTTGCGGATGCAGCTGATTGTCCTGCCGTCCTGCTGCGTGCGGAACCACGCAAGAGACGTATCGAAGAAGATCGGGCCGCAGTTGGCGCTGAGCTTCACCTGCGCGCCAAGAGGATCGCGCCTGGAGAGCTCCGTGGCTGCCGAAATCACGCGCAGCAGATCCTCTGTCAGCTCCAGCTTGCCCTGATAGCCGCCTGCCGCAATGGCCTGCGTGACAGCCTCCGGCACGGCATGCTCGCCCGCCGCCTGCTGCTGCACCAGCATTTCTGCCCAGATTGTCACCGGCTGCGTGCCGCTGTCCGTCTGCGCGGTACAGCTGCCGGAGGCATCAATGGCCTGCAGCACGCCGTCCTGTGCATACATGCACAGATTCAGGCTGTCCACCTCGGTCAGAGAGGCCGCAATGGTCGGCGTCAGCATATCCAGAAGTGATTTTGCGCTTTCCCCCTGCGCCGCGACGGAATAAACCTCCTGACCGTTCTCCCGGGCATAGGTCACATCCGTCGCCTGGAACAGCTGCAGCAGATGCTCCCCGAGTGTGGAATAATCCGGCAGCAGATCGCTTGTGCGGTAGGCACTGCCGTTTTCCAGATAGATAGCGCCATCATAGAAATACAGCGGCACGTTGGCTCCCTGGATGCACAGGATGCTGTAGCCGTCCGCCTGCGTGCGGAACAGATGCGCCTGCGTGGAGAGGGTCTCATTGCCAAGCTCCAGCTGCACCGTGGTGTCCACATCGCATTCCTGCCGGTCGGTCAGCGTTTTCAAAAGCATCAGCGCATCCACGCTGCTTTTGAACGTCCTCTCATAGATGAAGATTCCTGCCGCGGCCACAACGATCACCGCCGCGGCCACAATCAGCCAGACCATGCCCCTGCGTTTTTTCCTGGGCTTTTCCGGCTGCGCAGCCGTCGGAGCTTCCGCCGCCTGCGCCTCCGGCTCTGGCCGAGAGACCCCCAGCGCGTCCTCGTTTGCCGCGTGCTCGGCCTGCATGGCGCTGCGCAGCGTTTTCATTTCGCTTCTGCGGCGCTTGCCGCACTTATGCAGCAGATGGATGATCAGCAGCACCACAAGCGCCGCCAGTCCGGCCAGCACAATCCACACCCACCACACTGGGAACGTGGACAGCGCCGCCACCTGCACCGACTGCCCCTGCACGGTAAAGCACAGGTAGCTGCCGGTCTTTGTCGTCTCAACCGTGTTCCAGACGCCATCCTCGCAGACATAGATATCCAGATTCTCTGTCTGGCCGTCCGGCGCACGATAGCGCAGCGTATGGCTTTCCGCCGCATCATCCGGCAGCCGCAGCTGCCACTGCTCCATCACCGACTTGGCTACATGATCCGCCGGCGCATGGCCGTCTGCAATGTTCTGCAGGTATTTCTCAATGGCATCCGGAATGCTCGCTGAAATCTCGCCGAACGCCGCCGGCGTCAGTGCCTGCGGCTGCGCCTGCAGACGATCCGTACCGTTGAAGGCGCCCTCCACCAGAAAAACGGGCCGTCCGTCGCTGCGCTGGGTATCGCTTGCCAGCGCGTCAATGCACATGGCATACTGCGCGGTGATTGTCCTGTCGAAATGAAGATTCGTCGCTGGATACAGATCCCAGATGCCGTACTCGCCGTCCACCGGCGGAATGTCCGGGTAGTCACTGTCAAGCAGCGAAGCGCCGTAGCTGACATTGAGCGTCTTGATGACCTCGTCGTCCACCACGAACCGGACCGTAAGCGTCTGGAAGGCCTCCGGCAGCTTCTCCCGCTGCAGCAGCGCCCGGTACGACACCGGATCCGCCTGCCCGGCAACGCTTGTCGTATCCAGCCCCGCCAGGGTATCGGATACGAACACATTGTCGCCGAACTCCCCGGCTGCGCAGCCGGCAATCGCGCCGGCATACTGTTCGCAGTCCGTGATCTCCACCATCGACACGCATCCGGTTACAACGCTGCCGCCCCCCGTGACGCTGTCCGTCACGCCGGAGCCAAGAATACCGCCAATATAATTCTTGCCGGAGAGCGAGCATTTTGCGAAGCTGTTCTGCACGGTGGCGCTGCTGATTCCGGCCACGCCGCCAACATAATCGCCGCTCAGACTCTGCACGCTGCCGTATGCCTCGCACGCATCAATCAGGCCAAGATCCTGCCGGCCGCAGACCGCAGCCGTGCAATCTTTTTTCCCGGTTACCTTCCCGGTGCTGACGCAGCTCTGCAGTACTGCCTTGAGCTCATACGCCGCCTGCTCCTGCGCCGAAAGGCTCTGGGAGATATCACTCTCCGGGTCAATGGCGTATTCCAGCGCCATTGCACCAGCTACGCCGCCAACATTGCGGTCGCCCTGCACAGAGCCTGTATTCTTGCAGCCGCGCGCCGCGCCCAGCGTGACCGCATTTGCATCCTGCACAGAGGTATCGGAGATCAAATCCCGGTTTTCCAGCGTATCCATCGCATCAAATACCGTGTCGCGGATCTCCCCGATTTTATCATTGATGGCACGCAGATCCTCTGCCAGCGTGCCGGACAGGCCCGATGCCTGAGCGCCGATGGCGCGCATCTGCGCGCCCATGCCGCTGAGCGCAGAGGAAAGCTCCGGCAGCGACGCGTCCGCCGTAATCTGCGCCGACGCGCTCACAGAGCCTGCGCCGCTTGTTCCGCCGGAGAAGGAAAAATCCGACGGATTCAGATAGCCCTCCGCCCCAAGCTCGGGCGGCGTCGAAATCGAAATGCCTGCAGTCGCCTCACTGATATCCAGCTGCGCGTCGCTCAGGATCCCGCCCGCGCCGTCTGCGCCGCCGGTCAGGCTAGCTGTTGCGCGCAGATTGTTGGCCGCGTTGGCCGCGCTGTCAAGATACGTTCCCATCCCCGCCAGCTGTGAGCCCAGGCTGCTGGCCGCGCCGCCGGCGTCCGTCGTCGCGGTGTTGCAGAGCGTCTGCAGCTCGGAAAGCTGCGTCTGCAGCTGGCTTTTCGTACTCTGCGAGACATTGACCGCAACATAGGGCTCCATCTGCCCCACAACGCCGCCGACATCCTTTCTTCCATAGACCGTGCCCTGGTTCGTACAGCCCAGCAGATAGCCGCTCGAGCTGCCGGCCACGCCGCCAACGTTATAGCCCACATGCTCATAGCCGACCGTCCCGGTATTTTCGCAGCGGGAGATCATGCCGGTGTTGCTGCCGGCGATGCCGCCGGTTGCGCTGGTTGTCAGCATCACCTGCGTCTGGTTCAGCTTGGCAAGATCGAGCGTGCTGTCAATGTTGATCTCACTGAGGCTCAGCGAGGTATCCACGTTGGTGGTGTTGATGCCGCCGGCGTTCGTACAGCTGCGGATGGTGCCGCCGTTGCTGCCGGCGATGCCGCCGGTCGAGCTGCTGCCCTGCACACTGCCGGAAAAGCTGCAGCTGGCGATCAGGCCGCCTGCCGCGTTGCTGCCGACAATGCCGCCAATATAGCTGTTGCCCTGCACCATACCTGTGAAGCTGCAGTGGACAATTTTTCCGTAGTTCACACCGGCAATGCCGCCGGCTGTATTTTTGTCGCCGCCGCATGCCACGGAGCCTGCCACATTGAGATTTTCCACGCAGCCGTCTGCCTGTATCGTTCCGAACAGGCCCGCCGGGCTGACGCTTGCGGTCAGCGCAAGATCCGAAATGGTGTGACCGCCGCCATCAAACGCTCCGCCGAACGTCGCCGCCGGTGTGATCGTCTGCCCGGCAAGCGAAATATCCGCGCGCAGCACGATGGTCTTTCCCTGCGACCAGGTGTCGAGCGCGCAGTTGCGCGCAAAGCGGACAAAGTCCTCCGCGGAATCGATATAAACCGTCTGTCCGTCCACAGCCCAGGCCGGCAGCGCCGCCATGAGGCAGAGCGCCAGCGCCAGCAGCGCGGCAAAAAGGCCCCTGCACTTACGCCTGTTCATGCTCACCCGCCTCCTTTTCGTTTTGCTCCGGCGCATCTGGCTCCGGAACCTCCGGGTCATCCGGCGGTGCCGGATTCTCGGACTGCTCCGCGCCTTTCTCCTCCACGCCGCCGGACAGCAGCCGCACATTCACGTCTCCATCCACATACGCATGGACAACGCCGCTGATGCGGCCGGATACCTCGCCGCGAACCACACCGTCAATACGCATCCGGCCTGACGACTGGTGCTGCGAAACCGGCATTGACACGTCAAAGGAGGTCTTGTCGATAACCTTCTCACCCAGCAGCAGAATCTGCGGCAGGATGAACATAACGATAATGATTGTGATGATCGTCCCACGGCCCAGGCTGTCGCCGATGCCGGCAATGGCAGCATTCGATGTCATCTGGCCGATCAGGATACCTGCGATGACCATCATGAGGCCCGAGGTGATGATCGTCGGGAATGAAAGATTCATCGTTTCGATGATCGCGTCGCGCTTGGGCATTTTGTCCTTGAACTCCATAAAGCGGCTGGTTGTGACGATGGCATAGTCGATATTCGCGCCCATCTGAATGGACGAGACAACCAGATAGCTCAGGAAGAACAGAGGGCTGTTCGTAATGGTCGGAATGCCATAGTTGATCCAGATACTGCCCTGAATCACAAGAATCAGCAGCACCGGAATGCCCGCCGACTTGAACGTGAACAGCAGCACGACAAGCACGATAAGGATCGACAGAATGGATACGACAAGATTGTCGCGTGCAAACGACGTCTTGAAATCCTGCTCCGAGCTCGAATCGCCCACGACATACACATTGCCGTCCGGGTAATACCGTCTCGCCACGACACGCATCTGATCCAGGAAATCGTATGTCTCGTCGCCGCCGACCGGCAGATTGAGATACACCAGCATGCGGCTGTAATCGTCCGACTGCAGCTGCTGGCGCGCGTTCTGGATCTGGGTGTAGGCATCCTCCAGCGTCTGGGTCATATCGTCGTCCAGCGTGACATAGCCCTGCTGCATCTGATCGTACAGGAACGTGAACATGTCGATGAGCGGCACGGAATAATTGGCCAGACCGCCGATGATCTTGCCGTAATTCTCCCCCTCCGCCGCATAGGCCGCGTATAAGAGCTGCGCCACTTCGTAGTCAAGATCGGTCAGTTCGCCGAACTGGCGCGGTGTCAGCGCATCCGTCAGCATATAGCCGCCCATCGCCTCCACATTGGACAGTCCCAGCGTGGAATCGACCTCGCTGTAGGTTCCAAGCTCATCGAGAAGCTTCTTCTCCGAAGCATAATCGCCTGCCGGTACCACGACCGCAACCATGTTGGTCGAGCCGAAGGTATCATCCATCAGGTTGTCCGCAATCTGCTGCTCCGACTGCTTGGTCGTCGGCAGATAGCTGAAGCCGTAGACATACGGGCAGTTGTTGGAGAAAAACAGCGCAACGACAATCACCACGGCAAAAATCGGCGGGATAATTGTCTTTGTCGCATAGGCAAACTTGCCGACAAATGGGATCTTCGGCACAAAGTTCTTATGGCGCGTCGCGTCAATCCTTTTGCCGAACAGCATAAGAAGGCCCGGCATCAGGAAGAACACAGCAAACAGCGAGAAGAAAATCGACTTAATCAGACAGATACCAAGGTCAAAGCCCAGCCGGAACTGCATGAACAGCATGGCCACCAGGCCGCCGATAGTCGTCAGGCTGCTGCCGCAGATTTCCGGCACAGCCTTGCTGAGCGCCACAATGACCGCCTCCCGGATCGGCAGCGTCTCGTGCTCCTCCTTATAGCGGTTGCACAAAATGATTGCATAGTCAACAGACAGCGCCAGCTGCAGCACAATGGTCACGGAGTTTGACACGAAGGAAATCGTCCCGAGCAGGAAGTTCGTGCCCATGTTCAAAAGGGCTGCCGCGACAAACGTAATCAGCAGCACCGGCACCTCTGCATACGTCTGCGAGGTCAGGATCAGCACAGACACAACGACAATTGCAACAATAATGACAATGACGCCGATTTCCTGTGCCAGCGTCTTGGACGCTGTGTCGCCGAACGTAGCGGAGACGTACATATCGTAGTCGGAGAGTGTCTGCTCAACATTCTCCATGACCGTTTCGCACTGCTCATCCGTCTCGGAGTAGTCAAACGTAATGTCGTACAGCGCAGACGCATTCGTATAGTGCGCCTTCGTATCATCAAACGTGACCCCCTGCACGCCGTCGACCGCAGCAATCTGATCTGCAAGTGTCTCTGCCTCGTCATACGTCACGTTGACCAGCATGACCTTTGCCGTGCCGAACGTGGTGAACTCGTCCTCCATCAGATGCAGACCCTGATAGGTCTCCGAGTCCTCCGGCAGATAGGCCGAAAGCTGGTTCTCCACCTGCACCCAGTTGCGGGAAAACACAGAAAACACCAGCCCGATTGCGACAATCAGGAAAATCAGATTCCGCTTGTCAACGATAAAGCTGGCAAACTTGTACATGAAGCCTTCTTCATTGTTTTTCGGTTCCTGACTCATATCTCACACTCCTGTGCCATGATCTTTTAAATTCAACCCATTTTAGCATAAACAGGGGATTTTTTGCAATATGCATTTGCAATCTGCTGTCCAGTTTGCAACTGGGCCTTTAGCCGCGCGGCAGAAGCAGTGTATTCTGGACGAAACGCTTCATAGCAGTGTAACCTTGTTTGGCCTCCGGGGCCCCATCTTTTCCGCCTTGCCGGAAAAGATGGGGGAGAAAAGGGGCGCTTGGGGACGCGGATGGTGCATGCTGCCTCTGAATTTAGGTAACAACCAGATTTGACAAAGCTCATATCGCCCCAACACACCTCACCGGAGTCTGACTACGCGCCGCCCGTCATTTTGGTATCAAGTCTGGCAGCAGTTGCGGTTTCATTACTGCAGCAAATCCATTCTGCATACAAAATTTGTTAAGCAGTACGGATTCGCATTGGACTTCAAGGCAACGCGGGAGAGATCCAAGAAAACCAAAGCGGTTTCTGCGATGCAGACTCAGCCTGCGGTCTGCATCGCAAGAGGAGGAACAAAGCGTCAGAATAAGAAGCCTTGCTGCGCAAGGCTTCGTTTCGT
>CAKUAM010000091.1 GCA_934636305.1 uncultured Oscillospiraceae bacterium
GGCCACAGAGGATCAGAGACGGCGTTTACGGCGGCTCGTTCTGTCGTGGCCGTTTCTGACGCGCCGTCGGAGGCATAACCAAGTCGAAAATTTCAGAGATATTACGTTCGGTGCAGGCCGTTTCTGACGCGCTGCTGGAGACCTATACCTTTGTCTGCAAATATTCCTTCAGGAACAAAATTGCCTGGCGGTAGCCCTCAAAGCCTAGTCCCATGTATGTCTTGACGCAGGCCAGCCGCGCATAGGAGATCTGCCGGAAGTCCTCACGCTTCGTGACATCGGACAGATGAACCTCCACCGCCGGAATAGCGACCGCCTTGAGCGCGTCAAGAATGGCGACGCTCGTGTGCGTGTAGGCGGCGGGGTTGATGACAATGCCGTCGTAGATGCCGTAGGCAGCCTGAATTTCGTCGACAAGCGCGCCCTCGTGATTGGACTGGAACACCTTGCAGCAGATCCCGGCCTCACGGCAGGCATCCTCGCAGAAGCGCACCAGCGCGTCATAGTTCTGCTTGCCGTAGATATCCGGCTCACGCAGGCCGAGCAGATTGAGATTCGGCCCGTTCAGAATGAGAAGCTTCATCCCAATACCTCCAGAATTTCGTTTATTGTGTCAGAAAGAGCGCCGTCGTTGCTTATCATATGGTCAGCGAAGCGTTCATATAGCGGTTTGCGCTGGGCATAGATGGCTTCGGCCCCCAGCGCCTGAGAGACAGGCCGCCCTGCAGACGGAAGCAGGTCCAGTGCACGCGTCAGGCAGAAGATCGTCCCGTTCTGACGCAGAAGCGGGTAATTCTCTGCGCGCGTGACGCAGCCGCCGCCCGTGGCAAGAATGCAGCCCGAGCGCTTGCCGAGCCCGGCAAGCACGGCGGTTTCGCGCCGGCGGAAGCCGTCCTCACCCTCCAGCCGGAAAATATCCGGGATGGACATGCCCGCCTGCTGGACAAGAATTTCATCCGCGTCCAGAAACGGCCGGTGAAGCGTTTCGGCCAGCGCCCTGCCGACGGAGGTCTTTCCGCAGCCCGGCATGCCGATCAGGACAATGTTCTGCATGCCGCGCGCGAGTGCGGCGGTGATTGTCGGGATCACAGAATCCGGCAGAGCGCTGCCGGTAAAGTCCTCACAGCTCTTTTTTGCCTGCGCGACGAGCATCTGCAGACCATTTTCACGCTTGAGCCCGCGTGATTCCGCCTGCAGGAGAAAATCCGTCCGGGCCGGGTTGTAGACAACGTCCAGCGCGGCTTCCAGAGCCGGCAGCTGCGAAAGCTGAACCGGTGAGACGCCGGTGTCCGGATACATACCGACCGGGGTGGTGTTGACGGCAATCTGTGCGTCGGCATGCCGCGCGAGATTATCATAGGTATTTTCTCCGCGGCGGGAGATCACGACGACCTCACGTGCGCCGAGCTTCCGCAGGACGTACTGCGCTGTGGCGGATGCACCGCCCGAGCCGAAAACCAGCGCCTTCTTCCCGGTAATCTCTGCGCCGCTGCTGCGTACGAGCATTTCAAAACCGTAGGCGTCGGTGTTGTCGCCGTAGAGCGTACCGTCTGGCTGGCGCACGAGTGTGTTGACCGCGCCGATGGCGCGCGCGGTGTCGGAAAGCTCTGCGCAGTAGGCGATCACATCTTTTTTATAGGGAATCGTGACGTTCAGGCCATCAAAGCGGCCTGAACGCAGAAATGCGTCCAGATCCTCCGGCTCCACCTCGAAAAGCGCATAGGAATAGTCGGCCAGCTGCCGGTGAATTGCGGGGGAATAGCTGTGGCCGAGCTTGCGGCCCAGCAGCCCGCAGGTAAGCTTAGAATCCATATCCGACCTCCTTTTTTCGCGTCATCAGCGCGTCGAGCACGGCAATTGCCGCCGCGGCCTCCACACACGGGACAGCGCGCGGGACGATACACGGATCATGCCGGCCATGAATGGTGAGCGGCGCGTTTTCCATGCCGGAGAGGCTGACGGAGCGCTGCTCGCGGGAGATAGACGGCGTGGGCTTGAACGCGGCGCGGAACACAAGCGGCATGGCGTTGGAAATGCCGCCGAGAATGCCGCCGCAGTTGTTCGTCTCGGTGACGACCGCTCCGTCTATGACGCGGAAGGCATCGTTGTTTTCGCTGCCGCGCATGCCTGCTGCGGCAAAGCCGGCGCCGAATTCCAGTCCCTTCACGGCAGGAATGGCAAACACCGTGCGCGCAATCAAATTTTCAAGCCCGTCGAACATGGGATTGCCAATGCCGGCCGGCAGGCCGTCGACCACACATTCAATAATCCCGCCAACAGAGTCCTGCGCCTGTCTGGCTTCTGCAATCTCCGCCTGCATGGCGGCTGCCGCAGCGTCAGAGACGGCAGGGAACGGCTTGTGATCGACGGGGGCGTCAAACGGCGCATCGTCGCGGACAGGGCCGATGGATAAAATGTGCGCGCGGACCGAAATACCCTGCGAGGCCAGCAGCTGCAGGCAGATGCCGCCTGCAATGCACAGGGGCGCGGTCAGCCGGCCGGAAAAGTGGCCGCCGCCGGCCGCGTCCTGTGCGCCGCCGAATTTCATCTGCGCGGTATAGTCGGCATGGCCGGGCCGCGGGATATCCATAAGATTTTCATAATCGCCGGAGCGGGTGTTGGTGTTGCGGATGATGGCCGTCAGCGGTGCGCCGCATGTGCGCCCATTTTTGAGGCCGCACAGGATCTCCGGCACGTCGGCCTCCCTGCGCGGCGTGGACCAGGCGTTCTGGCCGGGTGCACGGCGGGCAAGAAAGCGCTGCAGCGCCTCCGGATCTACTGCAAAGCCGGCAGGAAGGCCGTCCATGGTGACGCCGATGGCCGGTGCGTGCGACTGCCCGAAAATGGCGACGGTAAAATTGCCGGTATAGACGCTGCTCATGGTTGTTCCTCCTTGAGTGATGCAAAATCTTCCCAGAATGCGGGATAGGATTTGGCAACGCAGGCGCTGTTTTTCACGCAGACAGGCGCGCGGCTGCCGCAGGCTGCGACCGCCGCGCTCATGGCGATGCGGTGGTCATTGCAGGAATCCACGCTGCCGCCGGCAAGCGCCGCACGGCCCGTGATGATGAGCCCGTCCGGCAGCTCCTGTACAGTTCCGCCAAGCGAGGTGATGAGCTGGGCTGTGGCAGTGAGGCGGTCAGATTCCTTCAGGCGCAGGCGCGCGGCATTTTCAATGCGCGTCTCGCCGCCCGACAGGGCTGCCAGTACGCTGACGACGGGAATCAGATCCGGGATTGGCCCGGCGTCCACAGAAATGCCGCGCAGCGTGCCGCGGCGGACGGTAATGGTATCTGCATCCCCGGTAATATCCGCGCCGAAGCGGGATAAAAGGTCGGCGATGGCGCGGTCAGCCTGCAAAGAGCGGCTGCTCAGGCCGGAAACCGTGATGCCGGACGCAGACAGCGCGCCCATGCAGAGATAAAACGCAGCATTGGACCAGTCACCCTCGACGTGCTGGACAGCGGGCGCGCGATAGCGCTGGCCACCGGGGATGGTATAGCAGGCGCCGCCCTTTTGCAGCGTGATGCCCGAGGCCGAGATGGCCTGCTCGGTCATGGCGACATACTGCGCCGACTGCAGCGTCCCGGTAACGCGGAGTGTGCTGGCACCATCCAGCAGCGGCAGCGCGAACAGAAGCCCGGAGATAAACTGGGAGGACACATTGCCGGGGAGTGCAAAGCTGCCCGGCGTGAGGCGGCCTGATACATGCAGAATGTCGCCTGCGCGGCGCAGCTGCACGCCGTGCGCGCATAAAAGCTCCCACAGGGGAGACAGCGGCCTGTCCGGCAGCCGCCCATGCATGCGGATCTCTGCCGTAAGGCCGAGCGCCGCGACAACCGGCAGCAAAAACCGCAGCGTCGAGCCGCTTTCTCCGGCGTCCAGCTTCACGGCAGCTTCTCGGTGAGGAAGAACCACCGGACGGATGCAGAGCCCGTCCGGCTCTATGGAAAATCCGGCGCTCAGCGCCTGCAGGCACTGCATGGTGGCGTCAATATCCTCGCTGAAGCCGCTTAGGATCAGGCGCGACGGCGCGTCGGAGAGCGCCGCGCAGATGAGCATCCGGTGCGCCTGCGATTTGGAGGCGGGGATGCGGATGCTGCCGGTGCGCGGGCCAGGGGCGAGCGTGACATTCATTGTGCACCACCTGCCTTCAGCCAATCGGAAATTTCGGCGGCGGGTGTTTTCAGAATCCGGCAGTCGCCGATTGCAGCCGGAACAATCAGATTGATCGAATCTCCGGCAGATTTTTTATCATGCAGCACAACCGGCAGCATTTGCTCTGCCGGATACATGCAGTCAGTGGGCAGCTGGTACTGCTGCAGAAGCGCAAGGCCCTCGTCGCGCGTCTGCGCCGAGCAGACGCCGTGCGCCGCACCGGCGCGCAGCATCATGGCCATGCCGGTGGCAACGGCGCTGCCGTGACTGACGGCGAAGCCGCTGCAGGCTTCGATGCCGTGGCCGAACGTGTGCCCGAGGTTCAGAAGCTGTCTTGTGCCGCGGTCAAACTCATCCTCGGCCACGACGTCGCGCTTCATCTTCACGCAGGTTTCAATAATATGCGCAAGCTGCTGGCGGGGCGGCGTGGCCTGGAGTTCGTCAAAAAAGGCGGCGCTGCGCAAAATGGCATATTTGATGACTTCCGCGCAGCCATCGCGGAAAATATCCTCCGGCAGCGTGGAGAGGCAGTCCGGGTCGCACAGCACAAGCTGCGGCTGATAGAAGGTGCCGACCAGATTCTTCCCGGCGGGCAGGTCGATGGCAGTCTTGCCGCCGACGGAGGAGTCCACCATGGCAAGAAGCGTCGTGGGGATCTGGATAAAGCCGATGCCGCGCAGATAGGTTGACGCGGCAAAGCCTGTCAGATCGCCGACCACGCCGCCGCCCAGCGCGACAAGCGCGTCGGCGCGGGTGAGACGGTTCTCTGCCAGCGTGTTCAAAAGTGCAAGATAGGTCTGGGCACATTTTGACGATTCTCCGTGCGGAAATACGAAGCGGCACACGGCGAAGCCCGCGTGCGCCAGCGCAGCCTGCACCTGCTCGCCATACAGCGCCCAAACGCTGTCGTCAGAGACGAGCATGAGCGTCTTAGCGCCTGAGACGGCGCGGATCTGCTGGCCGGCCGCTTGCAAAAGACCGCTTTCAATCTGCACGTCATATTGACGCGACGCGTTTACATGGACGGTTCTCATCGGCCGTCAACCTCCTCCTTGCGCTTTTTGCCCTCCTCAAGAAGAGCGGTGAGCGCTTCGCTGTCGCCGGCGGCGATGGCCGCGCGGTACTGCATCAGATTTTCCATCAGGCAGTCGAGCTCCTGCAGCATGAAATCCCTGTTTTCCAGAAACAGCTCCGACCACATGGGCGCATTCAGCCATGCCACGCGGGTCATATCCTTGTAGCTGCCGGCGGAAAAACCCTTGTGCGCGCTTGCCGTGGGGCTTTTGATGTAGGCGTTGGAGACCAGATGCGCCATCTGGGAGGTGAACGCAATCATCTCGTCATGGCTCTGCGCGGTGGTGACAGAATAGCAGCCGAAGCCGGCAGGGGAGAGAAGCTCCTTCACGCGCGTCAGAAGCGCAATGTTGTCAAAATCGGGCGGCACAATGACCATCGGCGCGTTGTGATAGAGGTTCGCGCGCGCATGGCCGAAGCCGGAGTATTGTGTACCGGCCATCGGATGGCCGCCGAGATACGTAAAGCCATATTCACGGGCCAACGGAAAGCAGGCCTCACAAACCACGCGTTTGGTGCCGCAGCAGTCAATCACCACCGGGTGCGGCCCAATGTGCGGCGCAGCCTCGCGCAGATAGTCAACGGCTGCCTGCGGCCGCACACAGATGAGCACAAGGTCGCAGCCGGCAATGTTCTGCATGGTAAGCGGTTCGTCCACAGCGTCCGCCAGCCGTGCGAAGCTCAGTACGCTCTCGTCAAGATCATATCCCAGTACGGTCCACCCGGCGGCGTGATAAGCCTTGGCAAACGAGCCGCCGATGAGGCCAAGGCCTACGATGCCGGCTCTCATCTTGTCACCGCCTCGCGTACAGCGCGAACCTTTTTGGCGACTTCAGCAAACTGCTCGCAGGTGAGCGACTGCGCGCCATCGCACAGCGCATGGATCGGATCGTTATGAACCTCCACAATGACGCCGTCTGCGCCGCAGGCCGCGGCGGCCAGCGTCATGGGCGGGACAAGGCGGTTGATGCCGGTGGAGTGGCTGGGATCGACGATGACCGGCAGATGCGACAGCTCGTGCAGCATCGGCACGGCGGCAAGATCGAGCGTGTTTCTGGTGTAGTCGTCAAATGTGCGGATGCCGCGCTCACAGAGGATGACGTTGTCGTTGCCGCTGGCCATGATGTACTCTGCGCTCATCAGAAGCTCCTTGAGCGTGTTGGCAAGCCCGCGCTTGAGAAGAATCGGCTTTTTCACAGAGCCCATTTCCTTCAGAAGGTCATAGTTCTGCATGTTGCGCGCGCCGATCTGGATCACGTCAACGTTGTCAAACAGCGGCAGGTGCTTGATGTTCATAAGCTCTGTCACGATGGGCAGGCCGGTTTCCTGCTTGGCAATCTCCAGAAGGCGCAGGCCCTGCTCGTGCAGGCCCTGGAAGTCGTACGGAGAGGTGCGGGGCTTGAACGCGCCGCCGCGCAGCAGCTGCGCGCCCGCGGCCTTGACCGCCCTGGCGACGTAGACAATCTGCTCCTCCGACTCGACGGAGCAGGGGCCGGCGATCATGGCAAAATGGCCGCCGCCGAATTTTGCGTCGCCGACCGAGACAACGGTGTCGTCCGGGTGGAACTTGCGGTTGCAGCATTTGAAGGGATCGGAAACGCGCTTGACGCTCTCAACGATGTCCAGACTCTCAAGCAGGGACATGTCGATGCGGCTGGTGTTGCCGACCAGACCGAGCACGGTCTGGTAC
>CAKUAM010000092.1 GCA_934636305.1 uncultured Oscillospiraceae bacterium
CAATCACCGCGTTGGCCGCGTTCAAAATTGCCTGCGTCGAACGGTAATTCTGCTCGAGCCGGATCACGCGCGTCCCGGAGAACTGCTTTTCAAACGAGAGAATATTCTCAATGGTTGCGCCGCGGAACTTATAGATGGACTGGTCGTCGTCGCCGACGACGCAGATATTCCGGTATCCGCCCGCCAGCAGCGAGGACAGCTGGTACTGCAGCTGGTTCGTGTCCTGATACTCGTCGATCATGACATAGTGGAACTTCTTCTGATAATAGGCACGGACATCCGCAAAGCGCTCCAGAAGCTCCACGGTTTTCAGAATGATATCGTCAAAATCGAGTGCGTTTGCCTCATGCAGCCGCTTTTCATACTCGGCATACAGCTGCGCAATCCGATCCATGTGGAAATCACCGGATTTGCCTGCAGATCTGGCAAAGCGGGCAGCGTCCTGCCGCTTGTCCTTGGCCTTGCTGATAACCGACAGCGCCAGCCGCGGCGGCAGCACCTTCTCGTCAATGTCCAGATCTTTCAGGATATCCTTCATCACGCGGTCGGAATCCGCAGAGTCATAGATTGTGAAGCTTCCGGTGTAGCCGTCAAGGCGGTCAATCTCCCGGCGAAGAATGCGGCAGCAGGCCGCGTGGAACGTCATGGCCCACACATCCATCGCATAATCGCCAAGCAGCGCCTGCAGTCTGGCCTTGAGCTCATTTGCGGCCTTATTGGTGAACGTGATGGCAAGAATCGACCACGGCGCCGCCGGACGCAGCGCGCACAGCCGCTCTGCCTGAATCTGCATGTCCCGGTCCTGCGTGCGCAGATATTGCTCCAGATATGTAACGTCGTCCTCTGTAATTCCCTCCGGGATCTCGTCAGAGTCCGCCCCCTCGCCGAAGGCAATGAGGTTCGCAATGCGGTTAATCAGCACGGTCGTCTTGCCGCTGCCGGCGCCGGCCAGCAGCAGCAGCGGCCCCTGCGTGGTCAGAACGCCCTGCAGCTGCATTTCATTGAGATTGACAAACCGCGCGGCAATGACGGCGCGCCGCGCCGCCAGAAATCTTTTTTCGTAAACAGTATCCATATCTTCACCCTTATTGAAAGTAAAGATATTCTATACCATTTTTGCCGATTTGTCGATATCAAAAAAATGTTCGAAGCCGCGCAAGCGCCTTCTTTTCGATGCGGCTGACCTGCACCTGTGAGACGCCGATCAGGCTGGCCACACGCTGCTGTGTCAGGCTGTGGAAATACCGGAGCTGAATGACAAGCTTCTCCTTTTCCGGCAGCTGGCGCAGCGCCTCCCGCAGCGCCATGTGCTCCAGCAGCGTTTCTTCCATCCCGTCCGTACACAGAACATCCTCCAGGCAGAAGCCCTCCTCGCCGGTCTGGCGCTGGATGGACTGCGCCGCACTGGTGGCCGTCTCGGCGCTGGCAATTTCCTCGGTGGACAGGCCCAGGGCCTGCGAGAGCTCTGAGAGCGTTGGCTCCCGACCAAAGTCCCCGGTCAGGCGCTCACGTGCCTTTTTGATGGCGGCGGCGCGCTCTTTGACGCTGCGGCTGACCTTGATTGCGCCGTCGTCACGCAGAAAGCGGCGGATCTCACCGGCAATCTTCGGCACAGCATATGTGGAAAACTGCGTGCCGTACCCCGGGTCAAAGCCCTCCACCGCCTTGAGAAAGCCCACGCAGCCGAGCTGGTAGAGATCGTCCGGCTCGACGCCGCGGCCAAAATACCGCCTGGCAATCGACCAGATGAGCCCGGCATTCTCTGTAACCAGCTGCTCGGTTGCGCTCCGGTCTCCGGACTGCGCGCGGCAGATGAGATCACACAGCTCGTTCAAGCGTTCATCCCCCGCCGGATGATCTTCCGCTTCATATGTACCGTCGTCCCCTTTCCCGGCCTGGATGTGACCTGCAGAGAGGTCATGAAGCTTTCCATGATCGTAAAGCCCATGCCGCTTCGCTCCGGCCCGCCGGTGGTGAACATCGGCGTTCTGGCCTGCTGAATGTCGGCAATGCCGCAGCCCTTGTCACGGATCACAAGATCCAGAACGCTCTCCGGCAGGATCCGGCAGCGGATGGTAATCATGCCGATGGTATCGCGGTAGCCGTGAACGATGCAGTTGGTGACCGCCTCGCTGACTGCTGTTTTGATATCGTTGAGCTCCTCAAGATTGGGATCAAGCTGCGCGGCAAAGCATGCAACGGCCGCGCGCGCAAACGATTCATTTGCCGACTTGCTGGGAAACAGCAGCGTCATTTCATTTTCAGCCTTCATGTACAAAGCTCCTTTCCTCCTCCAATGTCGCAATGCGCTCAATGCCGGAGGCCTTGAGCACCTTCATGGGCTGCGGCGGAACGCTGCGCAGCACAACCTCGCCCTGCAGCTGCCGCATCCTGCGCACGCAACTGATGATAACGGCAATGCCGCTGGAATCCATGAACGTTACCTCCCGAAAATCCAGCACGCACACACACGGCAGATACAGATCGATCTTGTTGCCGACGACGCGCATGATTTCCTTCGCGCTGTGGTGATCGATCTCGCCGCGCAGCGCAACTGTCAGATGCTTGTCCTGCAAAAAGCTAGTCAGATTCATTGGTACACCTCCAGATACAAAATGGACACGCAGGAATTTCCTGCGTGTCCATTATAGAAAAGATATGCTGCAGATATGGTCGAACGGTTTACTTTTTCAGGCGCTTTTCGCTTTCTTCCAGCTGAGCCAGCAGCGCGCGGTTCTTTTCCAGCTTCTCGCGCTGCTCCGCCACAACCTTCTCCGGCGCGCGGGAGACAAACGCCTCGTTAGAAAGCTTCCCCTCGAACATGGCAATCTGCTTGAGGCAGTTGGCCTTTTCCTTTTCAATGCGGGCCAGCTCCTTCTCAAAGTCAATCAGCTCCTCGAGCGGGATATAGAGCTTGGCGTCGTTTGTGACAACGCAGACCATGTTCTCGTGGCCCTCGGGATCCGCATCGCAGAGGATGACCTTATCTGCGTAGGCCAGTCGGCAGATAAAGCCCTCGCCCTGACGGAAGATATCTCCCTTGGCGGAAACGACATAGAGCGTGCTCTTTTTCGACGGCGGGACATTCATCTCCGCGCGGCGGTTGCGCACCGAGCGGATGGCATTCATGACGGATTCCATATGGGCCGCCTCAACCGAGAAGTTCAGGCTCTCGTCATACTTCGGCCAGTCGGCCAGCATGAGGAACTTTCCCTCATGCGGAATGGCCTGCCAGATTTCCTCTGTAATAAACGGCATGAACGGATGCAGCAGCCGCAGGAACTGATCGAGCACGTACACAAGCACACGCTGTGCCGTCTGCTTGCTGGCCTCATCCTCACCATAAAGCCGTGCCTTGGTGAGCTCAATATACCAGTCGCAATACGTATCCCAGATGAAATCATAGACCTTGGCCGAGGCCACACCAAGCTCATACGCGTCCATATTCTCCGTGACTTCCCTGATGAGCGTATTAAGCTTTGTCAGCACCCACTTGTCCTCACTCTCAAGCTCGGATGCCTCGGGCAGACCCGTCTGCTCAACGGTCAGGTTCATGAGCACATAGCGGCTCGCGTTCCAGATCTTGTTGGCAAAGTTGCGCATCGCCTCGCACTTTTCCACGTAGAAGCGCATGTCGTTGCCGGGCGAGTTGCCGGTGATGAGGTTGAAGCGCAGCGCATCCGCGCCGTACTTTTCGGCCATTTCCAGCGGATCAATGCCATTGCCGAGGGACTTGGACATTTTGCGTCCCTTGTCGTCGCGGACAAGGCCGTGGATAAAGACCGTCTTGAACGGCTCCTTCTTCATCTGCTCCATGCCGGAGACGACCATACGCGCCACCCAGAAGAAGATGATATCATAGCCCGTCACCATATCGGTCGTCGGGTACCAGTATTTGAGATCCTCAGAATCCAGATCCGGCCAGCCCAGCGTGGAGAACGGCCACAGACCGGACGAGAACCACGTGTCAAGCACGTCCTCATCCCGGGTCAGATGCGTGCAGCCGCAGGCCTCACACTTGGTCGGATCCTCACGCGAGACGTTGATATGACCGCACTCGTCACAGTACCACGCCGGAATCTGATGGCCCCACCACAGCTGACGGGAAATGCACCAGTCGTGCACGTTTTCCATCCAGTTGAGATACGTCTTGGAGAAGCGCTCCGGCACAAACTTGATTGTGCCATCCTTTACAACGCGGATAGCCTCCTCCGCCAGCGGCTTCATCTTGACGAACCACTGCGCGGAAATGAGCGGCTCTACATCGTTATGGCAGCGATAGCAGGTGCCGACGTTGTGGGAATACGGCTCGGTCTTGACGAGATAGCCCTGCTCCTCCAGATCCTTGACCAGCGCCTTGCGGCATTCGTAGCGGTCCATGCCGTTGTATTTGCCGCCGTTTTCGTTGATGGTGCCGTCATCCGCGATCACGCGGATCACGTCAAGGTTATGGCGCAGGCCCACCTCAAAGTCGTTGGGGTCGTGCGCCGGGGTCATTTTGACCGCGCCAGTGCCGAAGCCAATCTCACAATACTCATCGCCCACGATGGGGATTTCCCGATTCATGATGGGCAGGATGCAGGTCTTGCCGATCAGGTGCTTGAACTTTTCGTCGTTCGGGTTGACCGCCACGCCGGTATCGCCCATCATGGTCTCCGGGCGGGTCGTGGCGACGACGATATCGCCGGAGCCATCGGCCAGCGGATAGCGGATATACCACAGGTGGCCGGGCTTGTCGACGTATTCGACCTCCGCGTCGGAGAGGGCCGTCAGGCAGTGCGGGCACCAGTTGATGATGCGGCTGCCCTTGTAAATGAGGCCCTTGTCATACATCTCACAGAAAGCCTCACGCACAGCTTTGGAGCAGCCCTCATCCATGGTAAAGCGGCTTCTCGACCAGTCGCAGCTGACGCCGAGCTTGCGCTGCTGCTCCACGATGCGGCTGCCGTACTTCTCCTTCCAGGCCCAGACACGCTCGAGGAACTTCTCACGGCCAAGGTCATAGCGGGTCTTGCCCTCCTTGACGCGCAGCTCCTCCTCGACCTTGATCTGCGTGGCAATGCCGGCATGATCCGTACCGGGCAGCCAGAGAGCGCTGTAGCCCTCCATGCGCTTGTATCGGGTCAGGATATCCTGCAGCGTGGAATCGAGCGCGTGGCCCATGTGGAGCTGGCCTGTGACGTTGGGAGGCGGCATCACGATGGAATACGGCTTTTTGTCGGGGTCCGGTTCGGCTCTGAAGCAGTCGTTTTCCATCCACATGTCGTAGATCTGGTTTTCAACCAGCTTCGGGTCATACGTTTTGGGAAGTTCTCTGTTCATATCTGATACTCCAATCAAGAAATTTTATGTCAACTGATTTTCTGGATCTTACATGGGATTGTCTGCTGCAGAAATTCGGAAAATGCCGCCGGCTCACCACCAACCAGATCCGCCTTCTGCAGGACGGTCACGGCTCTGCCGTGCAGCAGCGTCCACAGCCGCTCCGACTCGGAGACCGCTGTGATCTCGCTATAGGGAACCTGGGTGTTCTGGCTGCCGCCGGAGATGGTCATCTCCCCGTCTGTAAAGCGGACGCAAGGATGCCTGGCAGAATCGACACTGTTGAGGCTCATCAGCAGCTGCGCTGCCTTTTTCATATATTCGTGATAATCGCTGCGCAGATTCCAGTACAGCAGATATACGCCGACGAGCAAAAATGCAATTGCCACCGCAAGCAGCGTATTGCTGGCAGCCTGCTCCCGTGTCAGCTTCCAGACCACCGCAAAAATCGCACAACCAACGCTCAGAATTGCGCTGCTGGCACGTCCTTTTTTGGTGGCGGATTCCTTTTTCAGCTCCAGATCTGTCATCACAGAGCGTCTTGCCGCAGCAAGATCCTTTGCAAGCTCCGTCTGGATGTTTTTCCCGTGATATTTTCCGATTGCGAATGTGTACTGTGTCATGCTGTTCCCCTTTTTCAGAATAAAAAACGCCCTGAGTCAAGACTCAGGGCGATCATGGACCGTGGTACCACCTGTGTTCCCGACATAGGCCGGGCACTTGATGCTCTGTAACGGGAGCGCCCGGCAAAGCCTACTTCTGGTTCAGCCTGCGGCTCAGAGGCGACAGACGATCCGTTTGTGCAGGGGCTTTCACCAACCGCCCTCTCTCTGCAGCACGCCGGGAGTTCCT
Source organism: uncultured Oscillospiraceae bacterium (assembly GCA_934636305.1). Lineage (GTDB taxonomy): Bacteria > Bacillota > Clostridia > Oscillospirales > Oscillospiraceae > CAG-170. Next base: position 6,175 of record CAKUAM010000092.1, read on the forward strand.
TCCTCATCGTTGCCTGTAGCGTTATGCCTGTGTGGGATTACACATCCTCAATGATCGGCGACGGCTTCGCCTGCTGCGGATTGACGAGCGCGCGGAACTTGCTGCGCGACTCGCGGATCTCCGACAGTGCCTGTGCAATGGCGTCCTCCGTGCGCTTCATGGAGTCGTCAACGTAGTCGTTCGTGACCTGACGCAGCTCCTTGATCTTGGTCTGTGCATTTTTCATGAGCTCATCGGCCTCCTTCTGCGCCTGCAGATAGACCTCCTCATGCGAGATCATCTGGCGGGCACGCTGCTCGGCCTGCTTGAGAATGTTCTCCGCCTCACGCTTGGCGTTGGTAATGACTTCGTTGCGGGACTCCACAATCGTCTTTGCCTGCTTGAGTTCACCGGGAAGCTGATTGCTGATCTCGTCAAGAAGATCCAGAACCTTGTCACGTTCGAGTACGCACTTATCTGCGCCGAGCGGCAGGCTCCACGCATCTTGTACCATCTCGTACAACGTTGTCAGGATTTCTTCAATACCGCTTGCCATAAAATTACCTCCTTAGATATGCTCCATCATGCGAGCTTTGAAATCCGGTATGATCTCGCGCGGCAGAAAATCGCTGATGTCGGCGTCATACCGGGCCATTTCCTTGACGGCGCTGGAGCTCAGGTACATGAACTGGTGCTCGGCAGTCAGGAACATGGTATCAAGTCCGGGATTGAGTTTGTGAT
>CAKUAM010000093.1 GCA_934636305.1 uncultured Oscillospiraceae bacterium
ACCAAACGTAACCTAGCGCCCCTTTTCTCCCCCATCTTTTCCGGCAAGGCGGAAAAGATGGGGCCGCCGGAGGCATAATAGAGCATAGAATTGCAGAAATATTTTTCCTGTTTTTGATCACGCGAAAGGCCTGCCTGCGATGCAGGATTATTGGTTAAGATACCGCTGCAGAATAGCAGCCGTCTGTGCACGGGTGGCTGTGCCGGCGGGATCAAGCTGATCCCCGCTGCCCAGCAGCAGCCCCCGCCCAACAGCCCAGTTCATGGCTGGGACAGCATAGCTGCTGATCGCGCCGGCGTCCGTGAATGCGGACAGGTTTTCCTCCAGCGTAACCGTGAGCATCCCGTGGTGGATGGCGTAGCGGAACAAAATGGCTGCCAGCTGCTCCCGCGTGACGGGGGCGTCCATGGCGCTGCCGTCAGAGATGCCGTTCTCCATGGCCCAGGTGCGCGCAGGCACATACCAATCTGCACCGCTGCCGGAGAGCACGCCGTCCAGCCGTGCCAGCACCGTGAGAAGCATGGCGCGCGTCATGGGCGCGTTGGGGCAGAAGTGCGCTGCGTCCACGCCGGTCAGAAGGCCGCGGCGGTACGCATACAGCACGTCTGCGCAGAACCAGTCGGATTCCCGGACGTCCGCAAAGGGATTGCCGTCGGCCAGCCACGAGGCGAAGATTGTCAGATCCCCAGTCAATGTGACGCTGGTGATGCGCTGCTGCAGCGCGGCGTCCTTGTACCAGCCGGCAAAGCTGCAGCCCTCGCGGCGCGGAACATAGGCAAACAGGTCAATGACCGAGCCGTTTGGCCGTGTCAGCGCTTCCAGACTGCTGCCGCCGTTTGTCTGGAAGGTGAGCGTATAATAGATGGTGCGGGCGCTGCTGGCGGTGGAGATGACGGTTTCGGCGCTGGCCGGCGACGCGGCATAAGCGCTCGTTGCAGCGTAGCGGGCGACGAAGCGGTAGCTTGTTTGCGGATTCAGGTTCTGGAATACGGGGCTCTGCTGCCAGCTGCTGCCGCCGTCGATGGAATACTCCGCCTGCGCGCCGTTGGAGTTGGCCGGAATTTCGCGCAGCGTGATGGCGGTTGTGGTGCGCGACTGCAGGACCGGCGCGTCGGGTGCGGCCTGCGCGGCGGGAAGAACCGTCAGCGCAATGCTGCGCACGACGCAGTGTGCAGCCGCGTTATAGCCCGGAACCTGGCTCCAGTCGAAATTCGTATCGTCCGCGACGGCCCGGCGCACAAGGCAATTGTGCGTCCCCGGCAGGGGCATGGGGCTGTCTGCATCCTGCCAGAGCCAGCCATCTGGCAGGGCAAGATCCCCCAGCGTTTTTACAGGACTGTAGACGATGGGATCCGGTGATGGGGAGACGGGTTCCTCCGCCTGCTTTTTGGCGACGCGGAAGGAGACGGGGATCTGCAGCGCGGAGGCTTTGCTGCCGGCCGAGATGGTCAGCGTGCCGGTATAGTCGCCTGCGGGCAGCTCCGCCAGCGGCTGCACGGCAATAGTCGCCGCTTCTCCGGGCTGAAGCTCTGCGGCAGAAAGCGTGCCGAGCGTGAAGCTGTCGCCCGTCAGGGCGGCGGAAATTCCCGTCAGCGGCTCACTGCCGGTGTTGGTGAGTGTGATGGTGATTGCGGCGGGCGTTTCGTAGCCGTAGACGGCGGTATCAAACGCGGCCGCTTCGGGGGAGACAGACAGTGCGTAGGTTGCAGTCTCTGCGCGGAAGCTGGCGCAGGTGGTGGCAAGCTGTGTGAGATCTGTCCGGGCGGTGAAGGGCGAGCCCTCCACGGCGGCAAGCACGCCGTCCGGTGTGTCTGCCGTCAGGACCGTAATCTGCCGGTTGGCAGCAGCGTCTGCAAGGACGGTCTTATCTGCGTGGGAGGCGGCGGTGGCGAGCGGTACGCCGCTGCCGATGGCGCGTCCGCCGGATTTGGCGATGGCAATGACGGTGCCGCCTGTGATGGTCAGTGTGCCGCTGCCGCCCGGAGTGATCTGCTCGTTGGAGCTTTGGCCGCCGCCGATGGCTGCGCTGTAGTTATAATAAATGTTTGAACCACTGGAATATTCAAATTCCATCTTATCCGTAATGGCGACGACCTTACCGCCGGTAACCAGAACCTCCGCGCCATCCTTGGCAGACTGGGCCCCGATCGGGCCGCTGCCAATGGCCGCACCGCCGCTGCCGAGGCTTGTTGCATACACCTCACCGCCGGTGACGGTGACCTTGCCGCTGCTGCCCCCGTCTTTCCCGGAAGACTGCACGGATGAGCCGATGGCTGCGCCGTTACTTATGGCTGTGGCATGCAAAATGCCGCCTGTGACCGTCAGGTCGATGCCATCCGGCCCGCCGATGGCGGCACCGCCGTCGACACCAGAATAATTGGCGCGAATGGTCCCGCCCCGGATGGTCAGCCTGGCATACCCCTCTGCACTTCCGATGGTGGCGGTGCGGCACTGAGAGCTTGCGTTCAGGGTGCCGCTGGTTTTGCCGTCGCCGTCTGCGCTGGTGATGATGAGCTCGGTGTTTTCGGTGTCGAGAAAGTTGATTTCGCCGTGGGATGTGCCGGATTCGAACGTACTTTCTCCCTTCAGCTTCAGCGTAACGGTGCCGCTTTTGATCCGCAGCGCCTCTTCGTCCCAATGGTCGATTTTATGCACAAGAGAGTCAATGGTGATTGTGACAGGTGTGCCGGCGCCAACGTCGACGAGAATCCCGTCGTTGGTCTCTGTGCGGCCCTCCCGCATGGAAATGGTGTAATTGCCGCCCTTCCGAATGGTCAGGGTCGCCAAATCATAGAGTTCACCGGTATAGCTCCAGCCGTCCTCCGGGCCTGTGATGGCCAGATCACTCGGCTCCATCCGGATGAACAGATAAGAACTGGTTTGGTCAGACTCATATTCAACCTTGCGATAATAATCACCCCGGAATGCAGGCATATCCTGGTCTGGGTGTAAGTTGCGGTCGCTGCGGCACATGCCGTAGGTTCGCTCGCCGTTATGCGGAATGGTATGGATGGTGCCGTCGCTCAGATAGTTCCTGTTCGTATTGTCATAGCCTCCGCCGACGGCACGGCCGCTCTCGGTGTTCGACACCGTATTGTCCCGGTTGTTGACAGTGCCGCCTGTGCTGCATGCCTCCACGGTGCCGCCCGTGATGGTAACGGTGCCGCCGGCACCAGCGCTGGTGGTGTCCGTGCTGGATGCTCCGCCGATGCCGGCACCGTACCGGCCTGTTGCGGAGATAATGCCGCCCGCGACGGTGAGCGAGCCGCAGGACGGTGACGCTCCGGCTGCGCAGCTGCCGCCGATGCCGGTTGCTCCGGCAGTGGTCAACTGACCATCACCCTGGACACACAGTGATGCGGTGTCTGGCAGATAGAGGCCGGAATAGGAAGCCGCAGCCTGCAGCGTGGTTTCTCCCTGCAGGGTGAACGTGACGGCGGCGCTGCCGCTTAATGCGATGGGCGAGCCGGTCTGCGTGTCAATGTGGACGCTGCAGAGCGTGAGCGTGACAGGCTCGTCGCTGCAGATCAGAATCCGGTCTGCCGTTTGTGCAGTGCCTGACTTCATGGAAAGGGTGTACGCGCCGCCCGCCTGAATGCGCAGAACGCCATTTTCGTAGGCGCAGCCGCTCAGATTGCCGGAAACCTGAAAATCACCAAACTCGAGGGCGCCGCTGGCCTGCGCGCAGGGGAGCAGCGCACAAAGAAGCAGCAGCAAGACAAGAGACAGCAGATGTCGTTTCATGAGAACCTCCAAGCACACAGAAAATGGAATGGTGTATGCACCAAGTATAATGGAAATTGGCTGAAAATGCAACGGAAAATATGGTAAAATGACAAAATATTTTTGCCTTGCGCCTGGCCGCAGACGGCGGCTCAGCCCGGACTGCAAGCGCGTGTACCCGTGTCAACTGGCGCTTGTATGGCAGGATACAATTTTTGTATGAAATGTTATAAACATTGGAAATTGACAAAGAACGACAAATCATGCATAATATAGTCATTGTGTAAAAGGAGGTGCATGGAGTGCGAATTGTGATCTGCGATGATTCTCAGGACGACCGGCAGACGCTCATGGATGCGATCCGCGCGCTGCGCGCGGACGACGATGTGTTTGAGCAGTACGCCTCTGCAGAGGAGCTTTTGCAGCAGGTCAGCAGCCTGCGCAGCTGTGATGCGCTGTTTCTCGATATTTTCATGCACCAGAGCACAGGGATGGATGCCGCGCATCAGCTGCGCCGGCTGCATGTGGACATCCCCATTGTTTTTCTGACCTCCAGTCCGGATTTTGCACTCGACGGCTTTGATGTCGATGCACTGGACTATCTGATGAAGCCTGTGGACAGAAAGCGGCTGGAAAAGGTGCTGCTGCGCATTGTGCGGCGGCGGAGCACCGGCCCGTCATACATATATAGAAAAAACAGTGAGATCCGCTGCATCCCGTATCGGGATATTGTCTTTGTGGAGAGCCGCGACCACCGCGTATTTCTGCATCTGGCAGGGGAGACCATTGACATTCTGACAAAGATTGACGACATCGTGCCGGAGGGGGAGGCAGCCTCCTTCCTGCGCTGCCACAAGAGCTATCTCGTCAACATGAGCCATGTGGTGCGCTTCGGCGATTTTTTTGAAATGGACACCGGCGAGCGGGTACCGGTCCGGAAAAAGGATAAAAAGCAGATCAGTGAGGCGTATTACGACTGGCTGACGCAAGAGGCGTTCCATTGAGCGGTGCGTGGGGCTTTGTGTGGATGTATGTGCTGCCGACCCTTACCATGGCCGTGACACAGTGCGTCACGTTCGTGAACCTCATGGAGTGCCGCTATGGCCGCAGACAGACGGTGTGGATGTGCGCCATTTTTCTGCTGCTGACCAATGCGCTGTGTCTGGCTGGGTGCTGGTTTATGCAGATTGAGCGGACAACCACATGGACCACTGTATCCACGACGCTGCCGGCCATCCTGTTTTTCATGTTCCTGAGCAAATACAGCGGCGCAAAATTCATCACAACCTACTTCCTGTCTGACATTGCCATTGCGGCCAGCGACTATCTGGGCTATACGCTCTGCATCGCGCTGACGGGGCAGGCGGATCTGTTCTGGAGCTTTCCCGTGCGTGAGGCCATGATGCTGACAACGTGCTTTGCGGTGCACAGCTATGTCTGCCCGCGCTACAAAAACGCGCTGCGGGAGCTGAAAAAGGGCTGGCTGATGCTGCTGATTGTTGCGATTCTGGCATATCTTCTGATGGGACTGCTGGCGTCGCTGCCCACGCCGATTGCCGAGCGGCCGGAGCAGGCGCTCATCTCCGTGGTGGCGATGTTGTATCTGGAGCTTGCGCTGGCGCTCATCATCTACGCGATTTCCGGCATGCTGGAGCTGCAGCAGCGGCATGAGCAGGAACAGCAGATGAATACGCAGCTGCTGCTGGCGCAGAAGCAGTACGAGGTGCTGATTTCGTCTGTGGAGCAGACGCGCATGGCGCTGCATGACATGAAGCACCATCTGCAGATGATTGAATCGCTCAGCGACGAGGGCGAGACAGAGCGGCTGCGCGCGTATCTCAAATCGGAGCAGGTCACAACAGCGGGCGTGCAGCGGCAGCTGTGCCGCCACTATGTGACGAATGTACTGCTGTGCCACTATGCCCAGCTGGCCGAGCGCCGGCAGATCGCGTTCGAGTGCCAGGCAAATTTGCCGGCAGTGCTGCCGCTGGAGGACAGCGTAATGACGGTTGTGCTGGGGAACGCACTCAGCAATGCGCTTGAGGCCTGCGAAAAACAGAAGGAGCCGCCCCGGGAAATTCATGTGCAGATCCGCTATCTGCAGGAGAATGTGATTCTTGTGGTGGAAAACTCGTGCCTGTCCCAGCCGCAGTTTGAGGATGGGGTTCCGGTGTCCGAACGCGGCGCGGAACACGGATTCGGCACGCGCAGCATTGCGCGCATCTGTCAGGATGCGGGCGGCAGGTGCCGGTTCGCGTGGAAGGACGGGGTGTTCCGGATGGAGCTGCTGATCCCGGCACGGAAGAAATAAGGTTTTTATAGTTTTGTAAAAGGAGAACGGATCATCCTTTCTTTCTCGCTTCTGCGTCAGAAGCAGGCACAATGGAACGAGCCGCTGTAAACAACGTCTCTGATCCTCTGTGTCTGCTTCTTCCTTTCCAAACCGCAATCGCTGCGCTGGATTGCGGTTTGGTTGCTTTTTCGAATTTCTTGGATCTTTCCCGCGCTGCCTGACAGACCAATGCGAATCCGTACTGCGTAACAAATTTTGTTGGCAGTACGGATTTGCTGCACCTATGAAACCGCAACTGCTGTCAGATTTGATACCGAAATGACGGGCGGCGCGTAGTCAGATTTCGCAGGGTGAGGTGGTGCGATATGAGCGAAGAAACGCTCCGTCCGGCTAAGAGACCTCGCCGCAAGGCGGGGCTCGTGCCAGAAGGAGCGTTTCTGAGCTGTGCTATGTGAACACTATGGATCAATTGACAAATTTGAAACACAAAATCGCAATCCAGCGTCAGCGATTGCGATTTTGAACGAAGAAAGACCTTTGCTGTCGAGATGAACGCGCTTGCGCGGTCATCTGACATCCAAAGGTCATTTCTGAGTGGTGCCGCTGACGGGACTCGAACCCGTACAGAATTTCTTCCGGCAGATTTTAAGTCTGCTTTGTCTACCGATTCCAACACAGCGGCGTGTTTCCAAGTATAGCACAGGGGGCATTTGAAGTCAACAAACGCCGGTGGGATTTTCCTCTGCGGCGGGATGCCGCAGTCAACCAGCGACATCGTCGCTGGTTGGAAAGGAAGAAACGGCCACAGAGGATAAGAGACGGCGTTTACGGCGGCTCGT
>CAKUAM010000094.1 GCA_934636305.1 uncultured Oscillospiraceae bacterium
TGCAGCAATTCACCGCGCCGGGGAGTGAATATCCCTGCAGTCTGACAACTTCATCGTCCGGCCAAAGCCAAAAATTTCTTATCAGACTGGATCGCCTGCGTCAGGAATTTGCCATCCCGGAACAGCGCATAGGTCGTGACCGGTGCGGGTACATTCTGCGCAGATTCTTTGTCAGTGATATGGATGACCTTGAACGCGATACCATGTTCCTTTGCCGCCTCCTGCACCCGTGGTACCCAATAATAGGTGTAGGGACACTGATCGGTGTAATACAGGACAAAACCGTTATCCTCAATTGCCGGATGCTTCGCGCATTCCCGGAACTTTGGCATCTGTGCGGACGGTTCCATGGGAAGGTACATGAGATTGATTCCGCAGTCGGATATGTCTGCCACACGGAACCCCTTGTAGGTCAGAAATTTAGGATCTGCAAGAAATTCCCGTTTCCGGCCCTCCGCGCACAGAATACAAATGCCTTCCTTCCCCTGCGTCTTAGCGTCCCGGATACATTCCTCCAGCAGATCGTTTGAGTATCCATGTCCCTTCATGGAACCGGATACCCAGAGACAGTCAATGTAGAGATAACCGTCTGCCTCAATAGGCACCCAGGCGTTTTCAGCCGGAATGTATTCGATAAAGCATTTACCGCGTTCCTCACTGCGATAGAAAACAAGTCCATCATCAAAGCGCTGCCGCAGCCATTCCTTTTTGGCGACGCTCTGCTTGCCGGACATGGCGCAGCAGATATGTTCCTTGTCAATATTTTCTTTTGTGATCCGAATATAGTTCATAGCCGTTCTTCCCGTCTGCATTTTGGACACAGCAGCCAGTTTCCCGGACTCCTATCCCCTGTCCATCTGCTGTGGGCAAAGATCAGCGTAATCTGCCGCGTTTTGCTGCCTGCAGCTGCTTCTGCCCTCATAAGGCGTAGCCTTGACATCCGGGTCACGCCTTCGTCCTTTATCTTTATTCCTGATTTTTCCGGAAAAACGCCACTGCCACAACGCCCGGGCCCGTGTGTGTTCCGACCACACTGCAGATTCTCGTCGAGGCAAGCGTCTCGGCGTGCCCCTGCCAGAGGCTTCTGCTGTCCTCAACATATTTTCTGAGGCACACATCACTCAGGCCGCTGTAGCCCAGCAGGAGCGGCAGATCAAAATCAATGCCGCCGCAGGTATGTACCTTCTCCATCAGGAGATTATTGCCCTGCTTTGAGCCTCTGGCCTTCCCAACGACAAGAATTTCACCGTCCTGCACCGTGACAACAGGCTTGATGCTCAGAAGTCCGCCGGCGAACGCCACCGTCCTGGAAATCCGGCCGCCGCGCTTGAGATATTCCAGTGTGTCAAGCAGCGCAAGCAGACATACATCCTGCCGCTTTTTTTCAAGCCGGCGGACAATCTGCGCCGCATCCATGCCGCTTCTGGCACACTGCAGGGCATACTCTGCCAGAATGCCGGAGCCAATGGCTACCGTCTGGCTGTCCACCACATAAATATTCTCATAGCCGTCCGCCGCAATGCACGCACTCTGGTAGGTGCCGGAGAGCTTGGACGAAATGGTCAGAACCACAGCGCTGTCCCCCGCACGTGCAACCTCGCGGAACACCTCATCAAAGCTGGCCGGCGTTGCCTGACTCGTTGTCGGCAGAATATCACTTTCCACAAGCCGCTCATAGAAGCGTTCACGGTCAATGGTCACGCCATCCACAAAGGCTTCGTCGCCAAAATGCACCGTCAGCGGAACGACGCGATAAGCACCGCGCGCATCATCCGGCAGATCGACGGTAGAATCTATAATAATCTGAACCATACCATATCCTCCCTGCTCTGCTGTCCATCGGCCCACGCCGAAAAAAATGTCTGGTTATCATACCGCACCGTGTCAGATTTGTCAACCACTCGCCGCAGAGGTGTTTGCTTTTTCCCAGCCAATGTGCTACCATAACTGCAATTGTCGTTTCACATCGCACCAAAGCAGGAGGCCGTCATGTACCGCGATCTGACCAGAGGAAGCATCACAAAAGGACTTATGCTGTTTGCACTGCCCATGGTGGCAGGCAATCTTCTGCAGCAGCTCTATAATATTGCTGACACGCTGATCGTCGGACAGGCGCTCGGTCGGAACGCGCTGGCCGCCGTTGGCTCGGCCTATACGCTGATGACGTTTCTGACGTCTGTTTTTCTTGGGCTTTCCATGGGTGCAGGCGCGCTGTTTTCCATCTATCTCGGCAAACAGGATCATGCATTGCTGCGCGCGGCAGTCGCGCACGCATTCGTTCTGATCCTCGCCGTCACCGCCGTGCTCAACGTACTCGTCTACCTCTTTCTCGATCCGCTTCTGCATTTCCTGCAGGTTCCGTCGGAGCTGTACAGCGCCATGCGCGGCTATCTCGCCATCATCTTCTCCGGCCTTGCCGCAACGTTTCTCTATAACTTCTTTGCGTGTCTGCTGCGCGCGGCGGGCAACTCCGTGACGCCCCTGTGGTTCCTTGGAATCTCCGCCGCCGTCAACATTGGGCTCGATCTGCTGTTCGTGCTGCGGTTTGGCTGGGGCATTGCCGGGACGGCAGCTGCAACCGTGTTCTCCCAATATCTTTCCGGCATTGGCCTGACCATTTATGTACTCCGGCGCTGCCCGGAGCTTGTGCCGCGGCGCGCCGATTTCCGCTGGAACCGGAAGATTCTTGGCGAAATTCTGGATCTGTCGCTTCTGACCTGTGCGCAGCAGTCCGCCATGAATTTCGGGATTCTGCTCGTCCAGCGTCTTGTCGACAGCTTCGGCGCGGTAACCATGGCGGCCTTTGCTGCGGCTGTAAAGATCGACTCCTTCGCTTATCTGCCGGTGCAGGACTTCGGCAATGCGTTTTCCACGTTTGTCGCACAGAATTATGGTGCCGGACAGACCGCACGGCTGCGTGAAGGGTTCCGGAAGGCAACCATCGCCAGCGTCTGCTTCTCGGCGGTCATCTCGCTTCTTGTCGTGGTGTTCGCGCAGCCGCTGCTGCATATTTTCGTGCAGGCCAGGGAAACACAGGTTCTTGCAGCCGGCGTACAGTATCTGCGCATTGAAGGCGCGTGCTATATCGGCATCGGCTGTCTGTTCCTGCTTTATGGCTTCTACCGGGCCATCAAACGCCCCGGCATGTCTGTGGTCCTGACCGTGATTTCACTCGGCGTGCGCGTTGCGCTCGCCTATGCGCTTGCCGGCCCTGTCGGGCAGGTCGGCATCTGGGTTGCCATTCCCATCGGCTGGCTGCTGGCAGATCTGGCGGGCTATGGATATTATTTTCTGCGCAAACGACAGCTGCTTGCACAGCCAAAGCACTGATAAACTGCCGTTTCCATTGGTTTTGCTGCGTTGACCGCAAACTCTGATTGGTTGACAAACTGACAATTATTGATAGACTGCAAACCATCTCCGAAGTCTTCAGCTTGGTTCTGTCTCCGACGGCCCCCTCTTTTCCGCCTTGCCGGAAAAGAGGGGGGAGAAAAGGGGCGCTTGGTTACGTTTGGTGCCTACCGCCTCTGAATTTTGGGCGAGAAACAAATTTGCCAGCACACATATTGCCCCAACACACCTCACCGGAGTCTGACTACGCGCCGCCCGTCATTTCGGAATCAAATCTGATAGTAGTTGCGGTTTCATAGGTGCAGAAAATCCGCACTGCGAACAAAAATGGTCACGCAGTGCGGATTCGCATTGGGCTTCCAGGCAGCGCGGGAAAGATCCAAGAAAACCGAAGCGGTTTTCTTGGTCGCTTTAAGGGAGTCTGAGGGGAAATCGAAATCCCCTCAGGCTCCTTTTTTCTTTTGCCAGCGTTTTCTTTTTTGGAGAGGCAAAAAAGAAAATGCTGAAAAACATCGTTCCTATAAAAGCAAAGTTCCCTTTCCTTCCAGTCCGCTTGAGGGCAATTATAAAGGAGTTAAATTTAATCCAACATTATCTTGCACAAAGCTGACAAACAGGCTGCTGCATCCCTGCAGCAGCCTGTTTGTCAGCTTGTCAAGCCCAATTTTCGGTCGCACTGCTCGCAAAACACAAGTCCGCAGGCCAATGCCTGCTGCTCTGCGCTGCCGCGCTCCGGCACAAAACAGAACATACGCTCGCACAGCGTCTCAAGCGGCGCATTCTGCAGCTTTGTTTGCTGCTGCGTATCATAGAGCGCACGCTGCTTGACGATATTCTTGCTGCCTGCCGCAGCCAGGAACCGGTACTGCCGATCCATCTGGTGTGCAACCAGCGGCACCGCCTCGCCGATAAACGCGTCCACATCCGCCATGACCTGCGCAGCCTCCGGCAGAGAGCTGTCCGCGCGCCGGTCGTGCGCAGCGCGAACCGGAACAGCCAGATATTCCACGGGCGTGAACCGGTAAAACCGGATAATGGCGATCTGCCTGATGTCGTCCTTTTCCGGATTTGACCCGGTTGTCTCCAGCTGCAGCGCGTAAAAATCCTCCAGCGCCGCCTTTGGCGTGTGCCGGGTCAGAAGCCACAGCTCCGGCGACGGAACGCTTCCGCCCGCTGCCGCCTGTGCATGGGCATCCGTCTGCACCGCGTGGCGCGGCAGCGACGGCAGAATATGAGAGAACCACGTCTGCGCCTGCACATATGCCTGCAGCGCGGCGCGCTGCTGCTCTGTGCGCCAGAGGATTCCGGCGCTGAGATCTGCAATGCCGCCAGCAGAGGTACGTCTGGCCCGGACAGTCCCATGAACACCGAAGCCCGGGATGCGGAAATGGCCTTCAATGTCCGAATAGCGCGCCTTACTCTGCACCAACGAAGCAAACGCCTCATCGCTGCACGCCGCCTCCCAGTCCGCCCGGAACGCGTCACAGGCTGCAATATCCTGCTGCGCCTGCGCAGGGCCGCGCCCGCCTGTCATTGCATCTATAGCCGTATATGCCCGGCCCAGCTGCTCCAGCTGCGCGGCGAGCTGTGCCCGCCCCGGACGCGTGCCCCTGGGCTGCTTTGGCTGCCGCCGTAGCACATGCTCCGGCTTCGCACTGCGCTCGATATTCGGCTCTGCCGGCGCCGCCCCTGCGGCCCGTTCCGGCTCCCGCCGGACTGCTGCCTGCTCCAACCGTGCAGGGCTGCCGCCAATCAGTGCCTGCGCCTGCTGCAAAAGCTCATCGAGAGAGAGCTCCTGCCCAAGCTCTGACGCGTCCGCTGTAAGAAGCTCCGCCTCTGCAGCCTCCAGGGATGCCTGCGGCACAGTTTCTTCTGCGGTGTGCATCTGCTCCGCCGTCTGCTGCACAGACGCGTCCAGCTCCTCCCCGGTCCGCGCTGCCGCAGCCTGCTGCTTCTGCTTTTCCCTTTCCGCGTTGCGGAGCGCCTCCTGCTCCCACAGGCGCTTCGGCAGCGCGCAGATCACAACCGTAACCAGGCCGGACGTTGCAACGCCTGTCGCAACAATCAGCTGCACCTGAATGAGGCAGATGCCAATCAGAAGCAGCAAAAAGCCAATGATTACGCCCTTTACAGATTTCATCGCCCAATTCCCCCGCTTTGCCGGTCACAGCACCATACTGCGTATGGTGCCGACAGAAATATAGCCACTCAGTACGGCGTAGATATCCGTCCCCGGCTCGCAGCACGCCGGATCCGGCAGATTCATCTGGATGTCCAGTCTGGTCGCGCCGTCTGTCTGCGGCTGCACGGTGTAGCGGTTATGATAAAAGCTGAAGCCTGCCGGCCTGCAGCCACGAAGGATGCCCTTCGCCTCGGGTGGGAAATTGACGTTCCAGAGCGCGCCCGTCCCGGGCTGCTGCGCCAGAAGCTCCTGCATGAGCGGAAGAAAGCTTTCCTCCGCCGCGCCATAGCTGTGGTCATCGCTCGCAGAGCACGCAATTGCCGGAATGCCCTGCATCAGCGCCTCACACGCCGCCCCGACTGTGCCGGAATAGGCAATATCATAGCCCATATTATAGCCATTATTGATCCCGGAAAGCACAACGTCCGGCCTGACCGGCAGCAGCGCTGTCAACGCGGTCTTGACGCAGTCGACCGGCGTGCCGGAAATGCTCCACGCGGCCTCAACCGGCGCATCAAGCGCATGCAGCGCGGCAGTCAGTGCGCCGCGGCAAGTCATGCGCTGCGACATGGCGCTGCACTGCCCCTCCGGCGCTGCAATCCAGACATCGCCCAGCTGCAGCGCAAGCCTTGCCAGCTCTAAAATCCCCGGGGCTGCAATTCCGTCATCGTTGGTAATCAGGATCTTCCATTTCTTTGCCATTGATGTTGCTCCTTTTGTGCTCATTCGACTTATTCTAGCACATCTGGCCACAAAATCCAAGCACTTCCCACTGTCCGTAGGCCGCAAAAAAGCACCTGGCAATACCAGATGCCTCAAACTTTCAAAACACAGCTGCATTTTGAATTGTCTGAACTATGTTCAATCTTCTTTCATACAATAAACAATTTTATTCCGACTGGATGCCTCCGGCGGTCCCATCTTTTCCGCCTTGCCGGAAAAGATGGGAGAGAAAAGGGGCGCTTAAGACGCGTTGGGTGCATCCTGCATCTGAATTCAGGCAACATCTAAATTTGTTAGTCGTCATATCGCACCAAGTCACCCTACTGAATCTTACTACGCGCCGCCCGTCATATCGGAATCAAATTTTACAGCAGTTGCAGTTTCATCACTGCAGTGAATCTGTACTGCATATAAAATCTGTTATGCAGTATGGATTCGCCTGAGTCCTTCAGGCAGCGCGGGAAAGA
>CAKUAM010000095.1 GCA_934636305.1 uncultured Oscillospiraceae bacterium
GTGCTGGCCGGCTGCGGCATTGACCCGGAGATCTATTCCGGCTTTGCCTTCGGCATCGGCCTTGAGCGCATGGCCATGCGCCGGTTCAAGATCAGCGACATGCGCATGATTTTTGAAAACGACATCCGCTTCCTGTCTCAGTTCTAAGGAGGGCGCAGCATATGAATATTTCGAGAAAATGGCTCCGTGAATTTGTTGACATCACGGCTACAGACAAAGAATACGACTCCGTCATGACGCTTGCCGGCCAGAAGGTCGAAACGACCACGCGTATGGACGCAGACATCAAAAATGTCGTCGTCGGCAAGGTTCTGACCATGAAAAAGCATGAAAACTCCGACCACATGTGGGTCTGCATGGTTGATGACGGCTCCGGCGAGCCTGTGCAGATCGTCACTGGCGCGCAGAACGTGCATGAGGGGGATCTCGTTCCCGTGGCGCGGCACAATTCCTATCTGCCCGGCGGCGTGCACATCACCAAGGGCAAGCTGCGCGGCGTGGAGTCGTGCGGCATGCTCTGCTCGTACCAGGAGCTTGGCCTCACCGAGCATGACTGCCCGGAGGCCTATGCCGACGGTATCTGGATCCTGAACGACGAGGGCTGCCAGATCGGCGAGGACATGAACGTTGTCATCGGCAACGATGATTCCATCGTCGAATTTGAGATCACCAATAACCGCCCCGACTGCTACTCCCTCATCGGTCTTGCCCGTGAGACAGCCGCCGCATTCCATGTGCCCATGAAGCACCATGAGCCGGTCGTGAAGGGCGGCGCAGAGGGCAATCTCTGTGAGCTTCTTGACGTTGACGTGCAGGCAGAGGACCTTTGCCCGCGCTACACAGCCAGAATGGTCCGCAACGTCAAAATTGCCCCCAGCCCCAAGTGGATGCGCCAGCGCCTGCGCGCAGCCGGCATCCGCCCCATCAACAACATTGTCGACATCACCAACTATGTCATGCTGGAATACGGCCAGCCGATGCACGCATTCGACTATCGCTATGTTTCCGGCGGAAAGATCATCGTCCGCCGCGCAGGCAGCGATCAGACGCTCACCACGCTCGACGGAACCGTCCGTAATCTGCAGCCCGATATGCTTGTGATTGCCGACGAGCACAGACCTGTCGGTCTGGCCGGCGTCATGGGCGGCGAAAACAGCGAAATTGTTGCTGACACCATGGACGTTGTCTTTGAGTCTGCAAATTTCCTCGGCTCGTCCATCCGCAAGACTGCGCTGGCGCTCGGCATGCGTACAGATGCCTCGGCAAAGTTTGAAAAGGACATTGACCCGATGCTGACCGTTCCCGCTGTCAACCGTGCGTGCGAGCTGGTTGAGCTGCTGGGGGCTGGTGAGGTCTTGGATGGCGTCATTGACGTTCTCAACTATGTCCCGCAGCCCGTCACCGTCAAGCTTGAGCCGGATCGCATCAATGCCCTGCTCGGCACGGATATCCCTGAGGCAGATATGATCGAATATCTGCGCCGCGAAGAAGTTCCTGTTGTAGACGGCATGATCCAGGTACCGTCCTGGCGTCCTGATCTGCGCGTCATGGCCGACATTGCGGAGGAGGTTGCCCGCTACTACGGCTACAACAACATTGACACCACACTCATGCGCGGCGCCACCACCATGGGCGGATACTCCGACGAGCAGAAGCTGGAAAACGCTGCCGGCGCTGCTGCGCGTGCGCTCGGCTACAGTGAGATCATCACCTACTCCTTCGTCTCCCCTGCCTCGTTTGACGCCATCCGCCTGCCGGCGGACAGCCCGCTGCGCAAGACGGTCCGGCTCGTCAATCCCCTGGGCGAGGACACCTCCATCATGCGCACCGTCATTCTGCCCAGCATGCTGGATATCCTCTCCCGGAACTATGCCTTCAAAAATAAGGGCGTCAAGCTCTATGAGATCGGCAAGATCTATCTGCCCGTGGAGGGCCAGCCCCTTCCCGATGAGCCCCGCCGCATGATCTTCGGCACCTATGGTGAGCATGAGAACTTCTTCACCCTCAAAGGCGAGATCGACGCCATGCTCGCGCAGCTGAACGTGCATCCCGCCATCTACATTGCCGACCGCAAGAACCCGAGCTATCACCCGGGCCGCTGCGCCGACATTGTGATCGACGGCAAGAAGCTGGGCGTCATCGGCCAGATTCACCCGCTGGTTGCGGAGACCTACGGCATCAGCGGCGAGGTCTACGCTGCGGAGCTGGACTTCACCGGCCTGCAGACCGTGCTTGCGCCGGAGCGTGTGTTCCACAGCCTGCCCAAGTTCCCGACCGTCAGCCGCGATCTGGCGCTGGTCTGCGACGAGTCCACGACTGTCGGCATGCTGGAGGCCTGCATCAAGAAGGCCGGCGGAAGCCTGCTGCGCTCGATCAAGCTGTTTGATATCTATCGCGGCCCCGGTGTTGCTGCCGGCAAAAAGAGCGTAGCCTTCAGCCTGGAGCTGCGCGCGGACGACCGCACGCTGACCGACGAGGATACAACTGGCGTTGTGAACGCTGTACTGCAGAAGCTCAAGGACGACCTTGGCGTTACGCTGCGCTGAATCTTCAATTACACAAGCAGGACGTGCTGTCAGACGACAGCACGTCCTGCTGCATGTGGCAGAAAACAGGCGCTGCTCCATTTAGAACAGCGTTTTTCTTTTTGCTTCTCCAACTGGAGCGTTTTTCACGCTTTCTCGCTTCTCCGAGAAAGAAAGTATGACACGCTCCTCACCTTCTGGAGAAGCAAAAAAGAAACTGTTGAACCTCCATGCTTTTCCGCAGACACAGGCACGTGTCACCAGCGGTGACACGTGCCTGTGTCTAAATATTGTGGTTTTGGGCAAAATGTAACACAAATGAAATGTTCAATGCATTTACAAATGGCCGCCAGTATACTATGATAGGAGCAGAAGCTAGGAAGGAGGCTAACCGCCATGAATGACAACACCATCAAATTTGTAGTACCAGACGATAGCAGCGAGGAAATGAAAACCATTCTGACCGCTGTATATAGTGCACTGAGTGAAAAAGGCTATAACCCCATCAACCAGATCGTCGGTTATCTTCTTTCTGAGGATCCGACCTATATCACCAACTACAACAACGCCCGCAGCCTGATCTGCAAGCTTGACCGCGATGAGCTGCTGCAGGAGCTTGTCAAGCATTATCTGTTTTCCTGACCTGAAACGAAACCTCCCGTCCGGCGGACTGCCGGGCGGGAGGTTTTTCTTAACTGTTGCGGAATCTTGCAAGGAAGTCGCGTGTCTGCTGGCACTGCGGATCGCCGAATACAGCCTCCGGCGTGCCCTGCTCAAGGATAATTCCCTCATGCATAAAGACCACACGCTTGCTCACGTCGCGCGCAAACGCCATCTCATGCGTCACAACGAGCATTGTCATGCCTTCCTGGGCAAGGCTCTGCATAACGCTCAGCACCTCGCCGACCATCTCCGGGTCCAGGGCGCTCGTCGGCTCGTCAAACAGCAGCACCTCCGGGTTCATGGCCAGCGCGCGTGCAATGGCCACACGCTGCTTCTGACCGCCGGAAATCTGCCGCGGCTTGGCCTTGACATACGGCGCCATGCCAACCTTCTCCAGATACTGCATGGCGATGGCCTTCGCCTCGTCCTTCTTCCGGCCAAGCACCTTGATCTGACCGACCATGCAGTTATCGAGCACGGACATATTGTTGAACAGGTTGAACGACTGGAACACCATGCCCACATGGGAGCGGTATTTTGCCGCGTTCACGCTGCGGCCCGTTACATTTTCTCCATGATAGAGAATTTCACCGCTTGTCGGCGTCTCCAGCAGGTTGATGCAGCGCAGCAGCGTTGATTTGCCGGAGCCGGAGGCGCCGATGATGGAAATCACATCGCCCTTGCTGACGGTAAAATCAATGTCGCGCAGCACCTCGTGCGTGCCAAAGGACTTGCCCAGGTGCCGGATCTCAAGAATATTGTCTGCCATATCAGCGATCCCCCCTGTTGCGTCCAAATTTGAGTTCCTGCTTCGTGCGGTCGCGGAACTCCTTGCTCTGCTCGTCATAGTTGCTGCCGCGCTTGGGATGATTGTATGTGCCGGCCGTCATGGTCAGCGGATCCTCCTGCACCAGTTCATAGCTGTCGGAGCCGTCCATCGCCTTTTCCACCAGCCGCAGCACCAGCGACGCAGCGAGCGTCATAGCAAGATAGCCGATCATTTCAATCGTCGCCGACGGGAAATACTTATTGTTGATGCCGACGATATACCGGTGCGTGGCAAAGAACTCCGTAAAGCTGATGATGAACATGACGGAGGTATCCTTGACATTGATGATATAGTTGTTGCCGATCTGCGGCAGAATATTGCGGATGGCCTGTGGCAGAATCACGCTCGTCATCGTCTGGACGTGCGTCATGCCGATGGCCTTGGCCCCCTCCGTCTGGCCGGGATCAATCGAGATGATGCCGCCGCGGACGGATTCCGCCATATACGCGCCGGTGTTGATCGAAACAATCACGATCGAGGCCAGCCATACATTGTCAAAGCGCAGCGCGTTATCCGTAAAATACGGCAGCGCATATACAATGAATACTGCCTGCAGCACCATCGGCGTCCCACGGAAAACCTCCACATAGATGCGGATGAGGATCCGGACAATCTTCAGCAGAATGCGTTTGGGCAGCGGATCGTTCTTTGCGCAAGGAATGGTATTGAGAATGCCGCAGACAAGGCCGATCACGCAGCCGATGGCTGTCGCGACCAACGCCAGGCCAAGCGTATTCAACATGCCCTGCAGGTACATCGCGTGGTACTTTTCCCACAGAACACCGATATCCTGCACAAGTTTGGCAAGCTTATCCAAGGGTCGATCTCCTTTCAATTCTTTCTAATGATACGCGTAGGGGCCAATGCAGCCTGCATTGGCCCCCACGCAGACTGTGCAGATGGGTTTATACCTCCGGCTGGATACGGATGGCCTCATCCATCAGCTGGTTGAAGTCGTCCTCCGTCATGGTCGACAGCACGCTGTCGATGGCATCCTTCAGCTCGGTGTTGCCCTTGCGGACGGAGATGCCGATGTTGACGTTCTCGGCGCGCTCTGCCTCAGAGGCAAACTGGAAATCACCGTCGGTGCCGGAGAAGTTCAGAATCACAAGGTTGTCGTCCTGTGCGGCGGCGCCCATGGCCGTCGGCATATCGGTGCAGATGAAGTCAACCGCGCCGGTCTGCAGCTGCATGATCATGGCCGGCGCTGTCTCTGCCGGAGCCAGCAGCTCTGCGTTTTCAATCTGCGGCAGGCAGGAATCATACCAGATGGTGCCGGACTGCGCCGTGCACTTGCCGCCGGCAAGATCTGCAATGGATGTCGCGTTGGCATAGGGGCTGTCCTTGGTCGTGACGCAGACGATGGTGGCGTAGTAGTACGGGCCGGCCATGTCGACCTCCTGCATACGCTCGGCCGTCATGGACTGACCGGCAATGTTGGCATCCATGGTGCCGGACTGCACAGCCGGGCACAGGGAGTCCCACGCGGAGGAGACGATCTCAAGCTGCCAGCCGTTGGCCTCGCAGATCTTCTTCGCGATCATGACGTCATAGCCGTTGGCATAGGCGCCGGAGACATTGGAGATGGGCACAGCGCCGTTGGAATCGTCCGTCTGCGTCCAGTTGTAGGGGGCGTAGGCGCATTCCATGCCGACCGTCAGCACGCCGTCCTCCACACCGGAGGAAACCGTCTCCGCAGACGCGTCCGTCTGTGCGGCGCTATCTGTCTGCGCGGTGGTGTCTGTCTGGGCCGCGGATTGGGAGGCACAGGCTGCCATGCTCAGCAGCATCATTGCTGCCAGAACGAGTGCAAAAATCTTTTTCATTGTTGTTCACCTTTCCTTTGTTTTCCCAGACAGGCTTCTTTGGACAACAAAAAAGTGGGTCGCCCAAAGAAGCGATCCACGGAATAACAGACAGCGGAGCATCCTTCTCCGCCCTGCCGGTTCCATCGATAGCGCTTCACAAACAAAAATCTGTGACAGACCGGCACGTATTCCCCGCCGGGCCAACCCTGCGGTCACAGGCAGCTCCCGCAGCATTTCGGCGGGATTCCCTTTCCTGAGCGGCCACTGCCTGTGTCTGCCGCCCGGTACTCTTGAAGCCCGCGCCTCTATCTGGAATTATGGTAGCATTATAGCGCACCTTGTATGGCTTGTAAAGCAAATATTTCGTTAAACATTCACCTTTTTTGCATGAAAATTCATTCATTTTGCACAATCTGGCCGAGAGTTTTTTGAATTTGATTTGCTTTTGCCGCAATTGTTTGCTATACTATAAAAAATAATGATCATCGGGAGGTATGTAACAGCTATGGCTGATGAAAAAACAATTCTGAGCTACAAGGGACATCCGCTGATGCGCAAGGACAATCTGGTTTATTA
>CAKUAM010000096.1 GCA_934636305.1 uncultured Oscillospiraceae bacterium
AATACGATAATGTGTCCATGGAATGCCTATCGATGGGTATGAGCGACGATTTTACCGACGCCATCGCCGAAGGCTCCACCATGGTGCGCATTGGCACCGCAATCTTCGGCAAGCGCAACTATACAACCTGATTACAGACAATAGCTATTTCTGGAGGATAACTTACAATGGGATTTATGGATGATCTGAAGAAGCTGACGAAGCCGTATACCGAGGACGACGACGATTTTGATGAATTTGACGACGATGTCCGTCCTTCCCGCGCCAGCCGTTCTTCGGCTGCCCCGAAGCCTTCGTACAGCAGCTTTGATTTGGATAATGACGACGACAATACATCTTCCGGCAGCCAATCCGGCCGCCGCACGCTTGGCGGCAGCAATGCTGCAAACGGCAAGGTTGTCAACATCCACACAACCGCGCAGATGCAGGTCGTTCTGGTCAAGCCCGACCGCTTTGACAACGTCTCTGACATCGCTGAGCATCTGCGCAGCAAGCATGCCGTGGTTCTGAATCTGGAATCCACGAATAAGGATGTTGCAAGACGTCTGGTCGATTTCCTGTCCGGCTGCGCCTATGCGCTTGACGGCAAGATTAAGAAGATCGCCATCAGCACGTACATTATCACGCCGTACAACGTTGATATCGTCGGCGACCTCATCGACGAGCTGGAAAACAACGGTGTCTATCTTTAATTCAATCTGACCGTTCAGGGAGGCCGTTTGCATGTTTACACCACAGGAAATTCAGGAGCAAACCTTTTCCAAGGCCGTATTCGGCGGCTATGATATGCAGCAGGTCGATGATTTTCTCGAGCCGCTGACAGAGGATTACATCACACTTTACAAGGAAAATTCCGTGCTGAAGGCCAAGATGAAAATTCTGGTTGAAAAGCTGGAGGAATACCGCGCGCAGGAGACACAGCAGTCGTCCGCCGTGGCCGACGCGCAGGCCAAGAGCGCGCAGATGCTCAAGGAGGCGCAGGCAAAGTGTGCCGCCATGCTGCAGAATGCAGAGGTCAATGCGCAGTCGAATGCGCAGGTCAACGCCGCAAACGTGCAGCTGGCGCAGATTAACCAGCAAATCCATGCAGAGCAGGAGCGGCTGAACTACGCCAAGCAGACCGCGCTGAATTTTATCTCTGTGCTTGAGCGCGATGTGCAGGGCCACCTGGCACTGCTGGAAACGCTGAAAACGCGTGACCTCACCCAGGAAACCGCGCCAGCCTCCGCGGCCCCCGCCGCACCGGCAAAGCCTGCCCATGAAAAGCCCTATGACTGGCAGTCCGACGTGCCCGCCGCACCGGCAGCGCAGCCGGATGAGAATGCCAGCACGCAGGAGATTGCGTCCGAGATCTCAGACAATCTGGAAAAGCTCATCGGCAGTGAGCCCGCGCCGACCATCTCGACTCCCGCGCCGGTAAAGCCCGCACCGAAGCCCATGCATCCGGACAGCGCGACCATCAAATTTGAAGATCTCAAATTTGGCCGCAACTATGACCCGACCTCCGGCAAATAATCACAACGGAAAACCCCCGCACAGGCTGCTGCCTGTGCGGGGGTTGTACTTATCAGCCGATAAATTCTGCCGGATCAATGCCGTCGCCATTGGCATAAACTGCGAAATGCAGATGCGGCTCGTCCGCTAGCTCCAGAAGCGCTGTTGTGCCCACTGCGCCGATCGTCTGCCCCGCCTCTACGCAGTCACCTGCAGAAACCGCCGGCATAGCAGCCAGATTGGAATACTGTGACACATGGCCATCCGGATGGTTGATGATGACGGTTGTTCCCAGATATTCATCATCGTAAACCGCCGTGACCGTTCCGCTGCCAGCAGCCCTAACCGGCGTACCGACTGCCGCTGTCAAATCGACGCCCGCATGCGTGCGCCAGTCCTGCGTCGTCACATTATACACCAGCGCATCCACGGCGTAGCGCTGCTGGGTATTGCCGTTCACCGGCCAGACACGCACACTCTGCGCCGCTGCTTGGACATCCTCCTCTGCGACTGCCGCAGCCGGTGCGGCAGCCTCGTCGGCGGAAGCCGTCTGCCGGGATGCCTGCGGTTGCTGCGCGGGTGTTTCTTCCTCCTGTGGCTGAGCCGCGCTGGTTGCTACGGACAAAGCAGGCTCGCCAATGGATCTTTTTTCGGAAATTGCATTGGAGACGAACAAATAGCCCGCGACCCCTACTGCGCAGACACAGAGGGCCAGGGCTATGTAGTAGCCCTTCTCCCGGAAGAATTTCCGAATCCGTTGAATGCTCGGATGGTTTTCATTGTTTTGCATTGTTTGCACCTCCGGAGCATAGTATGTACCGGTTTCCAGGTGCTTAAACATATTTTCCCAGGTTTATTCTGAATCCTTGGGAAACCCGTGCTGCAGCACATATTTGAGAATCCGGCTTCTTGTCACAATGCCAATGAAATCCCCCTTGTCATCAATGACCGGGACAAAGTTCTGTTCGGCGGCAACAAGCACCAGATCCTCCACACGCGTATCCACCCGCACGGGCTGTACGGTGCGCCGGTGGAGAATTTCACTGATGGAGTGCTCCTCCGTCTGCCGCAGATCCATAATGCAGAGCCGTTTGATTGTCCACAGCAGATCCCCTTCGGTCACTACGCCGCAATATTTGCCGCTCTCATCCAGAACCGGCAGTGCTGTATAGCCAGAGTGCTCCATCCGCTCCATAGCCTGCCGCAGTGTTGCGTCCGCATCGATATAGGAGCACATCGCTTTCGGTGTCAGAAAAAACAGAATATTCAAGTATGACCCTCCCACGGTATCGTTTGTAATGATTCTACCATATCGCTGCCGTTTTCTCGTGACATTTTTGTAAATTATGCCGGAGTGCGTCATTTTTATCCGATTTATGCAGATCGTTCTTGCTTTTTTCCGAAAGTTAGTTTATTCTAACATTCAGAAAAAGTATGTTTTTCCTATCGCGCAAAGGAGGTTCTGAGATTTCCTATGACACTTGACGAAATGCAGGTCGGGCACAGCGCTGCCATTTCCGCCGTCGGCGGGGAGGGCATCCTGCGCTGTCGGCTTCTGGATATGGGGCTGATCCCAGGGACACGCGTCCGCGTGAGCAAAATCGCGCCGATGGGCGACCCGATGGAGCTGTTTCTGCGCGGGTATACGCTGACGCTGCGGAAAGAGGATGCCCATCATATTACCATTGAGGAGGACGCCGGATGATTTTTGCACTGGCCGGCAACCAGAACTGCGGCAAAACCACGCTTTTTAATCAGCTGACCGGCTCCAATCAGCACGTCGGCAATTTCCCGGGTGTAACTGTCGATCAGAAATCCGGCCAGATCCGTGGACAGAAGGACTGTACCGTCGTTGATCTGCCAGGCATTTATTCCCTGCGGCCATATACGGCAGAGGAGATCGTCACCCGCGATTTCATTCTGAAAAGCAAGCCCGATGGCATCATCAATATTGTTGACGCAACAAATCTGGAACGCAATCTTTACCTGACGCTGCAGCTTCTGACGCTCCGCGTCCCGATGGTACTGGCGCTCAACATGATGGACGAGCTGACCGGCAACGGCGGCTCGATCGAGATTGCCAAGCTCTCACAGGGACTTGGCATCCCGGTTATCCCGATCTGCGCAGCCTCCGGCGATGGCGTGGAAGCGCTGGTTGAGACAGCCGTCCACACAGCAGCACAGAAGCAGCTGCCCGCTGTCGTTGATTTTTGTGCTCCCGGGCCTGTTCACCGCTGCATCCATGCCGTCTCGCACCAGATTGAGGATCATGCGCAGATGGCCGGACTCAGCACACGCTTTGCTGCCACTTGGGTCATTGACGGTGACGAGGCAATCATGCAGCAGCTGCAGCTCGATCAGAACGAAAAGGAGCTTATTGAGCATTCAATCGTACAGATGGAGCAGGAACGCGGTCTTGACCGCAATGCCGCCATTGCAGATATGCGCTACACCTTCATTGAGGAACAGGTCCGCCGCTGCGTTGTCAAGCCGCACGAGAGCAAGGAGCGCATGCGTTCGGTTCGGGCAGACAAAATCCTGACCGGCAAATACACCGCCATCCCCATTTTTATCGGCGTTATGCTGCTCATCTTCTATCTGACCTTCCACGTGATTGGGCAGACACTCAGCGACCTGCTCGCCGCAGGCATTGACGCGCTGACAGTCCTTGTGGACCATGCCTTGCGCGCCTATGGCCTCAATCCAATCGTGCAGTCACTGATAATTGACGGTATTTTTCAGGGCGTCGGGTCTGTGCTGAGCTTCCTGCCCATCATTGTGACGCTGTTCTTCTTCCTGTCCATTCTGGAGGACACCGGCTATATGGCGCGTGTGGCCTTCGTGATGGACAAGCCGCTGCGCAGGCTCGGTCTGTCCGGCAAATCGATTGTACCGATGCTTCTTGGCTTCGGGTGCACGGTTCCCGCCGTGATGGCCACCCGGACGCTGCCATCTGCGCGCGACCGCACCATGACGATTCTCCTGACGCCGTTCATGAGCTGCTCGGCCAAAATTCCAATTTACGCCTTCTTTTCCGCTGCTTTTTTCCCGCAGTACGCCGCGCTTGTCATGATCGGGCTGTATGTCCTCGGCATTCTTTTCGGGATCGTGTCCGCGCTCGTGCTCAAGACGGCTTTCCGCGGCAGGCCTGTTCCGTTCGTCATGGAGCTTCCGAACTACCGTCTGCCCAGCGCAAAAAGTGTCCTGCTTTTGTTGTGGGATAAGGCCAAGGACTTTATCACGCGCGCGTTTACAGTGATCTTCCTTGCGACGATTGTAATCTGGTTCCTGCAGCGCTTTGATATGCGGCTGAACGTTGCCGTCAACAGTGAGCAAAGCCTGCTTGCCGCCATTGGCCGCTGGCTGGCCCCTGTTTTTGCACCGCTTGGTTTTGCCGACTGGCGCTGCGCAACCGCGCTCATCTCCGGCTTCATTGCAAAGGAATCTGTTGTCAGCACGCTGCAGATTTTGCTTGGCAGCAGCGCAGTCTCCACGCTGTTTACAACAAAAACCGCGCTCAGCTTTCTCGTGTTCACACTTCTCTACACGCCCTGCGTTGCCGCAATTGCCGCCATCCGCCGTGAGGTCGGATCGGCTGGCCGCGCTGCAGTCATTGCGCTGTCTCAGTGCTGCATCGCGTGGCTGGCTGCATTTTTGCTGTACCATCTGATTCTGGCACTCTGATGTCATATTGCCCCCGTCTGTTCATAAGAATAGACGGGGGTGTTGTTATGAAGAAGTTTCTCCACCGTTATGGGCGGGCAATTTTTGCGCTGGCCGTCGTCGCCGCGTTCTGCGCCACGCTGCCGCTTCTGTTTCAGCAGAGCCGCGCCATCGAAACAGGCTCCTGGGGCCTGAGCTTTCGCACGGAGGGCCAGCCGCCCATCGGCAACGCCTCCGCTGAAGCCCTGCGGCAATACGATGCCGTTTATCTGGGAAATACAAGTGCGAAGAAGATCTACCTGACCTTTGATGCAGGATACGAAAACGGCTGTACCGGAAAAATTCTGGACGCGCTGCAGAAGCATAATGTCCATGCGGCATTTTTCCTCGTCGGCAATTATCTTGAGCAGAATCCTGTCCTTGTCCGCCGGATGCTTGACGAAGGGCACACTGTCGGCAATCACACCTATCACCATTACGACATGTCAAAGCTCGCAACCGAGGCAGCCTTCCGCGAGGAGCTGACCAGCCTGGAAACGCTCTATACCGAGGTGACTGGCCAGACAATGGCTAAATATTACCGCCCCCCGCAGGGAATCTACAGCGAGAAGAATCTTGAAATGGCACAGCAGCTCGGCTACCGGACCGTATTCTGGTCCCTGGCCTACGTCGACTGGTACCAGGATCGGCAGCCGACAAAGGAGCAGGCCTTTGCAAAGCTTCTGCCGCGGATCCATCCGGGCGCAGTTGTTCTGCTGCATTCAACCTCGCAGACAAACGCCGATATTCTCGATGAGCTTCTCACCAAATGGGAGCAGATGGGCTACAGCTTCGGCACACTCGATGAGTTATACGCCTGATCCTGCACCATTCCGGCGCATCGGCATAACATGGAATGAGCGAGCGAGAACACGCTACGTAATTTTTCAGGAGGTCTTGTTATGTCTTGCAACCAATCCGGGATCTGCGCGTTCGGCAACAACTGGTGGTGGATCATCATTCTTCTGATCCTCTTTGGCTTTGGCAACGGCAACGGAAGCTGCGGGTGCGACACCGGCTGCGGGTGCTGAGGTTCGCGCTACATGGAACAGGAGCGGCCGGATGGCCGCTCCTGTTTGAGCCTGTCAAAAAACCACGAAAAAGAGTTGGAATACAGAGCAGCAGGGGAAGAGTGAAGGGGGCAAAGAGCCCCCTTCGC
>CAKUAM010000097.1 GCA_934636305.1 uncultured Oscillospiraceae bacterium
CTGATGGCCTCAAGCTCCGTGGGCGGCTTGTCCGGCGCGTTTATCCCGGTCTCGGAGGACGAGGGGATGATCGCGGCTGCAAAATGCGGCACGCTGACGCTCGACAAGCTGGAGGCCATGACGTGCGTATGCTCGGTGGGCCTTGATATGATTGCGGTGCCCGGCGATACAAGCGCAGAGACGATCTCCGCCATCATTGCGGACGAGGCGGCCATCGGCATGGTCAATTCCAAGACAACAGCGGTGCGGCTGATCCCGGCGCCCGGAAAGACGGTCGGGGAGGAGGTCAGCTTCGGCGGACTTCTCGGTGCGGCGCCCATTATGCCGGTGCATACGGACAGCGCGGCGGCGTTTATTGCCAGAGGCGGCAGGATTCCGGCGCCGATGCAGAGTCTTAAAAACTGACGGAAATATGAATCACAGGCCGCAAGCCCAAAATCGGGCTTGCGGCTTTGTCTGTACAGCAGTATAATATCTTTAACTTTGCAACAGGAGGATTCCCTATATGAAAAAGACAACGTGGATCGCGCGCACGGCTATTTGCCTGGCGCTTTTGGTGGCAGTACAGTTTGTTACCAAAGGCCTTGGACAGTTTGTCACCGGCTCATGCGTCAATCTGATCCTTGCCATCGCGGCGGTGATCGGCGGTGTGTGGTCAGGCGTGGCGGTAGCCGTGCTTTCGCCGTTCTGCGCATATTTGCTCGGGATTGGGCCGGCGTTTGTGCAGCTGGTGCCATGCGTTGCGCTGGGCAATGCCGTGTATGCGGTGGTGTTTGGTCTGCTGGTGCGGCGCTTTCTGCATAGCTGCCGGTATCCGGCAGCCTATGCGGGTATGGTGCTTGCAGCCGTATTGAAGTTTGCGGCGCTGTATCTGGTGCTGGTAAAGCTTGTGGCGCCGGCAATTGTTCCGGCAGCCAAGCTTCCGGTCGTGACGGCGTCGTTTACCTGGCCGCAGCTGGTGACCGCCGGGATCGGCGGCGTGCTGGCGTGCCTGCTGGTCCCAGTGATCGAAAAGGCACTGCAGAAAAAGAACTGAACAGTGGCGTTTAGAATAAAATCCGATGTTTGTGCCTGTGGCGACACGTCAGAAGCGGCTACGCCAGAACATGCCGCCCGTCATTTTGGCATCAAGTCTGATGATAGCTGCGGTTCAATCCGTGCAAAAATAGAAGGTACATCCCAATTTGCAGGGATGTACCTTTTTGCATTGGCATTTGATGTGGCGTAGGTGTTTCTATTGAGCAGATACGTGATGGCGGTTTTTGAGAAACAGCGCCCTTTTTCTTCCCCATCTTTTCCGGCAAGGCGGAAAAGATGGGGCCGCCGGCGGCTGAACAGGGCCGACGATTTCAGAAGTGCTTCGACGCAGAAAAGCTGTTGTAACAATTATTCGACTGTGACGCCGCGCTTTGCAAATTCCTCAACCATGAGATCAAGGTCGGGCTTGATATTGATGGGTTCACCGGCGGATTTGATGGCGTTAGCGACATCCTTCAGGCCGTTGCCGGTCACGACGGAAACAACGGTTGCACCCTTTTCAATGAGGCCAAGCTCGCACGCCTTCTTGACTGCGGCAGTGCCGGTGACACCAGCGGGCTCACCAAAGACGCCGCAGGTGCGGCCGAGGAGCTTCTGCGCGGCAAGAATTTCTTCGTCGGTGACGTTGACAGCGATGCCGTTCGATTCGCGGATGGCCATGAGGGCCTTGTCTGCGTTGCGCGGCACGCCGACAGAGATGGAGTCGGCGATGGTGTTTTCCTCCATCGGTTCCCAGGGCTGATTTGCCTGAATTGCGCGGTTGATGGGATAGCAGCCGGTCGACTGCGCAGAAATGAGGCGCGGCAGCTTGTCGATGAAGCCGATGGCGTACAGATCCTTCAGGCCCTTCCAGACACCGGCAATGGTACAGCCATCGCCGACGGAAATCGCCAGATAATCAGGCATTTCCCAGTTCAGCTGCTCGGCAATCTCCAGAGAAACGGTCTTTTTACCCTCAGACAGATACGGGTTGATGGCGGCGTTGCGGTTGTACCAGCCCCATTTTTCGATGGCCTCGGCGGACATCTTGAAGGTTTCCTCATAGTTGCCCTTGACGGAAATGACATTCGCGCCAAAGATCATCAGCTGTGCAACCTTACCCTTTGGTGCACGCTCAGGAACGAAGATATAGGTCTTGAAGCCGGCGGCAGCGGCATTGCCGGCAAGAGAGGAGGCAGCGTTGCCGGTCGATGAGCAGGCAATGATCTTGGCACCGGCCTCGTAGGCCTTGGCGCAGGCCATGGCAGAGGCGCGGTCTTTGAGGGAGGCGGTGGGGTTGATGCCATCATCCTTGACCCACAGGCGGCCAAGACCCAGCTGTTCGGCAAGCTTCGGCTCCTCGTACAGGGGGCTCCAGCCGACGCGCAGCGGCGTGTCGGGTGTGGTTTCCTCGACCGGCAGCAGCTCACGGTAGCGCCACATGGTGTGGTTCTGCCGGTTTTTGAGCATGTCCTTGGTCAGGTGGGCCTTGATATAGTCATAGTCATAGACGATATCCAGAATACCGCCGCAGGAGCAGTTGGTGAGGTTGGGGACAGCCTCATATTCCTTGCCGCAGCGCACGCAGCGCGCACATTTAACATTTTTCATTCAGAATCCTCCTTCAGATTCTCCAGCGCGACGCGTACCGCCTCAACCACGAATGCAGAAAATGTGCAGTCCGTTCCCTTGATGGCCGCCTCGATCTCATCGATCACGTCATTGGGAAAACGGATGCTCTTATTTGTTGTGGGCGGAATATTCGGAATTCTGAATTTCTTCATTGCAATGCACCTCGCATTATATTTCGTAATGCAAATTGTATTGCAATTATGCGCTAAACATTGTAATATAAACGTAGCACAAATGTGCAACGAAAGGGGCGCATATATTATGAATGAAATTCCCGAATATTACACCATTTTATTTCATGCGGCAGAGCAGGCGATCCGGGCGCTGGAGCAGCAAAATTACGGGCTTGCGAAGCAGCTTCTGATCGACGGCGAACGAGCCGCCGAGGAAGCGTTCGTTGCAAAAGACGAATAAACGGGGTGGGGTTATTCCCCCACCCCGTTTTGGTTCTATATTGGCTTGATTGCTGGATTACAGCGCTTTCAGAAGGCCAACCTCGTCGTTGAATGCATTGATAAGCTCGTCGAGCTCCTTGGCCTGTGCATGGACAGCGTCCCAGGTGTTCTTGACGTCGTACCACTGTGCATTCAGGTCCTCGACGGTCATGCCCTGCTGCTCAACCCAGGTGTAGTACTTGAGGTTGTGGACTCTCTTGCGCTCCGGATAGGTGAGTTCCATCATGTTGTCGGTCTTGAGGTTCAGGATGTGCAGGTTGTGGTCCAGCTCAGCGGCCTGTGCGGAGTATGTGCCGTGTGCCTCGTTGAGCTCCTCAATGCGGGACTTGTACATGACAGCGGAGTCGGTCAGGACGGTGACGACAACGTCGTCCTCGGTCAGCTCATAGAACTTGGCCATCTTGATGCAGCACAGGACGTTGGCAATGCCGGAGATGCCCATCCAGGTGAACTTCTCGATCTGCTCGTCAGACAGGCCGAGGGACTTGAGATATGCCTGGCCTTCCTTGCAGTTGAACAGGCGGAGCAGTCTCTGGGAATCTTCGTCGTCAATGTCGATGACCATGTCAGTGTTCTTGACGTTGTGGACCCAGGGGATGTGCTTGTCGCCGATGCCTTCGATGCGGTGGCCGCCGAAGCCATTATCAAGGATGGTCGGGCACTGCAGCGCTTCGCCGACGGCGAGCTTCATGCCGGGATAACGCTCCTTGAGGAGGTCACCAGCGGACATTGTGCCGGCGGAGCCGGAGGTGAAGCAGGCACCAGCAAGTCTCTGGCCGGGCTTCTTGACATTTTCAAACAGATCGGACAGTGCATAGCCGGTGACATTGTAGTGCCACAGGGGGTTGCCCATCTCGGCAAACTGGTTGAAGATCATCATGCTGGGATCCTGCTTGAGCTCCCAGGTCTTGTCAAAGATTTCCTTGACGTTGGACTCGCAGCCCGGGGTGGCGATGATCTGGCCGGCAATAGTCTTGAGCCAGTCAAAGCGTTCCTTGGACATATCCTGCGGCAGGATAGCGACGGAGTCGCAGGCAAGGAGCTTGGAGTTGAACGCGCCGCCGCGGCAGTAGTTGCCGGTGGAGGGCCATACAGCGTGATGATAGGTGGCGTCAAACTGGCCGGTCACAAGACGCGGAGCCAGGCAGCCGAAGGAAGCGCCGACCTTGTGGCAGCCGGTCGGGAACCACTTGCCGGACATAGCAAGAATGCGGCAGGGAACACCGGAAACAGAGGACGGGATCTCAACATAGTTCGGGGTTTTCTGGTACAGGCCGCCGGACTCCTTGGCCTCGTTGTGCCAGTTGATGCGGAACAGGTTGACAGGGTCGACGTCCCACAGGCCGGTGTGCGTCAGCTTTTCCTTGATCTTCTCAGGGATGAGATCAGGATTCTGCATCTGGGCGATGGTCGGGATGATGATGTTGTTTTCCTTGGCCTTCTGGATGTTGTGCTGCAGGCCTTCTTTGTTGATGGTCAGATCGATCTTGCTCATAAGTTGTTTGCTCCTCCTGTTTTACTGTTATCTAGGTATGAATACAATGTATATTTGGAGATACCAAAGTGCTTTGCGATTTTGTCACCGGATTTGGTGATCAGAAGTGCGCCGGAATTACTGAGATAGCGGATGGCCTTGACCTTGTCGTCCTTGGTCATCAGTGCGACCGGCTTGCCGACCAGCTCGTCTGCCTGCCGGATCAGATCATCAAGAAGATCTGCAACGTTGAGCGTGATACGCTCCGGCTCGCGCGTGGAACACTGTCCGGCGGAGATGAAATCCTGCAGAGAGTTGGAGAACATCTGCATCATGGAAATATCGTAATTGATGCCGAGAATCCCTGCAACGCGGCCAGCCTCATCCCGGATATACACAGAGGAGGATTTCAGGATCTTCCCGTCCTTTGTGCGTGTCAGGTATGCAAGCTGATCCTGCGCATTGTCGTCCTCATTTCCAAGCTGCTCAAGCACAACGTGTGACGGTCCGTCGCCGACCTTGCGGCCGGTCACATGACCATTCTCGATTGCAACAATCGAGGAGTAGGCGCTTTTCCCGGAGAGCTCATGAATGACGACCTCGCAGTTGCTGCCGAACTGCGCGGCGATTGCCTTTGCAATTTGCTGCAGCATGTCCAGTAATTTCGCGTCCAACCTGCTATCACCTCCAGATTTAATACCCGAATGGAGTCTCTATACTGGTATCATACCAGTATCAGAAGCAGATTGCAACAAGTTTTCAAAAATATTTTTAGGCCGCCAAAAAAACTTTTCGAAGCCGGGGCTTTTTATGGGGAGCGCCGTGGCTGCGGCGCTCCCCGGAACGATGGGATCAGTCTTTGCCGATGTAGGCCAGCGGCTCGGAAACGGGCTTGGTTTTGAGAATGTATTTATCGTTGTAGTCGTGATAAATCTTCATAAATACGCCGGACAGCGCAATGAGCGCAACGGCATTCGGCAGGCACCACAGACCGGAGGCAATGTCCACAACCGTCCAGATAAGATCCGGTGTGTTGCCAAGGGCGATGAAGCCGGGGACAAGCCAGATAACACGGATGATGAACTTGAACACCTTCGAGGTTTCCATCTTCGGGAAGATGTAGAAGAAGGCAGATTCATAGTTGATTTCCCAGCCGACCATGGTGGAGAACGCGAACAGTGCCAGCGGAATGGTAACCAGCAGGTTGCCGATGGTTGTGCCGTAGGTTGCGTCGAAGGCGGACATGGTGAGCGCCTCGGCCTTCAGGCCGGAGGCCCAGATATCGCTGCCGGAGCACATGATGGCAAGGGAGGTCATGGTGCAGACAACGATGGTATCGACGAAAACCTCGAACGAACCGTACAGACCTTCCTTGAACGGATGGTCAGTGATCGCAGTGGCATGCGTGATGGGCGATGAGCCGCAGCCAGCCTCATTGGAGAACGTGCCGCGCGCGGCACCCTGGCGCAGGGCCAGAGCCAGCGTCGAGCCGGCCAGACCACCGATAGCAGGCATCGGGGCAAACGCATACTTGAAGATAGCGGCGAATGCCTGCGGGACAAAGCGGATATTCACGAAGATAACACCCAACGCACCGACAACATAGATCAGGCACATGGCGGGGGTGACCTTCTCGCAGAATTTGCCGATGCCCTTGACACCGCCAATGAGAACCGCGCCGCAGATAACGGCTGCAACAACGGTTATAATCCATGCGGGAATGTGGAAGGTCCGTTCCAGTGCGGTGGACATGGTATAGGGC
>CAKUAM010000098.1 GCA_934636305.1 uncultured Oscillospiraceae bacterium
CCAACCAGCGACATCGTCGCTGGTTGGAAAGGAAGAAACGGCCACAGAGGATAAGAGACGGCGGCTCGTTCTGTCGTGGCCGTTTCTGACGCGCCGTCGGAGGCATGCCATGCAGAATCGGAATTTTTCCGGCGATAAATTATTGTATGCGCGCGGCGGCCTCCTGCAGGGTGCAGCCGCATTTTTTTGCAATAGCAGCTAAATCCTCATATTCTGCCTTCCGGCGTGTCACGCCGAAGCCGCTGGATTCCTTGATGCGCACGTCACCGTCAGCCGTATGGACGGTGTATTCCCGGCGCGCGAGCGTATAGCGCGTGTGCGTCTGCATGCGCACGCCAAGCGTGGTCGTGTGCGCAAATAAGAGCGCAGCCATCCGCTCCCGGTCACCCTCACGGCAAAGGCACGTGAGAAGGACGCCCGGGCGCGATTTTTTCATGCCGATGGGCGTGGTATAGACATCCAGCGCGCCGGCCTGCATAAGCTGCTCCATGGCAAAGCCGATGGCCTCCGGCGTCATGTCGTCAAGATTGCATGCAAGCTCCGCAATCTGCTGCGGCAGCTGCTCGCTTTGCGCCAGCATGGCGCGCACGCAGTTGGCTGCCTCAAAATCCTTTGTGCCCATGCCGTAGCCTGTTTTCTCCACGCGAAGGACGGGCATGTCTGTAAATCTGGTGACAAAATGGCGAAGCAGCGCCGCGCCCGTCGGTGTGCAGAGTTCACCCCGGATGCTGCCGCCGTAAATGGGGATCCCCTCCAGCAGCAGCGCTGTGGCGGGGGCGGGCACTGGCAGAATACCGTGCGCGCAATGGACCTGCCCGCTGCCGACGTGCACGGGGGAGCAGAGAACCTGCTCCGGCGCAAGCATATCAAAGAGCAGACATGTGCCAACCACGTCAGCCAGCGCATCCAGCGTGCCGACCTCGTGGAAATGAATCTGGTCGACCGGCATGCCGTGAACCTGGCTTTCTGCATCGGCGATGGACTGATAGACCGCCAGGGCGTCATCGCGCACGCGCTCCGGCACGTGCAGCGCGGAAAGAAGCTGCGTGATTGAGGCCAGATTCGTGTGATGGTGGTGTTCGGGTTCATGTCCGTGCTCGTGTGCCGGGCAGCTGCCTTCTTCCGCGCCATGCACCGTGACGCGCATGTGTGTGCCTGTAATGCCGCATTTGACGGCTTTCTCTGCGGAAATTTCCACACCCGGCAGGCCGAGCGCATGCATGGTCTGCCAGAACGGCTCCTTTTCCGGCAGCAGCTCATAGAGCGCAGCCATCAGCATATCGCCCGCTGCGCCCATGGCGCAGTCCAGATAGATTGTTTTCATGTGTGGCCTCCCATGTGATTGATGCGGCTGGCAAGGAACCCTGCGCCGAAGCCATTGTCAATATTTACAACGCTCACGCCGCTGGCGCAGGAATTGAGCATGGCCAGAAGCGCGGCGACACCGCCGAAGCTTGCGCCATAGCCGACGCTTGTCGGCACAGCAATCACCGGGCAGGAAACCAGGCCGCCGATGACGCTGGCCAGTGCACCCTCCATCCCGGCTACAGCGATGACAACGCGTGCGGCCATCAGCTCGTCCGTGTGCGCCAGCAGCCGGTGCAGCCCGGCGACGCCGACATCATAAAGGCGGATAACCCGGTTTCCGTGCACCTCGGCGGTAAGCGCGGCCTCCTCGGCGACGCTGTAGTCCGAGGTTCCGGCGGCGGCAATGACAATGGCGCCGTCCCCGTCCGGCTCCGGCAGGGCGCCGATGATGCCAAGCTTCGCGTCGGCGCGGTAGTCAAGCGGCAGCTGCGCGGCCACGACATCTGCTGCCGGCTGGGACATGCGCGTGATTAAAATCGGGCTGACGCCGCGCGCCGTCATGGCAGCGGCGATGCCGGCAATCTGCTCCGGCGTTTTTCCGCCGCCGTAGATGACCTCGGCTGCGCCCTGCCGCAGCTTGCGGTGAAAATCGATCTTGGCGTAGCCCAGATCCTCAAACGGCGCTTTTTTCAGCTGCAGCTCTGCCTGCTCAATGGAAACGCTGCCGGCTTTGACAGCTGCAAGCAGCTGATGCAGATTCTCACTCATGCTCGCACCTCCAGATCCAGCAGAACAGCCGGATACAGTTTTTTCAGCTCCTGCAGGATTTCCCCGCGGTGCTGCAGGGCCAGCGTAAGCTGGCTCTGCGGCAGCTGAACGCGCGCGGCGCCGCCAAAATAGCGCACGCGGAAATCGGTGAAGCCGAGGGAAAACAGATACGCCTCTGCGCGCTCCGTTTTCTGCAGCTTTTCGGCTGTGATCGGCTCTCCGGTCGGGATACGGGTGGCAAGACAGGCGTATGCCGGCTTGTCCCAGGTAAAGAGCCCGGCCTGTCTGGATAGCTGCCGGATCTGCGGCTTTGTAAGGCCGCATTCGCGCAGCGGGGAGCGCACGTGCAGCTGCGTCAGCGCACGCATGCCGGGCCGGTCGGAGGCGTCGTCCGAGGCATTTGTGCCGTCGAGCAGCAGCGTATAGCCGTCGGCGAGTGCGCGCTGGGCCAGTGTGCCGAACAGGCCCATCTTACAGTGGTAGCAGCGGTCAGCCGGGTTGGCAGCCACGGCAGGAGCCTGCAGCGCGTCAAGCGCAAGCACCGTCATCTGCGTGCCAAGCTGCGCGCAGAGCCGCTTGGCATCCTCCAGCTCAAACTCCGGCTGGAAGGCGGTTTTGATATAGTACGGGCGCACGTCCGCGCCGGCCTGCATGGCAGCATAGAGCAGATAGGACGAGTCCACGCCGCCGGAAAAACCAAGCGCAGCCTTGGGGTTCTGCGCAAAAAATTCAGTCAGCTCCATAGCAATTCTCTTTCCCAGTGTAATGATAGGTTATTATAGCGCACAATGTGGGAATGCGCAAGTATCGGCATGGCAGTCAAAAAAGAGGTTGACAGGAGTAAACCTTCGTGTTATGATAAGTCTACAAAAGTAAACCAAGGAGGAATGCAGCATGCAGCTTTGCGCAAGCGAGTGGACGGTTCTGCAGAGCCTGTGGGAGAAAGCGCCGCAGACGCTCATGCAGCTGGTGGAGAATCTGCAGCGCCGGACGGGATGGTCCGCCAGCACGATCAAAACCATGGCCGCGCGCATGACAGAAAAGGGAATCTTGCGCTACGAGGGAAAACCGCGGCAATATTATCCGAATGTTACGCGTGAGGAGGCGGGCTATGCAGAGACAGAGCAGCTGCTTTCGCGGGCATTCGGCGGAAATCTGGGACTGCTTGTCAGCAATTTCGCCGATCACGGCAAGCTGCAGAAGGAGGATCTGGACGAGCTGTACGCGATTCTGGACCGCGCCGCCGGGCGCGGAGAGTGAGGAAAGGAGCATGCAATGCTGGAGATTTTTCTGACGTCGTCGGTACTGATTGCGGCGTTGGCGCTGATGCGGCGGCTGCTGCGCGGGCGGATCCATCCGCGGCTGCAGTATGCGCTGTGGCTGCTGGTTGCGGTGCGGTTGCTGCTGCCGGTGTCCCTGGTGAAAAGTCCTGTGAGCGTTATGAATGCCATGCAGGAGCGGGTGATCGTCACGCAGCGCCTGACAGCGCCGGAAAACCGCCGCGCCCCGCAGACAGGCGGCGGTGAGAGCCAGGTGCAGGCGCAGCCGGATGCAGAAGCTGCAGCAGAACAAGCGGCAGAGCCGCAGCTGCCGGACACGGCGGTGCTGCGGAGCGTCTGGCTGTCCGGCATGGCGCTGGCTGCTATTCTGGTGCTGGCGCAGAATCTGCGTCTGCGGCAGAAGCTGCGGCGTGTCCGCGCAGAGATTTTCTGCCCGCAGAGCCCGATTCCTGTCTGGCTGGCGCCGGGGCTGCCGTCGCCATGCCTGGTTGGGGTGGTGCGGCCGGCAATCTATCTCACGCCGGAGGCAATGCAGGACGAGAAAACCATGCAGCTTGTCCTGCGGCACGAACTGGCGCATTTGCGTGCGGGGGATCAGCTGTGGAGCCTTGTGCGGCTTGTGTGCCTGTGCATCTACTGGTTCCACCCGTTTGTCTGGCTGGCCGCAGCCCTCAGCCAGCGCGACTGTGAGCTGGCGTGCGACGCGCGCGTGATGGCAGAGATGGATGATGTACAGCGCGCCGAGTATGGCCGGGCGCTGCTGGGGCTGATCCGGACGGGCTCTGCGCACGGGCAGCTGTTGTCCGGTGCGACAACGATGCAGCTGGGGAAACAAAGTCTCAAAGAGCGCATTACGCTGATTGCGAAAAGGCCCAAAATGGCGGTGTATACGCTTGTGACTGTGCTGATTTTCAACGGATTGCTTGCAGCCTGCACCTTTACCGGCGCTCCTGCACCGACAGCGCCAGAGCCTACGCTGCAGTCTGCGCAATCAGAACAGGAGCAGCTGCGGCAGGCGCTTTTGGAGGAAGAAGAGACGCTGAATGAGCAAGCGCCCCAGCCCGTCGAGGACGACCCGGAGGCAGAGTTTCAAATGGCGTTCCCGATGCTGGACTATGCGTCGTTCCAGAGCTATCTGGACGAGCACCCGGAGACGCTGGATAGCGGCTGGGAGCATATCTGCATCAATGAGGCAGGGCTGGACGACGAGGGCACGAGTATTCTTACCCTGCAGGGAGATCCGGTGCTGGCGATCGACGCAGAATATGGCATTCTGCTTGTGCGTGCAGCCGGTGAGGGCTACCGTGGTGTGTTGGCAATCTGCCGCTATCCGGAGCTTCTGCATCTGCGTATGAGCGCCCAATATGGCGAAGGTGGGCAGAGTATGGAGGAGATTGCGGCGGAAAACCACGGGATTCTGGCAATGAATGCGTCGAGTTTCCTGACCCATCCGGGCGATAACGACGGCAGGGTTCTGCTGGATTACGCGATGGCAGATGGACAGGAATATGGCCGGATTTTCGAGGGGGTTGAGCTCGGCTATACCCGGGCGGAGCTGGATCAATACGGAAATCTGCGGCTGTGCAGTTCGTCGCAGCCGCTGGGAGAGGGATGCGTGCAGGCGGCTGTCGGTGAGGTGTGCATCCTGACAGACGGACAGAAGCAGCCGGAGATCGATAACTGGTTCGGGCAGAATCTGCGCGCCTGCCTTGGTCAGCGGGCGGATGGTGCGCTGGTGCTGCTGGCCGTCGAGGGACGCCGCCCGGATGCGGGAATCTACGGAATTTCTGTCGATGGCTGTGCGGAAATCCTGCTGCGCTACGAATGCCGGAACGCGCTGCTGATGGGGTATGGCTCCCCTGTGAATCTGTGGTATGATGGAGAGTATCTGCTGCAGTCCGGTTCAGCCATTGGGCCGGACGAACGGCTGCTGCCGGACGCGTGGGTCTACGGGTGAATTTTCATGTTGACAATCGCAGGAATTGTGGTAAAATAGCTCCGATATTGAAAATAACCGCAGTGAAAAACCGAGGATCCGGATGCAGCGCCAAGAGAGAAGGGGACGGTGGGAGCCCTTCCGATTGTACCGGATGCAGCCAGTTTGGAGCGGCTGTGCGAAAGCGCAGCGGGAGCTTCCCGATACAGAAGCGCTGAGATGCGCGCTGCGCAATCAGGGTGGTACCGCGACTGACCTCGCCCCTGTTATGGGGCGGGGTTTTATATTTGTAGGGGCCGATGCCCACATCGGCCCGGCAGAACGCACTGTTTTTTCAGTAATCTTCGGCGAATTCGTAACTTCCCAGTGGGCCGATGTGGGCATCGGCCCCTACAGAGCCTCGGCGAATTCGTACTGCTTTGCAAATTTCGAACGCAAGGCGTTTTTACCGCAGATGTTGAATCGCAACTACTTCCAAATTCGGTGTACCGTAACAGGCGGCGCGTACCATAGCGTTCGTAGAGTGAGTATGTGTGTTCGCAACACCCGAAAATCAGGATTTACCTAAACCGTACCAGCAGAACGCACCAAACCGTAACCAAGCGCCCCTTTTCTCCCCATTCTTTTCCGGCAAGGCGGAAAAGAATGGGCCGTCGGAGACAAAGGGCAGCGATAATTTGTTTAAAATTTAATGTATATAGAAGGAGTATTTCATCATGGCACACAAGGCATACGGCCTCAATGAGCTGCGTGAGATGTACCTGAAGTTCTTTGAATCAAAGGGTCATCTGCGTCTGCCCAGCTTTTCGCTCGTTCCGCAGAACGACAAATCGATCCTGCTTATCAATGCAGGCATGACTCCGATGAAGCCATGGTTCACCGGCGAGGAAGAGCCCCCGCGCCACCGCGTCACCACCTGTCAGAAGTGCATCCGCACCGGCGACATTGAAAACGTCGGCCATACGGCCCGCCACGGCACGTATTTTGAGATGCTGGGCAACTTCTCCTTCGGCGATTACTTCAAGAAGGA
>CAKUAM010000099.1 GCA_934636305.1 uncultured Oscillospiraceae bacterium
GTGCGGATCTTCGCTCCATTCAGCAGATGCTGGGACACAGCGATATTTCTTCCACACAGGTATATACGCAGCTTGTCAAGCAGAACCTGAAGGCTGTCTATAACAAATATCATCCTAAGGCCTGATATTCCCCTCCATGTATCCTGTCATGGAGCGAAGGCCCTGTTTGTGGCTCGGGACGTCTGATTGAGAGAGGCGGATGTCTGGAGTGATAAACCAAAAAATATGCACGCCAATTGGCGTGCATATTTTTTATGGGTCAGAACTCCAGAGGGACGTATAGATTATACGATTGTTGAACATACAGTGATCCCCGACAGCGCGTCAAAACCGGTTTGTTCTGGAAGAAACATTTCATAAGAGTATCTGCTTGTTTAGCCTCCGGCGGCCCCATCTTTTCCGCCTTGCCGGAAAAGATGGGGGAGAAAAGGGGCGCTTAGGACGCGTTTAGTGCATGCTGCATCTGAATTTAGGCAAGAAACAAGCTGGCTGGAACTCATATCGCGCCAACACACCTCACCAGATCTCACTACGCGCCGCCCGTCATTTCGGAATCAAATTTGACAGCCGCTGCAGTTTCATAGGTGCAGAAAATCCGTACTGCCAGCAAAAACTGCTGAGCAGTACGGATTTGCATTGGCCTGTCAGGCAACATGGGAAAGATCCAAGAAAACCGAAGCGGTAACCAAACCGCAAACCAGCGAAGCGTTTGCGGTTTGGAAAGGAAGAAGCGGGCACAAAGGATTAGAGACATCGCTTGCGGTGGCTCGTTCCGTCGTGACCGTTTCTGACGCGCCGCCGGAGACATGACAAAGCTATAAAACAGCGTTGGAATTTATTATTCCGCGATGCCGGTCATGGCCAGCAGGACCTCGTACTGCTGCTCGTTGAGCCCCTTCTTCATGGAAAGGCCTTCGGTAATATCAATATCGACCATCATGCCTGCCCGCGCGCAAATGACACGGTTGGTCTTGCCCTCGGCCAGAACCTTGACCGCGTGGTAGCCCATGCGGGTTGCCATGACACGGTCCCGCGCAGACGGGGTGCCGCCGCGCTGGATATGGCCAAGAATGGTCACGCGCGGATCCAGCCCCAGCTCTTCATGGATGCCCTTGCCGATCTCAATGGCGCTGCCGGCGCCCTCTGCAACAATAATCATGAAGTGCGTGTTGCCGGCCAGACGTGCCTGCCGGATGCGGCCAATCACGTCCCGGTCAAAATCCAGCGGCTTTTCCGGCACCAGAACTGCGGTTGCACCAGTGGCAAGACCGACATACAGCGCCAGATGGCCCGCGTTGCGGCCCATGACCTCCACGACGGAGCAGCGCTCATGCGACTGCATGGTGTCGCGCAGGCGGTCAATTGCCTCTACCGCGGTGTTTGCTGCGGTGTCATAGCCGATGGTGTAATCTGTGCAGACAATGTCGTTATCGATGGTTGCCGGAATTCCGACGACGGAAACGCCCTGCTTGGCAAGCTCGACAAGCCCGCGGAACGAGCCATCGCCGCCGATGGAGACAATTCCATCCAGACCGAGCAGCTTGCAGGTGGCAGCAGCCTTTTTTTGGCCCTCGAGTGTGCGGAACTCGTCACTGCGCGCGGTATAGAGCATGGTACCGCCGCGATTGATAATATGTGCAACGCTGTCACTGTTCAGAACCGTGAAATCGCCGTTGATCAGTCCGTTATAGCCGCGGCGGATGCCGACACATTCAATCCCTTTATAGACGGAGGCACGGACAACCGAGCGAATGGCGGCGTTCATACCGGGTGCATCGCCGCCGGACGTCAGCACGCCGATGCGTTTGACTGCATTTGCCATAGTGGATCTCCCTTTCTTTTTTAAAAACTATCTAATGTTATCATACCGCACAAACTGCAAAAAGTAAACAGACAATCTTCTGGTACCGCCCGTCCGGCGCCATCCGATTTTCAGGAAAAATTTATGTTTTTCCATGTGAATGTGTGTTATAATTAAAAAAAGAGCTTCAGATACATGCTGGAAGGAGGAGCGGATACTTGAATCAGACAAACAGAATCCTTGAAGAGGTCAAAAAGGCTGTCTGCGGCAAGGATCGTGTGCTGGTATGGGTGCTGACGGTGCTGCTGGCGCGCGGGCACGTGCTGCTGGAGGATATTCCCGGTGTCGGGAAAACAACGATGGCGCTGGCTTTCTCCCGCGCGCTGGGGCTGGAATACGGCCGCGTGCAGTTTACCCCGGACGTGCTGCCGTCTGATATTACCGGATATTCTGTTTATCAGAAGGAAAGCGGTCGCCTGATCTATCAGCCAGGCGCAGTTCTCTGCAATCTGTTTCTGGCGGACGAGCTGAACCGGGCAACCTCCCGTACACAGTCTGCGCTGCTGGAGGCCATGGAGGAGGGGCAGGTCACGGTTGACGGTGTCAGCCATCAGATTCCCCAGCCGTTTATTGTGTTCGCCACGCAGAACCCGACCGGCGCAGCCGGCACGCAGCTGCTGCCGGATTCGCAGATGGACCGCTTTACGGTGCGGCTTTCCGTCGGCTATCCCGATCCGGCGGATGAGCGCAGGATGGTGCTGGCAAGGCAGGGGACAAATCCTCTGCAGCTTGTCGAACAGGTGCTGTCCAGGGAGGAGCTCATTGCCATGCAGGATGAGGCCGCAGCCGTCTATATCAAGCCGGAGCTGGTGGATTATATTGTTGCGCTCATCGGCGCCACGCGCAATTATCCCATGATTCTGCGCGGGGCCAGCCCGCGTGCGACGCTTTCGCTGACAGCCATGGCCAAGGCCGTCGCCTATGTACAGCGCCGGGATTATGTTGTGCCGAAGGATATTCAGGTCACGTTTATCCAGACCATTGCGCATCGTCTGCTGCTGGCGCCGGAGGCGGACGCGCGGCAGCTCACACCGGAGCAGCTGCTGGAGCAGATCCTTCATCAGGTGCCGCCGCCCAAGCTGTAGCTATGGCGAAAAACAGGATTCTTTATGGCCTGTATCTCGCAGCAGTCGTGATCTTTCATAGCTTTTATACAGGCTGGTTTTCCTTTTATCTGCTGATTTTTTCGCTGGTACTGCCGCTTTTTTCGCTGCTTGTCAGCCTGCGGGCCATGCGTCAGGCACGCTGTGCAGCCGAGCTGCCGCTGCGCTGTGACTGCGGCGCGCGTGTCCAATACCGTCTGGAGCCGCAGCTGCAGGGCAGGTATCTGTTCCCGCGCTGCTGTCTGCAGCTGCAGGTACATGATTTTGTCGGCGGGCATACGCAGCCGTACCGGGTGAAGCTCGGCGGGACGACGGCATTTACGCTCCCGGTTGATACGCGGCATGCCGGCTGCCAGAGCTTTGCCGTCAGCAGGGGATACGTGTACGACGCGCTGTGCTTGTTCCGGGTGCGGCTGCCGCTGCCGCCATGCGGCACAATTGCGGTGGAGCCG
This sequence comes from uncultured Oscillospiraceae bacterium, assembly GCA_934636305.1. Lineage (GTDB taxonomy): Bacteria > Bacillota > Clostridia > Oscillospirales > Oscillospiraceae > CAG-170. Next base: position 3,417 of record CAKUAM010000099.1, read on the forward strand.
GCAGCAGCCGAGCCTGCCGTGCTGCCGAACCTCGGACAATTCCAGTTCCGATCCTACCATCCAAAGCCCGGAGGCGGCTTTTCCGAGATCCACGATCTGCGGGAATACCGCCCCGGTGACAGCATGCATGAGGTACACTGGAAGCTCTCTGCCAAGACGGACAAGCTGATTGTGCGGGAGGCGGAGGAGCCGGATCTCGGTCTGGTCGTCCTAAGCTTTGATTTTTCCGGTTCGCGCGCGCAGCTTGACCGTACGCTGCAGCAGCTTTTGTGGCTGTCCGGCTGGCTGTGCGAGAGGGAAGTGGCGCATCAGATTGACTGGCTGGAGCCCGATACACTTACGCCGCAGACCAGGCGGATCACATCTGCGGAGGATCTGCAGGCACTGCTGCAGACGCTCCTGTCGACACACCTGACTGGCGACACGCCGTCGATTGCCGGGCGGGTGTATTCTGGCGCGGATTGGCGATATCATATTGGGCTGCAGCAGGAGGTGGACGCATGAAAAAAACTGCTGCCGGCTTTTTCTGTGCGGTGCTGTGCTCCGCAGGGCTGACCATTGGGCTCTGCTTTTGTGTGGTTACATCTTTTGCAGTGCCGGTGACGGCCAGTCTGCTGCTCTGCGCGTGCTTCTGCGGTGCCATTTTGACTTCTGCGGTGCTTTGTCTGCCAAAAAGCTGGATCTGGGTGCTGGCGCTGACGCTGCTGACTGCCGGCGGCATCTGGCTTCTGCTGGACGCGGTGACGCAGAGCCTGTCCGCGCTTTTATATGCCGTGAGTGAGCAGTACGCTGCCGCGTTTTCCGGCCTGCAGGCCATCCGTCTGACGGCCCAGCCGGAGAGCGGCGACGCAGCGCTGATTCTGGCGCTTCTGGCGCTCGTTTACGCGCTTTTGTGCGGGTGGACGGTTCGGTGTGGGCAGAGCATGATCCCGCTTCTTCTGGCGTGCGTGCCGGTGCTGGCGCTCTGCCTTGTCATTCTGCAGACGCCGCCTGCCGCGTGGGCCATTCTGCTTGTTCTGGGCAGTCTGGTGCTGATGCTTCTCTCACAGCCGCTGCGTCATGTGCAGCCCACTGCGGGAAATCAGCTGGCACTGCGGCTGGCGGTGCCGCTGTATGCGCTGGTTGCGCTGCTCGCGTTTGCTTTTCCGGCTGGCAGCTATACACGTGCGCAGTGGTCGGATAACCTGCAGAAAACAATCTCTGATACGGCGGATAAGCTGACGCTCTTTCGCCGGGATGCCGATACCGGTCAGGTAAAATTCGTCTCACCCATTTCGCCAAGTACGCTTGGCAGCTATCCATGGGATTCCAGCGTCACAAGCGTCAACCTCAACCGCATTGGTCCGCAGCGGCAGTATGGCCGCTCCGTCATGCGTGTGCAGGCACAGAGCAGCGGCCGGTGCCATCTGCGTGGGGATTCTCTGGCGGTCTATGAGGATAACCGTTGGAAGGCGCTGCCGGAGGATGACGATCCGGATGGAAGCATCCCGGAGGATGTATGGCGTGCCGGAGCTGGGCAGACTTCTGGCTGGTCGGAACTGCAGATTGAGACGAATATGAAATCCGGCATCTATTATACGCCCTATTATCCGGCGGCGCTGCCGGAGGATGCCGAGGCAATCTTTGACGCCTACATCAGAAACCCATCCCAGCAGACGTCCTATGCCGTTTCCTATGCTGCTGCGTCGGGCAGCGGGCACGACGCCAACTACGAGTCATTTGTGCATGAGGTCTATACGCAGGTGCCGGAGGAAACCAGACAGGCACTGTCGGATATCCTTACGCAGCTGGGCGTGCAGGCAGGACAGGGAACAGGTGCAATTGCTGCTGCGGTGCAGAGCTATGTCGCTGCCAGTGCGCAATATGATCTCGATACACCGGCTGTACCGTCTGGGGAGGATTTTGTCTCCTGGTTCCTGCATGAGAGTGAAACCGGCTACTGTGTCCATTTCGCGACGGCGGCAGCGATTCTACTGCGCTGTCTGGATGTGCCGGCGCGCTATGTAACCGGATATTACACCACTGTCACGGCAGACACATGGACGACAGTAACCTCCGATGACGCACATGCATGGGTTGAGTATTATGTAAACGGGAAGGGCTGGTGCGTGCTGGATCCAACGCCGGCCGCTGCGGATGCAGGGCAGCAGACCGGAACTACAGAGCCTGCCAACACGGCAGAAGCCGATCCCACGCCCGAACAGCCGCAGCCGTCAATGCCGGAGACAGCTCCGTCAAAACCGGATAATCAGCAGAAAAATAGTGAGATTTCACCGGGAAATACGGAAAAATCAGAAAAACTGCATATTTTCCGGTTTATCTGGCCGATTCTGATGGCTGCTGCAGTCTTGCTGATCTGGAGAACGCTGCTGTTTTCTATCCGCCGGACCGCAATCCAGAGGGGCTCGGCCAACCGACGCGCAATTGTGCTCTATCATCATATTTGCTGGCTATCCAGGCAGGCAACGGCGGAGGTTCCGGAGCAGGATCGTGCATTGGCAGAAAAGGCGCGCTTCAGCCATCATAAGCTGAACGAAGCGGAGCTTGCGCCGCTCCGGGAGCAGGCAGAGCAGCTGACTGCGCAGCTGCTGTCTGACCGGCATTTTTGGAAACAGTTTCTGTACCGCGTGATTTACGCGCTTGGATGAATCGAAGGTAAATGAACAGAAATCGGCGCGCCCGTGTGTTTGTTACACGGGCGCGCAAAACTTTGGCGTCCTTGACAATCCATTTGCATCCGGGTAAAATAATGATGTCAGTCCGTACATAATTATGCTGGTTGGTGCAAGCTTGGATTTGGATGAAGTTTTGAGGTATGATAAAATGCGATTTCTTAAATATTTTCCATTAAGGGTAGGAGACGGCCAACGCAACAAAATAAAGA
>CAKUAM010000100.1 GCA_934636305.1 uncultured Oscillospiraceae bacterium
ACTACGATGTGACCGGCACGATTACGGAATGCGAACAGGATGAGAACCACTTCCGCATTGTATTCCGGAGCGACAAGCAGATGCCGGATAGTCAAAATCTCTCTGCCGGCTGATGCGCCGGCTTTCCGGCATCGGTTATCTTCTGATGTCGCACAAGGGATTCGGGCTGCCGATTCTGTAGACCGAAGCGTAGGGTGTATCAGGCACTTGACACCATACAGTTGGAGCAAAAGATCCGCCGATAACCGCAATGGTAGACAACTACGTCAGCTTGATTCTGTGCCGTTTGCCATTTCCATGGGCAGCAGCAGCGCCGCACTACGGGCAGCTACACGCATATTCCCGGAGTTCTTTTCCGCACTTTGGCCAAAACATGATGCCGCCCCCTTTTCTGCGCTTCTGTTCCACCTCTTTTGCAATTCGAGCTTACCATACAGCTGCGGCTCTGGCAAGGAAAAGCAAGAAAAAGGCTTCTGTGCACAAAGACGCAGAAAGCCGTTTCCAATTTATTGATCGAATTTTCGCCGGTAAGAGGCAAACGCCTCCTGAATCACCGCAACAGCTTCAATCCGCCCATGAACACTGTCGACCTCCGCGTTGGTATCCGGTTCGAGATGCTTGTAGACGCTGAAAAAATGACTGATCTCATTGGAAATATGTACCGGCAGCTCGGACAGATCATGGTATCCGTTATACATCGGGTCGCCGAATGGGATCGCAAGAATTTTATCATCCATTGCACCGTTGTCGCGCATGGTAAAATATCCGACCGGATAGACCCGCACCAGGCTCATCGGACGGATCGGTTCGCTGCACAAAACCAGCACGTCCAGCGGATCTCCGTCGTCTGCATAGGTGCGCGGGATAAAGCCGTAATTTGCCGGGTAGTGCGTCGACGTGTAGAGGATCCGGTCCAGCCGCAGCGCACCGGTCTGCTTGTCCAGCTCATATTTGTTTTTGGAGCCCTTTTCAATTTCGATCACCGCCAGAAAATCCTCCGGCTGCATCCGCTCCGGGCTGATATCGTGCCATAAGTTCATCGGTCGACCTCCTTTTTTCCTGTGCGTTCTTTTTTGCATTTATTGTATCGAATACAGCCCTTTTTGTCAAATAGCGACCGCCTCGCATACAGATGAGAAGCCAGACGGCTATCCTCTACAGCTGTACGCAGATCACTTTTCATGCTTTGTAGAAGCTGCGCATTATGTGATTCACTCCTGAAACAGTTTTTCTGCCACGGGCAGCTGCATGACTGCGGTTTGACTGCTATTACCACCTGTAAAACCGAAAAAGCCGGTTTGTCCAGTGTTTTCAATGGTTTCGCAGCAATTCAGAAAAGACGGACGTTTTCTCCGAAAGCTGGATATTCCTTGAAAACACAGCAATTTATCCGTCGATGCCCGAAAACTCCGACTCTGTAGGTTGTACGTTCGAATCGTGTCTGGCGTTCCTGATACGCCATCCGGGGCAGGTATTCAGCCGCGAGGATCTGTATGAGCTGATTTGGGAGCTGGAATCTATGGGAGATAATATTACAGTTGCTGTTCACATTGGCAGAATCCGTGATAAAATAGAGGACGATCCGGCAACCCCCAGGCTGCTGCAGACCGTCTGGGGCATTGGGTATCGTTTCAATAAGGAAGTGCAGAGGATATGTGGGTTCTTTATGCATTTGGGTCTGCACTGTTTGCGGGATTGACTGCAATCCTTGCCAAGTGCGGCATCCGAAAAACAGATTCAACTGTGGCAACTGCCATCCGCACCATTGTGGTGCTGGCATTTTCATGGCTGATGGTGTTTCTTGTCGGCTCTCAGTCAGAGCTTGGCGCCATTGGCGGCAGGACACTGCTGTTTCTGATTCTGTCCGGTCTTGCTACGGGCGCAAGCTGGCTGTGCTATTTTAAAGCGCTGCAGATCGGCGATATCAATAAGGTCGTTCCGGTTGACAAATCCAGCACCGTCCTGACCATTCTGCTGGCGGTCATCTTTCTGCACGAGTCGCTGAGCCTGGCCAAGGGCATCGGCATCGTCCTGATTGCCGCAGGCACCTATCTGATGATCGAGAAAAAGCAGTCCAGCGGCACAGCCAAGACCGGCGGCGGCTGGCTTCTTTACGCGGCTGGCTCTGCCGTTTTTGCAAGTCTGACGTCAATCCTCGGCAAAGTCGGCATTTCCGGCGTGGAGTCCAACCTTGGCACAGCCATCCGCACCGGCGTCGTGCTAGTGATGTCCTGGATGATGGTATTCGTCACCGGCAAGGGCAAGCAGCTGCGCACAGTGCCCAAACATGAGCTTAGCTTCATCTGCCTGTCCGGTCTTGCCACCGGCGGCAGCTGGCTGTGCTACTACAAGGCGCTGCAGGATGGCCCTGCCAGCGTTGTCGCCCCCATCGATAAGCTGAGCATTCTGGTTACCATTTTGTTCTCGTATCTCGTGTTCCACGAGAAGCTGACAAAAAAGTCCGGCATCGGTCTGGCCGCCGTTGTCGGCGGGACACTGCTGATGCTGGTTTAAACTCTGTTTTTATTTTTTTGGGGTATGCCTGGTGTTCACAGGATTCCATGGCTTTTGTATGGCGCTGGCTGACAGCGTGTCGGCAGTACCATTGCACTCATCCTCGGCTTCTATGACCGCTTTCTGGACGCCCTGCACGATTTGTTTGGCCGGGATCTCCGGCTCGACCATTTTGCTGATCATGGGCGTGTATCTGCCTGCCATACAGGCCGTGAGCTCGCTCCTCCCGCTGGACCTCTCCGTGCTGCCGGAGCTTGAGGCACTTCGCAGGTGGACAGAGCAGCGCGCAGCATCCACCCGCCCCTGCCAGAGGGAAACAACTGCATAAGCACCAGATATATTCATCCGCTGGCCCATCTGATTGAAAAATGATGACCTCGCCTTATCCACAACTGGCATACCTCCGGCGGCGCGTCCCTCATCGCTTGGATAAATAAACCTGTTTCTGTTTGACTTTTTCTTTTTGCAATGCTACAATTTAGTTAAATATATTTAACCGTAGGAGAAACCACCTTTATGCAAGCATTTTTCGGGATCCTGATCCCGTTTCTTGGCACGTCCCTCGGTGCGGCGTGTGTATTCTTCATGAAGAACACCTTCCGTGACAGGCTACAGCGGCTGCTTACCGGCTTTGCTGCCGGTGTGATGGTCGCCGCATCGATCTGGAGCCTGCTCATCCCGGCAATTGAGCAATCCGCTGCGCTCGGCACATGGGCCTTCCTCCCGGCAGCCATCGGGTTCTGGATCGGAATCCTGTTCCTGCTGGCACTCGATCATCTGATTCCGCACCTGCACCAGAACAGCGCGCAAACAGAGGGTCCGCAAAGTCAGCTCCCGCGCACAACGATGATGGTGCTGGCCGTCACCCTCCACAACATTCCAGAGGGTATGGCTGTCGGCGTTGTGTACGCCGGATATCTTTCCGGCAGCGCGCAGATCTCAGCAGCCGGCGCGATGGCACTCGCGCTCGGCATTGCAATTCAGAACTTCCCGGAAGGCGCAATTATCTCCATGCCGCTGCGTGCAGAGGGTATGAAAAAGAGCCGCGCCTTTCTGGGCGGCGTTCTATCCGGCATTGTGGAGCCTATCGGCGCGGTTCTGACGATCCTTGCTGCGCAGCTGATTGTCCCGGCTCTGCCGTATCTTCTGAGCTTTGCTGCGGGCGCAATGCTCTATGTGGTTGTGGAGGAGCTGATCCCGGAGATGTCGCAGGGCGAGCACTCCAACATCGGCACAATCTTTTTCGCCGTGGGCTTCAGCGTCATGATGGTTCTTGACGTTGCGCTCGGATAATTGGATTATTTCAGAGGCCTGCCGCAGCAAGCCCATTTTCTCATTTACCGGTTCTGACGGTATCCCTCTGCATCGCAATATTCCGGATGCTCCTGCAGATGCGGATCCCGGCCGCCGCAGATTGTATAATCGCATCTGCAGCCGTTTGCACATGTCGTCCTGCGCACCAGCCTGGCATGCAGCAGCTCCATGCCCGCAAAGTCCGGGTTGCAGCGTGCAGGCATCACCTCCGGAAGATCATGCTCCTTAGGGTGTATCTGAAAACCGGAGATGTGACCGGCAGCCAGCTGAAATCACTCCATTGATTTTTCCTTTCTTTTTCCATATAATCAAATTGCCGGGCTGTCCCGGCCGGATATGGGAAAGGAGAGATCTGCCATGAAAAAATACCTGCCGTCCCTGGCGCTGTTCCTGATCTTTGAGATCGTCGCTGTCACCTTGTGGCTGACGAAGGACAATCTGTTTTATCTGCTGAATTTTACATACATCGGTGGCTGCCTTGGCACCGGTACGGCGCTGTTCACCGCCGGAAAACGCCATGCACGGCAGTTTGTCCAGTTTGCAGTCGGGACCTATATGCTGGTCTATCTTGGCATTCTCTGCCGGGAGAACATGCAGCTTGAGGGCTTCTGGTATTACCTGTTCCTCGGTGTATTTGAAGCGGCGACCATCCACTACGCCGTCGCTAAAATCTTCGGGCCGCTGCTCTTTGGCCGCGGCTGGTGCGGCTACGCCTGCTGGACCGCGATGATTCTGGATCTGCTGCCATACAAGACGCCTGCGGCGCCGCGGAAAAAGCGGCTGGGCAGGCTGCGGTATGTGACGTTTGCGCTGTCCCTGCTTCTGGTTATCGGTCTGTTCGCGGCCCATCCGGCCGGGCTGGAATCGATCATGTTCTGGCTGTTTCTTGCCGGCAACGCGCTGTATTACACCGCCGGGATCACCCTTGCCCTGGTTCTCCGGGATAACCGCGCGTTCTGCAAATACCTGTGCCCGATCACAGTCTTTCTAAAGCCCATGAGCTATTTCTCTTTGCTGCGCGTCCACTGCGACGAGAAAAAATGCATCCACTGCGGCAAATGCCTGCGCGCATGCCCGATGCAGGTGCAGGTCAACTGCGAAGCGCGCAGCCGGAAAAACGGCACAGACTGCATTTTATGCTACGAATGCAAAAAGGTCTGCCCAACCGACGCCCTGCGATAAAGAAAACACTTGCGAGGACGCAAGTTTTGCCTTACAATGATGCAGAAATTACACGGCATAAGGAGGCGCAGCACCATGCAGCAGCGCTTATCATTCGCAAGCGACTATATGGAGGGGGCCCACCCGGCAATCCTGCAGAAGCTTGTCCAGACCAATCTGGAGAAAACGTCAGGCTACGGCACAGACGCCTATACACGCGCCGCAAAGGAGAAAATCCGCCTGGCCTGCGATGCCCCGGATGCGGACATCTTTTTCCTTGTCGGAGGCACCCAAACAAACGCAACCGTCATTGACGCCATGCTTCGCGGCTATCAGGGCGTCATTGCCGCCGAGAGCGGCCATATCGCCGCACACGAGGCTGGCGCCATTGAATTCGGCGGCCATAAGGTGCTGACATTGCCGCACCAAGGCGGCAAGCTTTCCGCCGAAGGCATCCGCGGTCTGCTGGATGCGTATCTGGCGGACGCCAACCATGAGCATATGGTGATGCCGGGGATGGTCTATCTCTCCCAGCCGACGGAATACGGCACACTCTATTCCCGCGCGGAGCTTACCGCCATCAGCGCTGTCTGCCATGCAGCCGGTATCCCTCTGTATCTTGATGGCGCGCGGCTGGCCTATGCGCTGGCCTGCCCGGAAAATGACGTGTCGCTTGCCGACCTGGCCGCGCTGTGCGATGTCTTTTACATCGGCGGCACAAAATGCGGCGCTCTGTTCGGCGAGGCCGTTGTCATCCCGAAAAAGGATACCATCCCCCACTTTTTCACCACCATCAAGCAGCACGGCGCGCTGCTTGCCAAGGGCCGGCTGCTTGGCATCCAGTTCGATGTTCTCTTTACGGACGGCCTGTATGAGAAAATCGGCATCCCAGCCCTGCAGGCTGCCGCGCAGATCCGCGCAGATCTGGCTCAGTACGGCTATCGCCAGTGCTTCCGATCCCCAACCAATCAGGTATTCTGCATCATGGAAAATGCACTGCTGCCCAGGCTGGAGCAGACGGTGGAATATGGCTTCTGGGAAGCATATGATGCAGATCACACAATTATCCGCTTTGCGTCAAGCTGGGCCACAACCATGCAGGATGTGCAGGCGCTTGGAGAATGTCTCAAAACGCTCGCTGCCTTCCGATAAATCATAGATAAATCATAGAGAAACCGTCCGGAACCCAGGTTCCGGACGGTTAGACTGTCAAAAAACTATGAAAAAGAGTTGGAATACAGAGCAGCAGGGGTAGAGTGAAGGGGGCAAAGAGCCCCCTTCGCGTTCAATCAATCAG
>CAKUAM010000101.1 GCA_934636305.1 uncultured Oscillospiraceae bacterium
AATTCGGCAACGAAACAAGGTTTCGTAGTTACAAGGAGGGTAATTTATTCATGGTAGAAATTGAAAAGCCGCGTATTGAGTGTATCGATTCCCAGGACGACGTCTCCTACGGCAAATATATCGTAGAACCGCTGGAACGGGGCTACGGCACCACACTCGGCAACTCCCTGCGCAGAATTCTTCTTTCCTCGCTGCCTGGCACAGCCGCAACCTCCATCAAGATCGCAGGTGTCCAGCATGAGTTCTCCACGATCCCAGGCGTCAAAGAGGACGTCACGGAGATCGTGCTGAACGTGAAGAAGATCATCGCGAAGCTTCATTGCCAGGGCGTCAAGACCGTCTATATTGATGCTGCGGGCGAGTGCGAGGTCACTGCCGGCGATATCAAGGCTGACGGCGAGGTTGAGATTCTTAACCCGGAGCAGCACATCTGCTCGCTCGGTCCGGATGCCAGCTTCAACATGGAGATCACGCTCAGCCATGGCCGCGGATATGTTCCGTCTGACAAGAACAAGACGCCCAACATGCCCATCGGCACCATCGCCGTGGATTCTATCTATACGCCGGTCTACAAGGTGAACTACACCGTAGAAAACACCCGTGTAGGTAACATGACAGACTATGACAAGCTGACGCTGGAAGTCTGGACGGACTCCACCATCTCCGCAAGAGATGCTGTGAGTCTCGGCGCGAAGATCCTGTCTGACCATCTGAGCCTGTTCACGAATCTCTCTGAGACCGTGGCCAGCAAGCCCACGATGGCAGAGAAGGCGGAGACGCACCGCGATAAGGTTCTGGAGATGACCATCGAAGAACTGGATCTGTCTGTACGCAGCTTCAACTGCCTCAAGCGTGCCAACATCAACAACGTCGAGGATCTGATTTCCAGAACCGGCGAGGATATGATGAAGGTCCGCAACATGGGCCGGAAGTCGCTGGAGGAAGTGCAGAACAAGCTCGCGATGATGGGCCTGAGCCTGGCAAGCGACGATTCCGCAAATTCTAATAATTAAGCGCTAACCTTTCAAAGAAGGAGGAAGTAATCCTATGTTCGGTACCAGAAAGCTCGGCAGAACCAGCGACCAGCGCAAGGCTATGCTCAGAGCTATGACCACATACCTGCTCGAGAACGGCAAGATGGAGACCACCTTTACGCGTGCAAAGGAAGTCCAGCCGGTCGTCGAGAAGATGATCACCCTTGGTAAGAAGAATGGCCTGGCCAACTATCGTAAGGCTCTGGCCTACATCACCAAGGAGGATGTTGCCAACAAGCTGTTCAAGGAAATCGCGCCGAAGTATGCTGACCGCAATGGCGGCTACACCCGCGTGACCCGTCTTGGGCCCCGCAAGGGCGACGCAGCTGAGATGGCAGTCATCGAATTGGTCTGATCCAGTTCCTGAAAAAGAATTACCCCTTCGGATGTTACCGAAGGGGTTCTTTTTATCTGGAAAAATGTGCGGCCATATAGTACAATAAAAAAGGAAAGAGGGGATCGATCATGGCAGGAAAAAAGAAGCCGGCACGTGTGCCGGTCTGGGTATATCTGCTGCTGGTGCTTGTGCTGGCAGCGGGTGCATTTCTGCGCGCACAGACCGCGCAGCAGCCGGCAGATGAAGCAGCTGGCGTCCAGAACGGACAGCCGCTGGACGGTGTATTGACGGTGCGGTTCCTGAATGTTGGTCAGGGTGACAGCGTGCTGCTCACGTGCAACGGCGCAGCCATGCTGCTCGATGGCGGCAGTGTGTCCGAGGGGCAGTTCCTTGTCTCCCGTCTGAACCGGCTGGGGGTGCAGACATTGGACTATGTTGTCAACACGCACCCGGATGAGGACCACTGCGGGGGTCTTGCCGGCGTGCTGGCAAAGTACCCGGCAGAGCATGTATACGCCTCTGTAACGGAGCATGCGACCAAAGCATTTTCCAACGTTGTGAAGTACGCAGAGCAGCAGGACAAACAGATCGAGGTGCCGGAGGCAGGTGACAGCTGGGGACTTGGCGATGCGACCGTGACAGTTATCGGCCCGGTTGCGCAGTATGACGATACCAATAATGGCTCGCTGGTTCTCCGCGTCGATTATGGTGAGACAAGTTTTCTGTTTACCGGCGACATGGAAAAGCAGGCTGAGGCGGATCTGCTGGCAAGCGGTGCCAACGTCCGCGCCGACGTGCTGAAGGTTGGTCACCATGGCAGTGTGACCAGCACATCGGATAGCTTTCTCGCGGCTGTGCAGCCCTCTATTGCCGTGATCAGCGCCGGAGAGGGGAATGATTACGGACACCCGCATAAGGAGACGATGCAGAAGCTGGAGGCTTATCCGCTGACAATTTACCGCACAGATACGCAGGGGGAGATTATTGTAAAATCCGACGCAATGACGCTGACCGTGACGACGGATCCCACTAGCCGGGAGGCTGCCGACGAGACAGCGGCCTATGTGGGAAACATCAACTCCCAGATTGTCCACAGCGCAGCGTGCGCCAAGCTGCCGTCGGAGCAGAACCGCATGTATTTTGAAACCCTGGAGGAAGCCGAGGCCGCTGGCTTCAAGCCGCATACCTGCATCAAATAGAGAATAAAATTTGCAGCAGCGGGGTTCCGCTGCTGCAAAAATATGGAGCCTTCAATAGCTGAGCGCGGCCTGAACGCTGTGATGAATCAGGTCGTGACCGGCCTGCGTCGGATGGATGCCATCGTCCCCGATGAGAGCGGGGAAATTGCAGCTTTTCAAAAATTCTGTCCGCAGATCCACAAGCCTGCAGCCAAAGGCGCGGCTGAGCTGTGAGACGAGCGCGCTGTAATACTCCTGCCAGCGGTAGAGATGATCGGTATCACCGAGCCAGCGCAGGATATTTTCCCGGCTGAGTCCCTTGGTGATGTGCGCAAAATACCGCGGCGCGTCAAGCGGCGGCAGCGTCGTGACAGCCACACGCGCACCGGCTGCCTGCGCGCTGCGGATAGCGGTGCAGTAGCGGTCAATAAACGCGTCCTGCGGCGTGTTTGGCTCGTGAGTCGAATCCGGATCTGCAGAGATCTGTTTCCAGTTGTAATCGCAGTCATTGCCGCCAAAGCAGAACAGCACCGTTGTCTCCGGCGGGCAGGCGGCCAGATGCTTCTTCTCCTGCTGCAGCCCATCCGAGATGGTTGCGCCCATCCGCGCGTAATTTTCTACCTGGACGCCCTGCTCTGCGAGCGCATCAAAATCGTGCTGCTGGCACAGATGATAGGCCTGACCGTTGAATGTGACGCCTTTGATGATGGAATCTCCAAAAATAACAAGCTTTTTCATACCAGAACCTCCTGTGTCCACGGGGGAACTTTCTGCCTTCAGTGTAAGCCTGAAACAGGGAAAAGTCTCCCGAATTGTGCGCATATGTGCTCTCCGGATCTGATAATGTGCCTCTCCTGCCGGGAAAGTGAGATTCTACTGGCGGTAGAGTGTGGAAAACAGGTGAAAATGACAGGTCAGCAGGCGAAAAAGAACAGCAAAACCCTTGACACATCTGATATAATAACATAAAATTCGAATGATAACCCGCAAGGAGGTGTGTGCCGGTGGCGGAGGGCGTCAAGATTGTTGCAAGGAACCAGAAAGCCTTTCATGAATATTTCATCGACGAAAAATTCGAAGCCGGCATTGAGCTCTCCGGAACGGAGGTCAAATCCATCCGTCAGGGTACCATCAGCCTCAAGGAGGCCTGGTGCCAGATCAAGGATGGCCAGCTCTATATCCGGCAGATGCACATCGCCCCCTATGAGCAGGGAAATATATTCAACAAAGACCCGCTTCGCCCGCGCAGGCTTCTCATGCACAAGCGTGAGATTATGCGCCTGTTTGGCCGGGTCAAGCAGGATGGATACGCGCTCATCCCGCTGTCTGTCTATTTCCGCGGCAGTCTTGTCAAGGTGGAGGTCGCGCTGGCGCGCGGCAAGAAGCTCTATGACAAGCGGGAGGACGCCGCGAAAAAGGATGCCAAGCGGCAGATTGACCGCGCAATGAAAGGAAGATAACTATGGAAAACCCCATTATGACCATCACCATGGCAGACGGCGGCAAAATCGTCTGTGAGCTTTATCCGGAGAAGGCGCCGCAGAGCGTGCGCAATATGATCTCGCTTGCAAACAAGGGCTTCTATGACGGCCTGATTTTTCACCGCGTCATTTCTGGCTTCATGATCCAGGGCGGCTGCCCCCAGGGCACCGGCATGGGCGGCCCGGGCTACTGCATCAAGGGCGAATTTAAGCTCAACGGCGTCAAGAATAACCTCAGCCACAAGCGCGGCGTCGTGTCCATGGCGCGTGCGCAGTCTCCGAACTCCGCCGGCAGCCAGTTCTTTATCATGCACGAGGATGGGGAGTTCCTGGACGGGCAGTATGCGGCCTTCGGCAAGGTGCTCGAGGGTATGGACGTTGTTGATAAAATCGCTGCAGCCAAGACCGATGCCGGCGATCGCCCGCTTACAGAGCAGAAGATTGCCTCGATTCGCGTCGATACCAAGGGCGAGGAATATCCCGAGCCGGATAAGCTCCGTGACCCGTACGGACGCGGATGACAGCTGCAGTAATTACCGGTGCGTCAGCTGGTCTGGGTGCAGAGTTTACACGGCAGATCGTCCAGGCGTTCCCGGAGATTGAGGAAATCTGGCTCATTGCACGGCGTGTCGGCAAGCTGGAGGAATTGGCGCAGCAGTTCCCGGCACGGAAGTTTGTCTGTATCGGGCTCAATCTGCAGGATCCGAAAAGCTTCCGTTATCTCGGCGAGAAGCTGACGGAAAAGAAGGCGGATGTGCGGCTGCTGGTCAATAACGCTGGCTGCGGCTGGGCCGGCTATGTCGGCGAGGGCTCCGGCACAGAGGTGATGCGCGAGGTTGACCTCAACGTGCGGGCGCTGACCATGGTGACGCAGACCGTGCTGCCGTTTATGACCCGCGGGGCCAGAATTATCAATGTTTCGTCGATTGCGGCCTTTTGCCCGACGCCGCGGATGAGCGTCTATAGCGCGAGCAAGGCGTATGTCTCTGCGTTTACGGGCGGAATTGCCGATGAGCTGCGGCCAAAGGGAATTACGGTCACGGCGACGTGCCCTGGGCCGATGAAAACAGAGTTTTTCGAATCAACCGGGGATAAGAACCTGTTTGGCAATATCCTATGGTGTGACCCGGTGAAGGTCGTGGCGGGGACAATCCGCGCGGCAAAAAAGGGGCGCGTGTTCTATACACCGACCCGGTTTTACAAGTTCTATCGCTTTGTGGCGAAGCTGCTTCCCATGAAGTGGATGATAAAGGCAACAAGAGTTTAAGATTCAGCAATTTTCCCTGCACAGCGCAGCAAAGCGCTGGTATATGGGGCTGCACTGGTTTCGACGGGGGCAGTGAGGCTGGATAAGCGGGCGGAGGCGCCTGGCCTCCATAAAACGGGCAATTTTTTTAAATTAACTGACAACTCTAAAGTTGCTCTGGCTGCCTAATTAGGCGCCCATCCTCCCCGGAAGGACCACGAGCCGGGCTAGGGTGTGACCTGAGTGGTGACCGTGAACGCAGTAAGCTTTGCCTGCGTCATGCATCATGAAGCTACCAAGGTGTGGAGCGTGTTTGTTCGCGCCATGCCGAGGGAATGTAAATAATAAACTGCGCCCGGAGAAAGTCCTGTCAAGTTGCTTTCGGACAGGGGTTCGATTCCCCTCAGCTCCACCAACTTAATCGCTGGTCGAACACCTGAATGCGAGATTATCGTCTTGCGTTATGGTTTCTGGCTGGCTCACGATTTGACCGTTCAGGTTTGACCTGAGCGGTCTTTTCGTTTCAGGCGGTCTTGCGTCTATGGTCATGATCTCGTTGATTTCTGACTTCAAATCCGCAAGGCAACTTGCGCAAAGGACGGACACAAGATGGTCAATATGTACTTCATAAAGGTGATTGACATACGGCTTGATCTGAGGTGTCAAAGACGACGGATAGTTATGAGCAAAACAAGCATTCCAGCTACACGGGTCCTTCGCGAAAAGCACTTTAATTTTTCTTTCCAAAGCAGTCAGTCATAAACCCTTTTCTTGCTGGACTGCATGAGCGCGATGCAACGTTCCCTTTGAAATGACCGATCGTAGCGTAGCCGTTCATGTTGTTACCGCCATAATTGTTGTGGTTTATTGCTCTCAACAATTAGGGCAACACCGCACAATTCGGCAAGAGGCTTCGACGAGAGATTTTGTTCCAAGATAAAGTTTGGAAAACGCAGG
>CAKUAM010000102.1 GCA_934636305.1 uncultured Oscillospiraceae bacterium
CAGGTGTAGCCGCCGCCGTGCAGATAGAGCACGACGCCCTGCCGCCGCTCGTCCTTGGGCATGATCCACGCGCCCTGAAACGGGCCGAAGTCATGGTCGCGGACGATCACGTCGCGCCGGTGGATAGCCTCCATCAGCTCGCCGAGCTTGTCCTGTCCCTTCCGGGTGATCTCCAGAGAGCAGTTGGCGACAAAGGGTTTAAAGAAATTGAGCTGTGCGCGCACCAGCTTCGCAGGCAGACCCATAGATACCGTTCCTTTCAGAAAAGCGTTTCAATCAATTTGTATAGTATAGCATTGACCGGAATTTTTGTAAATACACGAAACCGCGCCGGAAGGGATTTTCCTTCCGGCGCGGTTAAAATCTTGAAGCAGGCCGTCAGCCGTTCAGCTGGACGGTTTTTCCGGCTGCTGCGGGGGCGTTTTTCGCGTCCAGAACGAACAGCTTTGCCTGCGCGGCGTTGGAATCGATCTGGAAGGTCAGGCTGTTGATTTTCCCGGACTCGAGCGGCTGGATCACCGTGCGCAGCAGCCGTCCGTCCGCCGCGTAGAACGCACAGATGGCGCGCGCACCGTCCTGCATGCAGGCGATCTCTGCTGTGACAGCGGTTCCGGTGCGCTGGGCTGAGAGAATTTCGGTCGAAGTGAGCAAGACCGGGACGGAATCGGTGTTGTTCATGGTGTTCGGCTCGTCCTGCTGGAGCGTGACGGTGGCTGTCACATCCTCGCCGTACAGGTCGGAGAAGGACTCCGGCTCGAATTCGGCGATGACCGTGCCGCCGTAGGTCAGGTTCTGGAAGGTGCGCTCGGCGAGGAGTTCGCCATCCGGGCCGGTGAACAGGACGCTGCCGCTGGCGGGTTCGAGACCGCGGTTGACGACGACGGCCTGCAGGAATTTGCGGCTGCCGATCTGAATGAGGGTCAGCTCGGTCTCTGCGTCCGCGCTTCCGATGGTGCAGGCGGTGGTGTTGTCCTCCGGCGTGTAGTCGTCCTGATCGGGCTCCTGCACGGCGAAGGTGATCTCTTTTTTCTCCGATGGACAAGTGATATTGACAGTGCATCCCGTGCTTTCGCCCGGCAGGAGTTTGCAGGTCTGCATCGATTTTGTGCCGTTTACGGTGAATGCAAGCTCTGTGACCGCGTGGTCGCCGGCGTTGGTGACGGTGAGCGTAACGGGGAGCATTTCGTCCGGGGTGAGCGCGTCGCTGTCGAAGCTGACGTCGGAAATCTTCAGATCGCTCACGGGCTGGATCTGCGTCCAGACAAGATCCTTGGAGTCCTCCACGCTGTCCGTGCCGATCGTCACGGTCGTGTGCATGCCAAGGGCATAGGTCTTGTCGCCCAGCATCGCGGCGTTCAGGTTTTCCAGATACTGTTCATCGCCGATGAGGCGGATTGGGGCGCTCCAATGCTTGTTCGCAGCGTCGTATTGCAGGACGGCCAGATTGGCGCTTGCGCCGTTGGACTGGTTAAAATAGATGCTGTCGCCGACGATGACGAAGTCGCGACCCAGGCCTTCGACCGGGACTGTGTTCCCCGCTTCGTCGTGCAGCGCGCCGTCGGCATTCCAGATAAAGGAGTCCGCCGTCGTGCCGGGCAGTCTGCCGTATACGGCCCGGCCGGTCACGTTCTCGGCTAGCAGTTGGCTGCCGCAATAGAGCTTGCTGTCAGAGGTATAGGCGGCGGCGGGCGCGCCGTTCTGCGCGCCGATGCAGATAGAGCCAATACCTGCGGCGTCCGCTGCTTTGCGCGCGTCAAGCCATGCGCCGCCGCGATATTCCGCTGTATAGACCGTACTGGCGGCGGGGTTCACAACGCTTTCTTCATCCGTGACCGCAGATTCCACCCACGCGAGGACGGGCGTTCCGTTCACGCAGGAGAGCGTGGGCAGGCGCATATAGTCGTCAGACTGATAGACCTTCTGCTCGGTGAACGCGAGCGTGCTTTTGTCGACTGTGCCGACCACGATATTCTGGTGCTTGGCATAGGCGACGAGGGAATCACCCGGCTCCTGCGTCGTGCGGGCATAGGCAAGCCAGAGATTTCCGGCTGCGTCCGTGCAGAGCTGCGGCGCGGCGTCCAGAATCGCGGCCGCGTCGACACGCACAGGTTCCGACCAGCTGTTCCCGTCAAACTTCGTCAGTGCGATATACCGCGCACCGGTTTTCGCGTCCGCGCGCACAAATGCCGCGTAGAGCGAGCTCCTGTCCGAGAGCATGACCGGCTGGGCGTTGCGGTATGTATTTTCCAGCAGCGGGTGATATTCCGTCCTCGCCTGCGCGGCGCGGGCAGCAGCGTAGGTCCGCACGGCAGCCGGGGCCCAGTCGGATTCCGCCGCAAGATAGCTGAGGTCAGACGGGGCATACGCAGAAGCCTCCGGTGCCGCATCCCACGCCGCACCGGACAGCAGGGATTGGTATTTTACGGAATTGGCGGTGTATAGGTGCCAAGTTTGGTGGGCGAAGGGTTTATGAGCTTCCAATGGGCCGATGTATCCCTTTATGCCAAGCTCACCCGTCAGATCAACAGTCTGCAAAAAGCCACTGCTTGTCCCAAGTATGTTCCACTTTGCAGCCAAATCTGCTTGTCCATACCCACCAAGGCCGCACACACCGCTTGCGCCGACGCCCAAAAATGGCGTTAGCTTAATTGAGGGCTTCATGCTGATATTGCCGTTCCATGTTTCTGTATTAAACCGATAGCTGATCGAACCGGCCGTTTCAAGTGCAAGTTTTACATCAATCTGTAGTGTGACCGGAATGATCATCACTGTATTGTAGCTGTGCTTAAAGGCTTCCACATCTATAATTACTACGATATTGCCGGAAGCCGTCTTGCTGCCAATATCCGCTTCAGCATAGCCGCAAACCATAACGTCGCATGTCTTAAAAAAAGTCGTTTTATTGCTCTGCTTCATAAAATTTTTGAGCAATTTTTTGTCTGTTTCTTTTACGATTCCGTAAGTGATAATCTTTGCAATCGTATCTTTATACTCTTCCAACTGCTCTGCTTCAGTCTTCGCGCTGTTTCCCTCCAGCTTCTTTGAGACAAAATTAATTCCAATCTGTAGTTTGTCTTGCGTCGCAGACACAAATACAGGCGCGTTCAGCGGCATATCGAAAGAAAGCGTAGTGCCTCCAATATACGGAATATCGTCACTTACAGCAAAGCTGATTTTCTTTCCTTTGAGTTCAAATTTGAAATCCTCGTTGACAGAATTTTTCGCAAATTGCAGATTAATGCGCGTATCCATCGTCTGTCCATTTGCACCGGTCACACGGACAAAGCAGCCACCGCCCTCTACGAAGTCTCTGACGTCAAGCTTCTGGAAATTTCCGTCTGTGGATTTTGCGATTTCCTTTTTATTCTGATAGACTGTATAGCCTGTCACGTCCGACGTATCGGTTGCCTCGCAGGAAAGGTCAAAATACCCCGAATTCAAGTCACCGATCAGGGCCCCGTCGTTGCGCAGGTTCAGAACCTTCGTCTGCGTCAGCAGATCACAGCTGCCCAGCCGGGCCGCTTTCAGCTTCAGCCCGCCGGAGCTTTCGGGATACAGGATCACCTGCTCGAAGCGCGTATCGCTCTTTTGCCAGTTGCTGTTCGCGTTCGTCCAGGTAAGATATTCGGTCTCGGAAACGGTAATCACAGGATTCCTGCCAGTAAAAGCGTCAAAGAACACAGTTCCGTCCTCGTCGGTGGTTGCGGAATCCGAATTCCATGTCACACTTGCGCCGCTGAGTGGCATGCCGTTTTCGTCTACGACCTGTATGCAGTATTGCTCCATCGGAACAGAAATTTTCGTTTCCGCCGGGAGGAACGTGCCATTCCACGTTTTCAGGGGATACCCGTTCCACGTCTCGGTTGCCGCATCATACGCACTGTTGTCCGTCCAGCCGGAGGTGCCGGGGATATAGTAAACCGTAAACTCTGCAGCACAACTCTTAAATACGCCTGTTCCCATCTGCGGAGCAGAACCTAAAAAAGCAGCACTGTCTAGACGGCGGCATCCAGAAAATGCCTCATCGTCAATGCTGGTAACGCTGTCCGGAATTGTCAGGCTACCAGTAAATCTGAAACACCTCGCAAACGCAGAGCTTCCAATTTTTGTTACGCTATTTGGGATCGTCAGGCTACCAGTGAAGCCGGAACAGTCCAGAAACGCATTATTTTCAATATTTGTAACGCTTTTTGGGATCGTTAGGCTGCCAGTGAAACCCTCACAATAAGCAAATGCTCCACCACCAATGCTCGTCAAACTATCCGATAGTGTCAAATTTCCAGTGAATCCATAGCAACGATCAAACGCTGAAATTCCAATTTTTGTAACGCTATCTGGGATTGTCAAACTGCCAGTAAAGCTGGAGCAGGAGCTAAATGCCCTATCACCTATACTGACCACGCCATCTGGGATTGTCAGGCTACCGGTAAAACGACAGTTTTCAAACGCCTCATCGCCAATGCTTGTTACGCCATCCGGGATTGTCAGGCTACCGGTAAAACCATAGCAAGAGTCAAACGTGTGTTCTCCAATGCTCGTTACGCCACTCGGAATCGTCAAACTGCCAGTAAATCCAGAGCAATAGGCAAACGCATAGCTTCCAATACTCGTCACGCTGTCCGGAACCGTTAGGCACCCGTTAAAACCCGAGCAACTACTAAATGCAGCATCACCTATGCTTGTCACGCTGTCTGGGATCGTCAGACTGCCAGTGAAACCGCTGCAACCATTAAACACGACCTCGTCAACGAACGTCAAACTGGTAGAGAGAGTCAAGTAACCATTAAAACCGGAGCAACCAGAAAATGCTCTATCGCCAATGCTCGTCACGCTATCCGGAATCGCCAGACTGCCAGTAAAGCCAGAGCAGATAGAAAATGCCGAACTTCCTATGCTTATTACGCTATCTGGAATCGTCAAACTGCCATTAAACCCGGAGCAACCCAAAAAAGCTCCATCTCCAACATTTGTCACTCCATCCGGGATCGTTAGGCTGCCAGTAAAGCCAGAGCAATCATAAAACACACCATTTTCAATACTCGTCACGCCGTTCGAAATTATCAAGCTGCCATTAAAGCCAGAACAACCTTCAAAAGCACGCCCCCCAATACTCGTCACACTGTCTGGAATTTTCAAATTGCCCGTAAACCCATAACAGCCTTCAAACGCCGAATAGCCAATGCTTGTCACGCTGTTCGGAATTGTCAGGCCACCATTAAAACCCGAGCAGTTATAAAATGCGTTCCAACCAATGTTTGTCACACTATCCGGAATTATCAGACTGCCAGCAAATCCAGAGCAACCAGAAAACGCTCCGCCTCCAATGCTCTTCACGCTATTCGGAATCGTCAGACTGCAAGTGAAGCCAGAGCAACCATTAAACGCAGAAACACCAATGCTGGTGACGCTGTTTGGAAGCGTCAGGCTACCGGTTAAGCCGGAACAATCATAAAACGCATAATCACCAATGCTTGTAATGCCTGAACCGAGAACAAGTTTTTTGCATTTACTCCGTAACGTATACCAAGGTGCATTAGAATATGTATAATTTATCATCCACCCTGTTCCGCTGATGGTCAATGTGCCCTCGGAATCCAGTGTCCAGGAGAGGTTTTTGCCGTCGCCCTCGCCGCCGCAATAGCCGGAGGCGACGATGTCCGCCGCGAAGATCTCTGCCGTCAGGGCGGCCAGCATGCACAGGGCGAGTGCAAGGGCGATGAGGCGGTGGAGGAATCCAGACTGCTTTTTCATGATGTTTCCCTCTTTCTTCTCGTTTCTTTAGCAAATACTACCTGAATTTATTGTACATGGGAACGGGCGTCTTTGCAACGGGTTTGCAGAAAAAAATGGAGAAAATCGATGAGGATTTTCTCCGCTTAAGCATATCAAAGCATTCAGATTTTTATGGAGCAGTGTGGATTACGCAGAATGCGCCGTTTTTTACGGGAATCTGCGGGCGGACAGAGTCGTCCGCCCCTACAAGGAAGCGGGAAGGCGCATCCGAATCCGCCAGGCTTACAGCGAAAAATCTGCGTCGTCGTGGGTGTGCTTGGGGGCGGCGGGGCGGCCGGGGATGCGGCGGAGGGGGTCGTAGCGGAAGCGGCGGCAGCGGTGGTCGCTGGGGACGATGCCGCAGAACTGGCAGACCATCGTCTCATCGTCAATTTTCCCCGCAAACTGGCAGTAGGTACAG
>CAKUAM010000103.1 GCA_934636305.1 uncultured Oscillospiraceae bacterium
CCTCCTCTTGCGATGCAGACCGCAGGCTGGGTCTGCATCGCAGAAACCGCTTTGGTTTTCTTGGATCTTTCCCGCGCAAAGTCGGTACATGGACGGCACGTACCGCCTGCGTAGGGGCTGATGCCCACATCAGCCCGAGAAATGACTCGGATTCGCCGCAGTTTTCCGTAAAACCGGCCTGCTCTGCCGGGACGATGTAGGCATCGTCCCCTACAATGGTGGTACATGTTTCACGCTGATTTACATAATCCCGGATTTCTGAAGCGAAACAGGCACCCCGAGAGGTGCCTGTTTTACTATAGTTTTATTTCGTCACATAGGTTGGTTTCCACGCTGTGTTACTTTTCCAAATAACAGACTCCGCTACGCCATTCAGCGTATTATCATAAAGTCTGAACGTTGCACCATCATTCATAGAAGGGTACTGTGTCAAGTTATCATAGAAGGAAATAAAGCCCGTTGCAGTTCCGGTAACAGTATTGCCGGAAATCTCAACATTGCCAAGTTTGACGCTCTCAGTCGTGCCGCAGAACATAACAGCTACATTCTTATATATGTCATCACCTGCTGCATCAGCGAAATTGCTCATGTTGAATGTATTGTTTCTGATTGCCACAGTACCGGACGCATTCCCTTCCCACAGCTTAAACGGACGAACCGCATTGACTGTGCATCCTTCAATCGTCACGTTGCACTGACCGAGATTCTGAATCCAAATAGGGTTGGAGTTGTTTTTATACCCAGTATTCTCATGCGTATTAAACGTGCAATTCTGAATGCTCAGTTTCTCTGCACCAAATTTTCCATTCTGAATCCAGTTTCCGTTAAATGTACATCCGGTAAACGTCACACTGGCAACTCGATGATCAACAACTGTGGACTGGAACGATTCCGTCCAAACGCTCATTGCCATCTGCCCTGCACCAAAGGTGACCTTATCGAAAACCACATTTGCCGCATCAGGAACCTTCAGGGTAATCGAACCTGCATTGAAGCCACCGGTATCCGCCGCACCGCTTACAGAACCAGTCAGAATAATGTCGACTGCGTCCTTACCAGTGGAATAAAGATAACGGACAGCCCCATCACTTGCTCGTGCATCTGTTCTTCCGGTTTTATGTGGATATCCCTCAGGAGCAACATCATTGCTCCACTCTGTGTAAGTATAGTGATCTGCAAGATCTGCATTACCAATGGTAAAACCGTCCTTAAGCGATACACCGTTCAAATCGACATATACGGTTTTTGTACCTTCCGGCAGCTCCGTCAGAGAATTAAACTGCGCAGCGGAATAGTACTGCGTTCCCTTACCTGCATCTACATCATACTGATCGTTAATGCTGTCGTACTCCCCTGTCTGCTGTGTTGCATAAACCGTGACCGCAACACCATCAAGCGTTTTATTCTGATAGGTGTTGCCTGCTTCTTCATCCATATGCGCAGAAATCGTAATAGCATCAGATACTTTATCCGCCTCTGTTACGCCAAGTGTTCTCTCTGCCGAAATATCGTACTCCTGTTCGCCAGTTTTATAGCTGAATTTAATTACATTAAGGAGTTCTGCGTTCCCATCAACGCCGGAAATAACGATTTTATATTTCAGACGCAAGTTGCCGTTGTTGACAACGCGGATCGGCTGGAGCTGGAACGTGCAGCCCGGCTCCCAAAGCAGATCCTTGCCGTCGACAAGGGTTGTTCCAGTTGCCCCCGCCTGTACCCAGCTCAGAGTCTGCTTTTCAGCATTCTTCCACTCATTACCAACCAGCATTTCCAGCCCTACGTCCAGCTTGCCCGACTGGATCTTGTTGACCTTTGCGCTGGCCGTATCCGTGAACCAGGCGAACGTGGTGCCGACGAGCATGGTGACGCACAGGACCATGGCCAGAATGCTTGCCAGCAGAGCGCCCTTTGTGACATTCTTCTTTTTCATTTGTATGCTTCCTTTCTCTTTTTTTGACGCCATGCAGAGGCCATTGTTTTCTTCCTTGGAAGAAAACATGCACCCGGGTGCATCGCGTTTTGGATGGCTTCAGTATAGCACATCTGATTCCACTTTTGTTAAAAACTGCGAAAAAAGCAATTCTGACTGCGAAAAAAGCAAAAACCGGCGGTTTCCCGCCGGTCAGTCCCCCTCCGTGCGCGTGCTGCGCACGAGAAGCCGATGTGTATTGATGCCATATGGCGTGCACGTCATAAGCGTGCAGAGATCCTCGCCCGGGACGATATTCAGTGCCTGCGTATCCCCCGGCTCCACAACAAGAATTTCACGCACCGTATAGGTAAGCGCGCGGCTGAGCACATGCAGCGTAAAGGTGTCGCCGGGCTCCAGCTGATCCAGATCCGTGAACAGTGTCGCATTCGGCAGCCCCCGGTGGCCGGACAGCACGCAGTGCGTCCCGCTGCCGCCCACCGGCAGCGACGTCCATTCCAGATGGCCGACCGCCGCCTGCAGAACAGCCTCATCCGTGCCGTGATAAATGGGCAACGACACACCGATGCGCGGAATGTCGATATACCCCATCATGCCCGTCCCGTCCGCATCGAGCAGCTGCTGATACTGCGCCAGACGTGTGCCGGTCAGCACATATTCCGGTTCCAGCGGCAGCGACCGGTTATAATCCTCGGCGTCCGCCAGCATTTTTTCATACACCGCAGGATCAATGGCCGCGGCAAGCTCCGTATAGGCCGCGACGGTTTTCGCGCTGCGGCGGCGGTTCCAGGCGCTGCTGACTGTTGGGTACAGAAGCAGGCCCAGCCCCGCCAAAAATGCGATGATTGCCAACGCTGCGATCCAGTTGCGTTTCATCCGGCAGCCCCCCTGACAGTATGCTTCTGTCTAAAGGCTACCATATTCCCCCTTTTTCAGCAACGAAAACTATCCGACTGTTTTCGCGCCGTTCTGCAGACGCACCGTTTCTCTGTCGATCATGGGGTAGCAGGCCAGCGTCTGCCCGTCCAGATCCTCCCGGTGCATATCGACCGCAGTGATCTGGTGGTTCTGATACGTCGTATAATAATAGATCCCGCGCTGCGCGTTCCAGCAGGAGGTATAGATCGTGATCTCATACTTCCCCTCCGCCACCTCGCAGCAGCCGCGCTGCTGCTCCACGGAGCCAAGAATGTGGAAAAACTGCCCCACGCTCTCCATCTCCCCTTCGCCGCTTTCCGCGTGCAGCTTCGTAAACGCCACGCGCACGAACCGTGACTGCGACGACAGATCCCCGGGCAGCCCCAGCGCGCCCATGCCGCGGCTATACGTCTGCAGCCTGAGCTTGCCGGAAAACAGGTTTTCCGGCTGTCTGGGCGACAGGTGCATGTAATTATTGAGCGCGAACAGCTGCTGCGGGAACGGCGGATTGTTCGTCAGCACGCCCGCCGGGTCGTCATAGACATGCAGACCGTCCGCTGTCGATTCGACCACGATGGCCCCGGTGCGGTCAGCCACAATCCAGTGCAGCTGCGCCGCGGGGAGCTGCGCGCTGAACGCCTCGCCCGTGAGGTTCAGCTCTGCCAGTGCACGGCGCGCCTGCGCAAGATCTGCGCACGTGGCAAGCATCCACGGGATAAACTCAAACTGCGCCACATTCTGCCGCCCCTCCTGCGGCTGCCGGTAGCACGCATTGCCCACGAAATTGAGCCCGGCCATCCCGAGCCCCTTTTCATTGACCGCGTCATAAAACAGCGGATACCCCTCCGCCACATGCGCCATGCCGATCATGGCGTAATGCTCCCGCAGCGTGTCCGCGTGCCGGAACGGCAGCGCAAATCTGCGCGGCAGCACGACAATCTGCTCGCCATAGGAAAATTCATAGTCGAGCGTTCTGCCCATATAAAAATCCTTTGTCAGGTATGTTGCTGCTGTACACATAGAGATCCCTCCTGATTTGATAGCTTTTCCGCAATATGATACGTTTATCCCGGAAGCATGCGGCTTCTGCCCTTGCTTCTTTGCCCGCCAGCGGCTATACTGAGAAAAAAGGAGGCCGCCATGGACGCTGTCACGCTTTCGCCCGCCCCGGGCATTTCCGCATATCTTCTCGACTGCACGCAATTTCTGGACGATGCGCGCTGCCAGCATGCGCTGGCTGCGCTCAGTCCTGTGCGCCGGCAAAAGGCGCTCTCCTGCCGCCTGCGCGCCGACCGCAGCCGCAGTGTCGCGGCGGGGCTGGCACTTGATCTCGGCCTGCAGGCATATGGTCTGCGGGAAAAGGATGTCCGCATGGAAGCCGGCCGCGACGGAAAGCCGTTTCTGCCTGAGCATCCGGAGCTTTCGTTCAATCTCTCCCATTCCGGCAGCCTCGCGCTGGCCGTGTTTGCCGACCGTCCCGTCGGCTGCGATATCCAGCAAATGCGCGGAGCCAGGCTCAGCACCGCCGCGCGCTGGTTCCATCCATCCGAATTACACTATCTGCAGGCTGCGCAGACTCCAGCCGAGACAGAAGCCCGGTTTTACCGCCTGTGGACGTTAAAGGAAAGCTATGCAAAGGCGACTGGCCGCGGACTGCTTCTGCCGCTGCAGAGCTTTGCCGTCGACCTGTCCTCCGGCCAGCCGCAGCTTTGCGGCTGCCGCCTGTTTGAGCTGCGCTGCCCGGACGGTTATTATGCCGCCTGCTGCGTGCTGGATTAGACGTGCGCCATCAGCCAGTCGTACATCTGCTGTCTGGCCTGCTCTGAGAGCGCAAAAACCTTTTCATCCTCCATGGTGCTCTTTTCATAGCAGAATGGCCCGTGCCAGCATTCGCACTTCATGGAGCTCTCGTCAAAATTGACCTCCTTCTGCGTCAGCATGACGATCGACGGCGTCACGCGGAAGCGAAGCTCGCCGAAGCTGCCGGTAAAGATGTTGTTGTTTTCAAAGCTGTGCAGCACCGGTAAAAAAAGCGGTTCCATGCGCGTCCCTCCCAGCTGTTTTTTCTGTATTTTAACACAGCGTGCGCGGCGGCGCAACCTTGTTTGACATTCCCTGCAGACTATGATATAGTCGCAGGGATTCTTTTTTTATTTACTAAGGAGAACTGCCATGCGCAAACAAACAAAAGGAAGCCTGCTGCTGCTTCTGACTGCAATGATCTGGGGCTCGGCGTTCGTCGCGCAGAGCGAGAGCACGCAGTTTATTGGCCCCTTCACCATGGGGGCATCCCGATTCTTTCTGGCGGGTATTTTTCTTCTGCCGGTCATCTTTGTGCTGGACAAAAAGGGCTGGTCGCAGAACTGCCCCGCATCCGCTGCCGATAAAAAGCACCTGCTTGTCTGCGGCGCAGTCTGCGGCGTCATTTTGTTTGCCGCGTCAACGCTGCAGCAGTTCGGCATCCAGTACACGACCGTCGGTAAATCCGGCTTTGTGACTGCGCTGTATCTGATCTTCGTGCCGATTGTCGGCGTCTTCACCGGCAAAAAGTCCGGCGCCATGGTCTGGGTCTGCGCGGCAATCGCCGTGGTCGGCATGTATCTTCTTTGCGTGGGCTCCGGCTTCAGCGTCGGCATCGGCGACCTTCTGACGCTCGGCTGCGCCGTCATGTTCACGTTCCACATCTGCTATATCGGCGCTGTTTCTGCGCATGTGGACGGCGTGCGGATGAGCTGCGTCCAGTTTTTCGTCTGCGCCGCAATTTCCGCAGTCGGCATGCTCGTGTTTGAAACGCCCAGCTGGGATGCCATTGCCTCGTGCTGGCTGCCGATTGTCTATGCCGGCGTGTTCTCCGGCGGCATCGCCTATACGCTGCAGATTGTGGCGGAGCGCGACGTTCCGCCGGCGCTTGCCTCGCTGCTCATGAGTCTGGAATCCGTGTTTGCAGCGCTGTTTGGCTGGATTTTGCTGGGGCAGACGCTCTGTGCGCGGGAGTTTGCCGGCTGCACCATTATGTTCGCTGCAATTCTTCTTTCGCAGCTGCCGCAAAAACAGACTGCTGCGCAGAAAGCGGAATAAAGACATTTTTAGACGGCGAATTACATTTTACATCTCCAAACAGTAAGTATCGGTTCATACTTTCTTTCTCGCCTCTCCGAGAAAGAAAGTATGACAAAGAAAGAGGAGCCCGGGGGGATTCCGAATTTCCCCCCGGAGCCCCCCTTAAAGCGGCCAAGAAAACCTCTTTGGTTTTCTTGGATCTTTCCCGCGCTGCCTGGAAGCCCAATGCGAATCCGTAC
>CAKUAM010000104.1 GCA_934636305.1 uncultured Oscillospiraceae bacterium
CAGGCCTCCCGCCCACGGCTTTGACCGGTGGTGGACGTTGGAAGCAGAGAAGCAGCAAAGAGGCAACCCACCTGCCGTTTTGTGCAGGTTATAATTGGGTTCGCACGGCTTCTGCGGGGATTTTTATTGCAATTCATTTTCAGATGGAAACGCTCTGACGCTGTCAGGGCGTTTTTGTGTCTGCAGCATCCGGTTGCCGCGGGTACGCCAGGTTTGCACATATTGTAAAAATAGTTCTTGCATATGCCGTGCTTTTTCGGTATAATACGCATTGAATTGCCTGACGGACATTTTCTGCCGGGCAGAAATACCCAGACTTATGAGAGGAATGATCCCAAAATGAGCGCATCTCGCGAAAAGAACCTGCGCAAGGAGCAGACCGCTTCGCCTGAAGCCGTCAAGGAAACGAAGAAAGGCATGAGCAAGGGCCTCAAGACAACGCTGATCGTTGTCTGCACAGTGCTGGTTGTGTGCATTGTTGTTTTCTTCTACATGCTGACAAGCGGCTTCTTTGCCGGCCACACCACCGCAGCCACCGTTGGCAGCCATAACCTGACGCCCGCAATGGTTAACTACTATTATAAAGGCGCCTATAACAACATGCAGAACACCTACGGTGATTATCTGAGCTACTTTCTCGACACGAACACCTCGCTCGACGAGCAGTATTATGACGAAGAAGCCGGCACAACCTGGGCTGATTTCCTGATTCAGCAGGGTCTGGCCACCGCTTCTGAGGCATATGCCATCTATGACGAAGCCATTGCCAACGGCTACACGCTCTCTGACGACGAGCAGGCTGCCATCGACAGCCAGGTCAGCCAGATCAGCACCTATGCTTCGCTTTATAACACCAGCACCGATGCCTACATTGCCGCCATCTACGGCTCTGGCTGCAACGAGAAGAACTTCCGCGAATATCTGCGCGTGGTCACAATCGCAGACGCTTATGCCGCCTCTATCCGTGACAGCTTCAGCTATACGCAGGACCAGATTGACAGCGAATACGCTGCCAACCCCAACAGCTATGACACGGTGACCTACCGTACCTTCCTGGTCTCCGATTCCCTGTTCCAGCAGTCCTCTGACGACACCAGCGACGACAGCGCTGAGGCCGCTGAGACGGAGCTGACCGACGAGGAGCTGACGGCCCTGAAGGAGGAAATGGCCTCCAAGATGGCAGCCGACGCCAAGGGCGACGAGGATGCCTTCATTGCCGACGCCTATGACAACTGCCAGGAAAGCGCGAAGGACAGCTACGCGGACGAGAGCTACACGCTCCGCCGCAACCAGAGCTATGCTTCCCTCGATTCCACGATTGCCGACTGGCTGTTTGACACCGCACGCGCAGAGGGCGATACCACGTACCTTGCAACGGACAGCGGCGTCTACTATGTCCTGTACTACATCTCCCGCAGCACGAACGATTACCAGCTGCCGAACGTCCGCCATATCCTGATCTCCGTCAGCGACACCACGGACGAGGATGCCATGGCAGAAGCCAGAACGAAGGCAGAAACCATTCTGACTGAGTTTGAATCCGGCGACCAGACTGCAGAGGCCTTCGGCGAGCTGGCCAAGGAATACACGGAGGATTCCAACGGCGACGAAGGCGGCCTGTACACCAACATCACCCCGGGCCAGATGGTCACGGAGTTCAACGACTGGTGCTTCGATGAGAGCCGCCAGCCCGGCGACACCGGCATCGTTGAGACGACCTACGGCGTGCATGTCATGTACTTCGACAGCTTTGGCGATCTCTATCGCAATGTGCTCGTTGAGAACGCACTGCGCAGCGCGGATTATACCACATGGCACGATGGCGTCGTCGGTGACGGCACCTATGAGACCGTTGCCTTTGGTATGAAGTTCGTCACGAAATAAGCGATTCCATTCTTCCCGGCAGTCCGCAGACTGCCGGGAAGTTTTTTCTCACGTGTATAAAACGCTCCCCTCCTGCGGCAAACTACGCCCGGAGGGGAGTTTTTATGTCTGGATCCGTTTCTGATCAGCGGCCGCGCATCGTGCTCTGTGCGGCTGCCGGGCTATTGGCCGGCTTTGTCAATGGCCTTTTTGGAGCCGGCGGCGGAATGGTGCTTGTCCCGCTGCTCATCTGGCTTTGCCGGCTGGAGGACAAAGCCGCATTTTCAAGTGCGATTGCAGTTATTCTGCCCATCTGCATTGTGTCAATTATTGTCTATGCCTGTCAGGGCAATCTGCCGCTGCAGCAGGCGCTCCCCTATCTGCTCGGCGGTGCAGCCGGCGGGGTACTGGCAGGGCTTCTGTTTCAGAAGGTCCCGGCCAGACTCTTACATCTGCTGCTAGGCGCAGTCATTCTTGCGGGAGGGATACGTCTTATATTATGTTAACTTTTCTGGTCGCAGTGGCTGCCGGACTCGTATGCGGCGTGCTGTCCGGCTTTGGCATCGGCGGCGGCAGCCTTCTGATGGTGTGGATGACGGCGGTATTATCCATGGAACAGAAAACCGCACAGGGCGTGAATCTTCTTTACTTCCTGCCCTGCGCGGTCTGCGCGCTCATCTTTCATATAAAAAACCGGCAGATCGTCTGGCGCGCGGTCATCCCTGCCGCACTGGCCGGCCTTGCATCCGCCGTTGGCGGCGCGCTGCTGGCCCAGCATCTCGAGGCTGCGCTGCTGCGCAAGCTATTCGGCGGCTTTCTCGTGCTTGTCGGCCTGTCAGAAATTTTCCTGAAGGGCCTCAAAAAGCCGTCCGCGCCTTAATCCGCCATCGTATACGCCTGCTCGCAGAGCTGGTAGAGCGGCACAAGGCTTGCAAAGTGTGCCTTGACCCAATCGGCCAGCTCCGGCGACGCGCTCAGTGCGTCATAGGGCCTTGCGCTCTCAACCGACACTGAACGCAGATTATACAGCCTGCCGATCGCTTCGTCCGCATGGCCCTTCGGCCGCGCGTAGCATGGGCCGGTCAGCGTGAGCTCCTTCTGCGCGTCAAGCTCCTTCAGGATCTTTTCCGCGCGCTTCGGATCGTTGTCAATCAGCCTGCGCAGCCGCGCAGCAGCAGCCGGCGGCGTCCACCAGCCCGCGCCGCAGCTGTAGCCGTCCGCGCTGACCTCAAACCAGAAGCACGGCGCCTCGCTGCGGTTCTCCACCGCATTCTGGAACGAAAACCAGATATGATCGTTCAGCGGCCCGCGCCCGAACAGCCGTCTGGCGTCGCGGTAGATGCGCGAAATGTGAACGTTCAGCTGCAGCTGCGGATACTTCTGCTGAAACCAGTCGTACAGATCCCCGGCCAGCGCCTTTGTCGGCGTCATAACGAGCTCCTGAAACTCCTGCTTGTGCGCCTGGAACCATTCACGTTCATTATTGAACCGGATGTCCCAGAAAAAATCGACCGTATGGTCCGGATACCCTTGAAACATTGTGTGTACTTACTCCTTCTGATTGCGCAGAAACGCGAGATAGCCCTCCAGAATGAGGCTTGCCGCCACGGCATCGACGGTGTTTTTGCGCTTTTTCCCGTGGTAATTGCTCTCTGAGAGAATCTGATGTGCCTCTATGGTTGTCCGGCGTTCATCCCACAGAACGGGCTCCATACCAGTTGTCTGTGCAAGCAGCCGGGCAAATTCCCGGTAAAGCGCGGCCCGCGGCCCCTCTGTGCCGTCCATATTGCGCGGAAAGCCCATCACGATCCGCTCTGCGCCGCTTTTTTCAAGCAGCGCTTTGATTTCCTGCGCCGTTTTTTCCGGCTTCCAGGAATGGATCACCGCCGTCTGACCGGTCATCCATCCCAGGCTGTCGGAGATTGCCACGCCAGTCCGTGCGTCGCCGTAATCAATTGCCATTACTTTCATGTAGTCTCTCCTTGTGTTTTGTATCCAAAGCATGCACTGTGCTTCTCGGCCCTGCCGAACCGCAGTCAGCCAGTGTCATGACAGACCGCTTCCATTTGAAGTATCTGCGTGAATCACAAAAGAAGCCGTCAGTGGAGAATCATTACTGCTATCCAAAGCATAGGCCTTCATTTCACATTCACCCCAGGCATCCGGTAAAGCGATCTTCTGCTGTGTTTGTCCAGCTGAAAGCATACAGGGAATCAGCTCCATGCCAACTATCCTCCCATCTGCATCTGTCGCACGCAGAATTACAAGCACCTCCTGCGCTGTCTCAGTATTCTTTGTCAGTATCAGTTCACCCGCAGTGTACAGAAATGAATATGGTTTATACTTTTCTGTCATACGCGCAACAACGCAATTCCATGTAGCCCTGTCAATGGCTCCGGAGGCAGTAAGCTGATTCTCTTTCTGAAACTTCTTCAACACCGCAGTAGAGCCGGGGCCGTGATAACCATCAACATCTATGGAATAGCCCAGATCCTTCAGGCATGCCTGCACAAATTTTGTGCCATCCTTGTAACCGGCAATCCCGCTGACATAGGCTGGAACCGTTCCAGAGAACGATGGATATGTAGTCGGATCTTTCAGATCCAACGGTTTTACAACCGGCTTTTCCGGATATTTTGCATACATCAGCTCCATAACCTTGTTCCATGTCAGCTTGTCAATGGCTCCTGTTTGGCTCAAACCATACCTGGCCTGAAAGGTTTTCACTGTACTGACAGAGCCTTCCCCGAAAAAACCGTCATAAGCAATGTTGTATCCGAGATCATGCAGACACTCCTGAAAAAAATCCACAGAAAGCCTGTATGTTCTGCAAATTGACTTTGTTTCTTCAAACGCCGGATAAGTAGAGCGGTCAGTCAAATCAATCTTCGCTGTTGGGGCAAAATAATACCTTATTCTTGATTTCAGATAGATCTAAGGCCATGTCTTATCAACGACCCCGGCATAATAGTTTGGTCTCGCCGCAGGGTAAAGTTTCCCCTCACTGTATACGTTGCCGTCCGTAATACCCATAGCCCTGTAAATTGCATTTTTCTCCCAGCTATTCAGCCATTTGCCCAGAATCCGGTTCGGTGCTCTATCCGGTAATCCATATGAAAGACCCTGAAACGCACACTCATTGGCCGGCATTGTGTTCATAGGGATCGTGCTTATGCTGCTTGAATAGCCGTCTGTGTCAACCTGAAAATGCAGGTGCTCCTTGTCAATCCCTCCGGTCTTTCCAGAATAGCCGATCAGATCTCCCTGCCTGACCTCCTGATTGACTTTTACCGTATAGGAACGAAATTTCAGGTGCTGATACTGGCTGTACGTCCCGTCTCTGTGGTTAATCCGAACGAAAGTCCCTCTGCTTCCGGCTGTAGTTTCATCCCCGATATTGCATACCACACCGCTCTTGGACGCATAGACAGGCGTACCGGTTTTGCAGTTTATATCGATGCCCTGATGGTCCAGGCTGCCTCCTGATACGTCTCGTCTGCCAAGGTGCGACGTAAACTCCCGCAGTCCTGCACTTGAACCAAGCGGCCACATCCAGGCTTCAGCCGCGCCGGAATTTGCCGCCCGTACCTGCATCGGGAAAAGCCCAGGCAGAAGCATGATGGCAATTATCAAGCCCAGGAGTCTGCGCAAACCAGAAGAATCTCCGACTTTCGACAATCTCATCTTCATCATTTCCCCATTTCTCAACATATCTCATGAACCAGTCTAATACACTATAACATACTTTCAGGCCGAATCAATGACAAATAAATACTAGGGTGTATCTGATGAAAACAGCCAACGTCCCCGGACAGCGGACCTTTTCGCGCTTTGCTGCGCCATTTTTCCTTGAAATACGTCAGGATTCCTGCGAAAAAATGTCTTGCCCACCATGAAAATTCCTCGCTGCCGGTCACATCTCCAGTTTTCAGATACACACCAAAAAAGAAATCATGATTTTTTCTCAAAATCTTGTTGACCCGCAGGAAGTTTTATGCTATTATGACTACACCTGTGAAAAAGGGTCTTATTTTTTTGCGCCCATTTTCAATCCGCGGGACACCAGGTAGTTTCGGTGTCATCTAAATTTCACTAGCCGCGGTTATGCAGGGAGGCAAAGGTTTAAGGAGGTGCCGAACATGCGAGTTAAGATCACGCTCAGATGCAACGAATGCAAGCAGAGAAACTACAACACCAT
>CAKUAM010000105.1 GCA_934636305.1 uncultured Oscillospiraceae bacterium
CACCGGCAAGCAGAAGCTTGTTGACACCGGTGGACGTGTTGACCGTTTCAACAAGAAATACGGCCTGAAGTAAGAAAGCAGTCCGCACCGCGTATCGGTGCGGACTTTTTTCATACATGTCGGAAATTGTAAAATCACGGAAGTTTATATATGGAAGAAAACATGCAGAAGAAAATTGACCGCGCGGTGCTTGTCGGCCTGAATGCCGACTGCTTCACGAAGGAGGAGACCGCGTCGGAGACCACGCTGGACGAGCTGGAGGCGCTTTTGCAGACGGCCGGCGGCGAATGTGTCGGCAGAGTGCTGCAGAATAAGCATACGCCCGACCCACGCTCGTTTATCGGCGAGGGCAAGGCTGCCGAGGTGCGGCAGATGGTGCTCGACACGGGTGCAAACATGGTCGTTTTTGACAATGACCTCACGCCCTCGCAGACACGGACGCTGGAGGATATTCTGAAAACCGTTGTGCTGGACCGCAGCGCGCTGATCCTGGATATTTTTGCGCAGCGGGCCAAAACGCGCGAGGGCAAGCTCCAGGTGGAGCTTGCGCAGTACCAGTATTATCTGCCCCGGCTGACGGTCTGGAATGAAGAAATGGGCCGCCTTGGCGGCGGCATCGGCACGAGGGGCCCGGGCGAAACGCAGCTGGAAACAGACAAGCGGTATATCCGCTCACGCATCCAGAAGCTGCGGGAAAACCTGGACGAGGTGCGCAAGGTGCGCGCGGAGCAGCGCCGGCGCCGGCAGAAAAATGAGCTGCCGGTCATTGCGCTTGTGGGCTACACGAACGCCGGAAAATCCACGCTGCTCAATGCGCTGACCGGCGCAGACATTCCGGCCAATAACCGTCTGTTTGACACGCTGGACACCACCACCAGACAGCTGACAGTCTCCGATACGTGCGAGGCGGTGCTGTCTGACACGGTTGGTTTTATTGCAAAGCTGCCGCACCATCTCGTCTCGGCTTTCCGCGCCACGCTGGAGGAGCTGGAATACGCTGATCTGCTCATTCACGTGATTGACAGTGCGGATCCCGAACGGGAGGCTCACATTGCGGTTGTGAACCGGCTGATTGGAGAGCTGGCCAAGCCCGGGACGCCGGTTCTCGAGTGCTATAATAAATGTGATCTTGTTCCGGAGGATGAGATTCCGCGGGGCAAGGACCGGGCGGCAATCTCGGCTGCAACCGGCGAAGGGCTTGATGCACTCAAAAAGACCATCGAGCAGATGCTTGGCCGGGGCAAGCATCAGGTGTCGCTGCTGCTGCCGTACCAGATGGGCGGCATGATTGACACGCTGCACGCAGGGGCAAAGGTGCTTGCGTGCGAGTATGCGGAGGACGGCATTCGGATTGAGGCGGTCGTGGATGAAACCTTATTCGGCAGACTGCGTCAATATATCACAGAGGAGCACTGATGGAGCAGTATTTGGTCCCCGTCGGAGCGGGCGGGTCAGAATATATAGAGAAAAAATCACGTTTTTTGGGGCTGATTGTGCCGGTCACGTCAGAGACGGAGGCACGCGCGCAGATCGAGTCGGTCAAAAAGCGGGAATATGACGCCAGGCACAACTGCTGGGCCTATGTCCTGCATACCGGCCAAAAGCGCTACAGTGACGACGGTGAGCCGCAGGGAACGGCGGGGCAGCCGATTCTGAACGTGCTTGAGCGCGAGGGCGTACAGGATGTGCTGTGCGTGGTGACGCGGTATTTCGGCGGCATTCTGCTTGGCGCAGGCGGCCTGTGCCGCGCGTACACAAAGGCGGCAAAGGATGCGCTGGACACGGCCGGAATTGCGGAGCTCCGCCCATGGAGCGTTCTGACACTGCGCTGCCCGTATGCACGTTTTGAGCGTGTAAAGCTGGAGCTGGAGAAGCACGGAGGGGCGCTGACAAACAGCGATTACGGCGCGGATATTGCCATGACGGCAATGCTGCCGGAGCCGGAGGAGGCAGCGTTTGCAAGGGCGCTGCAGGAGCTTTCTGCCGGGAGCTTAGCACCGGAACGGACCGGAACGGAGCTCCGGGGCGTCAGGATACGCTGAGAGCGCCGGCAGCTGAAGGCGCCTGATTCGTTTCAAAGAAAATTCACGGTTTTTCCACACGCAATTCAAAATTTTATATTATGATGACAAGGTAAGGTGGTTCAGAATGTCCGTCCGTGAGCGCATGGAGCAGGAGGAATATGAGGTGCTTTCTCCGTTGGCGCAGAAGGCTGCCGAGACGAAGGGCAGGCCGCGCGAGGAAGAAGAGGGCGACGTGCGTACCTGCTATCAGCGTGATGCCGACCGGATTCTGCACAGTAAATCCTTCCGCCGCCTGATGCACAAAACGCAGGTGTTCCTCTCTCCCGAGGGAGACCATTACCGCACGCGCATGACCCACACGCTGGAGGTTGCGCGTATCGCGCGCACCATCTGCCGCGGGCTGCGGCTCAATCAGGATCTGGCGGAGGCTGCGGCCTATGGCCATGACCTTGGCCACACGCCGTTTGGCCACGCGGGGGAAAAGGCGTTGTCGAGCATGATGGAAAAGCCATTTTACCACAATGAGCAGTCGCTGCGCGTTGTTGATAAGCTTGAGCGCGGCGGGGACGGGCTGAACCTGACCTATGAGGTGCGCATGGGCATTCTCGGACACACCGGGCCGCATATCCCGGAGACGTGGGAGGGGCAGATTGTCCGTGTGTCCGACCGGATTGCGTATATTAACCACGACATTGACGACGCAATGCGCGCCGGGATCCTGACAGAGGAGGATATCCCGGCGGAGATTGCTGAGGTGCTGGGGCATTCCCATTCCCAGCGGATCAACACGCTGGTGGAGGATATGATCTATAACACGCAGCAGACGGGTGAGCTTGGCATGCAGGCGCATGTGGCCCAGGCTATGGACGCGCTGCGCACGTTCATGTTTGCACGGGTTTATACGAACCCCGTGGCCAAGGGCGAGGAAGCCAAGGCCCGGGATATGCTCTGCAGACTGTTTGAGTATTATATGAAAAACCCAGACAGGCTGCCGGCGGATTTTCTGCCGCAGCTGGATTTTGACGGCATGGAGCGCATTGTCTGCGACTATATTGCCGGCATGACCGACCGGTATGCGGTCTATAAGTATTCGGAGCTGTTCATCCCTGCCACGTGGCAGGTAAGATAATTGGAGCGCCGGCCCCGGCGGGAGCCGGCCTGGATGGAAAGGAGGAGATCCCTTGGCGTTTCCGCAGCCGTTTCTTGACGCGCTCATTGAGCGCAACCCCATCGATGAGGTCGTGGGGCAGTATGTGAGCCTGACGCGTAAGGGCTCCAACCTGTTTGGCCTGTGCCCGTTCCATTCAGAAAAGACACCGTCATTTTCTGTCGCGCCCGATAAGGGAATCTATTATTGCTTCGGCTGCCATGCCGGCGGCGGCGTGGTGAATTTCATCATGCAGGTCGAGGGGCTGGATTACCCGGACGCGGTGCGTTTTCTCGCCAAGCGGGCAGGAATGGAGGTGCCGGAGGACGAGGGCTACCGCTCACAGTACCAGAAGCAGGAGCGCCTCTGGGCGCTCAGCCGGGACGCGGCGCGCTTTTTCCGGCAGCAGCTGTTTTCTCCGGTCGGGCGCGAGGCGCAGGCGTATATCCAGAAGCGTGCGCTCGGCATGGAGACGGTCAAACGGTTTGGCCTTGGCTTCAGCCCGGACACGTGGAGCAGCCTGACGGATGCCATGCGTGAGAGGGGCTATAAGCCCGACGAGCTGGTGGACGCGGGGCTGGCGCTGCGCGGAAAAAACGGCGGCATTTATGACCGGTTCCGCAACCGGCTCATGTTCCCGATCATCGATATCCGCGGCAACGTCATCGGCTTCGGTGGGCGCGTCATGGACGATTCCACGCCGAAATACCTGAACTCCCCGGAGACGCTGATTTTTAACAAGCGGAAAAACCTTTTTGCGCTCAATATTGCCCGCAAGAGCAGGCAGGGGCGCATTATCCTGACCGAAGGGTATATGGACGCAATTGCGCTGCACCAGTATGGCTTTGACTGCGCGGTGGCGTCGCTGGGAACATCGCTGACGGAGGAGCATGCCAACATTCTTGCAAAATATACCGATCAGGTTATTTTGACCTACGATGGCGACGAGGCCGGACAGAATGCCACGCGGCGGGCAATCCCGATGCTGGAAAAGACGGGACTGCAGGTACGGGTGCTGCGGATGCAGGGTGCGAAGGATCCCGATGAGTTTTTGAAAAAATACGGCGCGGACCGCTTTTCCGTGCTGCTTGACCAGTGCCAGAACCAGGCGGAGTACCGGCTGGACAGCTTGAGGCGCAAGTATGATCTGACGGTCGACGATCAGCGCGTGGAGTTTTTGAGCAAGGCGGCAGAGCTGGTTGCTACGTTCCCCAACGCGGTACAGCGCGAGGTCTACGGCGCGCGGGCAGCGGAGGCTGCCGGCATCACGCCGGAGGCCATGAAGCTGGAGGTCACGAAGGCCTACAAGAAGCAGCGCGCCATAGAGCGCAAGCGGCAGCAGACGCAGGATATGGATCTGGCCCGCCAGCGCGCGCCGAAGGTGCGCGGGATCCACTATGAGAATCTTCGTTCGGCGCTGGCAGAGGAGGGGCTTATCCGCACGCTGCTGCGGGAGCCGGAGCTTCTGCCGGCGGTGACGCTTCCGGCAGAGGCAATGTCGGTAGAGCTGTTCGGCAGGGTGCTGACTGAGTTGCGCCGGCGTGTGCAAAATGGCCGCCCGGTGTCGCTGGCGGCGCTGGAGGGGGAGCTTTCGCCGGAGGAGATGGCGCATCTTTCCTATGTGATGAGCAGTGACACGTCAACGGTTTCCGATGAGGCGCTGCATGATTACATCCGTGTGATTCAGGAGGAATATGAGGCCAGGACAAGCGTGCGGTCGGAGGACAGTCTGCTGCAGCTGGCCGAGCAAATGAGAACCACAAAACAGTATGGAGGGTAAGCTATGGAAAAAGGAATGGAACTTCTGCAGAAAATGGATCTTTCGGCGGAAAACCGGCAAAAGCTTGAGGCGCTGATCGCTGAGGCAAAAAAGACCGGCAAGGTATCCTCCAAGCTTCTGGTCGAGACGCTTGACGCGATTGACGCGACGCAGGAGCAGACAGAACAGGTTTATGACGTGCTGGAGCAGTCCGGCATTGAAATTGACGTTTCCGATGTGCTGGAGCTGATTGGCACGGCGGAGATGGATAACCCCACGCTCAGTGAGATGCAGGCCATCGAGGAAGAAGGCCTGGAAAATGAGCTGGAGACGTCGGACACGCTGGAGGACGATCTGGACAATGCCAAGCTTGACGACCCGGTGCGTATGTACCTCAAGGAGATTGGCCGGATCAAGCTGCTCTCGCCGGAGGAGGAGCAGGAGGTTGCAAAAAAGATGGCCGAGGGCGATGAGGCTGCGCGCCAGCGTATGTCAGAGGCCAATCTGCGGCTGGTTGTGTCGATTGCCAAGCGCTATGTCGGCCGCGGCATGCAGCTGCTGGATCTCATCCAGGAGGGCAACCTGGGCCTTATGAAGGCGGTTGAGAAGTTCGACTATACCAAGGGCTATAAGTTCTCGACCTATGCCACATGGTGGATCCGCCAATCCATTACCCGCGCGATCGCAGACCAGGCCCGCACCATCCGTATCCCGGTACATATGGTCGAGACGATCAACCGTGTGCTGCGCACGTCGCACGCCATGGTGCAGAAGCTTGGCCGGGAGCCGACAACGAAGGAAATTGCGGACGAGCTGCATATTGAGCAGAGCAAGGTTGAGGAGGTCCTGAAGATTGCGCAGGAGCCTGTCTCGCTGGAGACGCCGATTGGCGAAGAGGAGGACAGTCATCTGGGTGATTTTATCCAGGACGACGAAGCGTCGCAGCCGTCGGAGGAGGCAACGTATACGCTGCTGCGTGAGCAGCTGG
>CAKUAM010000106.1 GCA_934636305.1 uncultured Oscillospiraceae bacterium
CCCGGTACCGCCGCGAACCCGGCTTACCGCCGCATCGACGTCGACACCGAGACCGGCAAGGTCAGCGGCCTGTTCTGATTCGAAAGTCAGGCTTATAAACACTACGACAACCGGGAGGCGGCGGATATCCGCCGCCTCCCTTTCTGAAAATAAGGAGTTACCATGGATTATACAACAAAATCCTGCCGCGAATTTGTCACAGTTCTCGCCTCCAGCGAGCCTGCACCTGGCGGCGGCGGCGCAGCTGCGCTGGTTGCCGCGCTCGGCACCGCACTCGGCAACATGGTCGGCAGCCTCACCGTCGGCAAAAAGAAATATGCCGATGTAGAGGAAGAAATTATCGCGCTCAAGAAGCAGTGCGACGCGCTGCAGACAGAGCTTCTCAATCAGGTTCCCGCCGACGCAGAGGGCTTTGTCCCCCTCGCCAAGGCCTATGGCATCCCGAAGGATGATCCGAACCGTCCCGAAATCATGGAAAAGGCCACCATTACGGCCTGCCAGGTTCCGATGCACATCATGGAGCTGTGCTGCCAGTCGCTTGACGCCATCGCGGTGTTTGCGGCTAAGGGTTCACGTCTGGCTGTCTCTGACGCCGGCTGCGGCGCGGCCATCGTGAAGTCTGCGCTGCAGGCTGCCTCCTTGAATGTTTTCATCAATACCAAGTCGCTGCAGAACCGCACGCTGGCAGAGGAAATGAACGCAAAGTGCCTTGGCATGCTGGACAAATACGGCAAGCTGGCTGACGAGATTTTTGAATCCGTCAAGGCTGGGTTCTTTAAATAATCAGAAGGAGAAACAACATGGCTAAATTACTGCTCGGTAAGGAAGTTACCGCCGCAATGAATGAAAAGCTGCAGGCCCGCGTGGCCGCGCTGAAGGAGAAGGGTGTCAGCCCGAAGCTGGCCATCGTCCGCTGCGGCGAAAATCCCTCTGACCTTTCCTATGAAAAGGGTGCTACCGCCCGCGCAGAGCTCATCGGCGTCGAGGTACAGAAGTTTATTCTGCCTGAGGACGTGACCAAGGAGGCGCTCATTGCGCAGATTGAGGCAATCAATGCCGACGATTCCATCCATGGCTGTTTGATGTTCCGGCCGCTGCCGAAGCATCTGAAGGCCGATCAGGACGAGATCTGCAACCATCTGGCCGCTGCCAAGGACGTCGACTGCATGACAGATCTGTCCAACGCCGGCGTTTTCACCGGCAAGAAGCTGGGTTTTGCCCCCTGCACGCCGCAGGCCTGCATGGAGATTCTGGACTACTACGGCATCGACTGCAAGGGTAAGAATGC
Source organism: uncultured Oscillospiraceae bacterium (assembly GCA_934636305.1). Lineage (GTDB taxonomy): Bacteria > Bacillota > Clostridia > Oscillospirales > Oscillospiraceae > CAG-170. The sequence continues at coordinate 1,289 of CAKUAM010000106.1, forward strand.
CGTCGTCATCGGCCGTTCGCTCGTCGTCGGCAAGCCGGCTGCCATGATGCTCATGGCCAAGAATGCCACTGTCACCGTCTGCCACACCAAGACGGTTGATGTGGCCGGCATTGCACGCAAGGCAGACATTCTCGTCTCTGCAGCGGGCGTTCTGAACAGCCTGACAAAGGACTATGTTTCGGAGGGCCAGATCGTCATCGACGTTTCCATCAACTGGGATCCCGAGAAGATCAACGCCAAGGGCGGCAAAGGCGCCATCGCAGGCGACGCCGTCTTTTCCGAGGTTGAGCCGATTGTCGGCGCCATCACACCGGTTCCCGGCGGTGTTGGCTCCGTCACGACCTCCGTGCTGATCGGCCACGTGGTCGAGGCCGCTGAGCGGACACTGTAAGCAAATTGCCACTGCTGCCGCCGGCTTGTCCGGCGGCATTTTTTGAAGGAGGACTGGTTGAATTGAAAGAGAAATTCCAAACGCCGGAGCGTGCCATCCGCTGGCTGTTCGCCGCATTCACGGTTTTATGCCTGCTGGCTGCTGCTCTGACCGCGGTTGTCTGCGGGGAGGGCTTTTCCGGCATGCTTACCGGCGTCGGCCATATCTGCACGCAGTCCGGCCAGACGGTCAAAAGCTTTTTTGACCTCAGCTACGGCGGCTTTTCCGGTACATTTCTAAATGCTGCGCTTGTCTGTGCGGTCTGTCTCGGGCTCTACTGCCTGCCTGGCAGCAAGCCAGACGGCGTATCCGTGCTTGCATTCTTTCTGACGGCAGGCTTCTGCTTCTGGGGCACCACAATCCTCAACATCTGGTTTTCTTTTGCCGGTGTCCTGCTGTACTGCCTCGTCAAGAAAAAAAAGCCCGGCGCCATGGGCAACGCGTTTTTATTTTCCACGGGCCTTGCGCCGCTGATCACGGAAATGCTGTTCCGCTATCCCGCAGAAAATTGGCACGGCTTCACGCTGACCGGCATTTTGATTGCACTGGCCGTCGGCATTTTTATCGGCTTTATCTTTCCGGCGGTTCTGCCGCACAGCCCAAACATGCACAAGGGCTATAACCTCTACAATGCGGCAATTCCCATTGGCCTGATTGCCTTTTTCCTGCGTGCGCTTCTCTATAAGGTCTTTCTGCCCACGCATCCGACCTCGGAGGGCATTGGCCTGGCAGACAGCTTTCCTGCTGTCAGCATTACGTTCTGCGCCGTTGTGTTCGGGCTGGCAATCGTCTGGGCGCTGGCACTTGGCGGCGGGAAGCAGTACGGCGCGCTGCTGCGCGATACCGGCTATAACGTGGACTTCGGTAGCAAATACGGCGCAGCAGCCTCCATTCTGAACTTCGGCGTCTACGGCCTTTTCATCGTACTCTACTACGTGCTGGTCGGGGCCAAATGGAACGCAGCAACGCTTGGCTGCGTGTTCTGCATGGTCTGCTGCTGCTTTAAGGGCAGCCATCCGGCCAATGTCTGGCCCATTATGCTTGGATACGTCGCTGCAAGCTTTGTGGCTAAGTTTGTCTGCGGGCTTACCGGCGCGGAGTTTTCCATGGCTGTGCATGCGCAGGCCATTGTCATTGGCCTCTGCTTTGCAAATGGCCTGTCTCCGGTGTCCGGTGTATATGGCTGGCTGGCCGGCGTACTGTTCGGCATGATCCACTATACGCTTGTCACCTGTGTGCCGCTGCTGCACGGAGCGTTCTGCCTGTATAATGGCGGCTTCACCGCCGGGTTCACCTGCTTCCTGTTTGTCCCCGTGCTCGAGCATTTCTGCAAAACAAAGGCCGAGCGTAAGCAGCTGCGGGCCGGAAGCTGAGGTCCGATTGAAAGGAGCTGTATCATGTTTTACTGTGATAACTGCCATCTTCTGAACGAGGATCCCATCTGCGCATTCTGCGGCAGCAAGCTGATTTGCGGGCCGAAGGATGACGACTATTGCTTTATCGCCAACAAAGCCTCGCCATGGGCAGAAATGCTGCAGGGTATTCTGGAGGACGATCATATTCCTGTCATTGTCCGCCAGTGGAGCCCGCGCACGGCGGCCTACACCGGCGAGGTCGGCACAAGAACAGACTTCTTTGTCCCATATGCGGAGCTGGAGCATGCAAAGCAGCTGGAACAGGCGCTCATGAACAGCGAGCCTGAGGAATCTGAATAACAGAATCAAAAAATCCCGTGCCTTACGGCACGGGATTTTTGCTGTTTTACATCAGAGGCTCCAGGCTCAGAACCGGGTGGTTCTTCTCCTGCAGGAACTCAAGCAGCGCATCGCAGTCGGTGCAGATCGTCTCGTCGGCGATCATGTCGGTGAAGTTGTCAATGCCGTACAGCTCCTTGGCTGTCCTGTTCAGACGCTCGCCAACATCGTCCTTCAGTTCCTTCGGCATCCAGACGATACGCTCAATGCCGCCCTCGGCGTGGATGAACTTCTTGGAGGAGATGAAATGGCGGCCATGGCCCATATAGCCCGGCGTCTGTACACCGCCGCCGGTGCAGGAGGCAAGCTCGCCGAACGTCATGCCGGCAGGCGTCATACCCGCATACTCACGGTTGACCACGATGAAGCCGTTGGACATCGGCTCAATGCCGGAAATGCACTCGAAGCAGCCGCAGGAGGTCATCGGGTCCTCCATGATGGAGTACAGCGTGACTTCCTCAACCGCACCGTGGGTTGCATCCTTGATGGCGTCGTTGACCGTAGTATACCGGCCGGTGCGCTCGTCAAGACAGCCTTCCTTCATGATCGGCTGGGACGGGCCGTTCGGGTTCAGCTCATACGTTGCCTTGGCATCGAGCCAGGAAACAGCGCCGCACAGGCCAAGACGTTCCGGCGTGACCACGCAGCAATGTGCCGGTGCAAACGACTGACACAGGATGCAGGTGAAGAAACGGTCGACAGATTCGTCTGTCATGGAGGCCAGACGGTCGTCACGCATGTTGTAGCGCGGCATTGCCACATCGTTCAGGAATGCGGTGGCCTTGACCGGGTCGGTAATCAGGTGCACCTCGCACTTGTCGACAACCGCGTCAAACTCATCCGTAATCATGTGGTACAGAACCTCGGCAAAGTGCGTCAGGCGCAGGCCCTTGTCGTAGGCATCCTTGGAAATACGGATGCGGAACTGGTTGCGCTGACCGGTGTGCATGACACCCTCCATGTAGTTGAACCAGGCGTGGATCTTACGCTCGATGACAGATTCAAAGTCAGCCTGCATCTTCTTGCCTGCAACATAAATGCAGGTTGCCAGCGCATATTCCAGATCGCCGGAGTCGATATCCGGGCCATCGATGACGATCTTATGATCCTCGACCTCGTCCATGTTCTTCATGAGCACGAGCTCACAGGTGGTGTTCTTGGCAGACCAGAATTCGACCTTCATGTCAGCCTTACGAATGATTTCGCCTTCGAAGGCAGCTGCAAATGCAACAGGAATCGGCAGCTCCTTGGACTTGATCTTGATGCCGCGCAGCTCGAGGGACTTCTTGACCGTCTCGGCATGATCGCAGCAGGATTCCAGCGCACCCGGAACCTGATTTTCGGCGAGATCAATATCAACCACAACCGGGAAACCAAGCGCAATTGCGCCGGCGCCAGCGGAAACGACAACATTGTCGATGGCTCCGAAGGTGTTGACGAATGCAGGAACGCGTTCCTTGGTATACTTGAGCAGGCCGGCCAGATCGCCCGGCTGCACATTGCCGAAGATCAGCGCCGCACGGATTGCAACCGTAACGACATGGATCACAGCGGTCACATCATGGCCCAGCGGGATCACGCGGAGCTCGAGGCCCATCTTGACGCCTGCATCCGCACACTGCTCAATGACATCACCGACCATAAAGGTCATAATGCCCTTGGACTGATAGTCCTTGACGACCTTGGCAACGTCCTCTGCGTTGTCGGCCTTTCCGAGAACGACAGCCACGCCGGGAATATCGCCGGTAACCAGCGGCACACCCAGCGAACGGATAACGGGATCGGGCACGAAGCCGATGCCGGGAACCGTCGCCTGCTCATAGGCATCCTTCGGCTCTGCAAACTTCAGGCCTTCAAGGATCTCCGCGCCGACTGCGGTAGCAAGACCGGCGTTGAGCGCCTGACCAAGATCCTCCTGATCGGTAATGAGGCTCTTGAGCACGCCCACGCAGGCGGGCAGGTCGCCCAGCGTCTTGACCTTGACGCCGGTAGCAGCATAGATTGTGGGGAAGAAATACGCAGTGTCCGGGAACGCAATGGGGTGATCGGCACCATATTTTGCAATGGCGTCATTGACTGCGCCCTCGGTGAGGCCAGCCACGGCATGGGAACCGCCATAGATGAGATCGGTTAATACGCTCATAAGTACCTCCTGCATGATAATAGATGTTGATTGCGCGGGGATAATACGTCGGTTCCCTGCCGGTATTTCGCAGCAGGGAACCGTGGAATACGATCAGGCGTCCAGATAGGAGTCGGAGTACAGTTCGTTGTTCTTGAAGATGTCGCAGGACTTGATGGTCTCCATCAGGCGCAGGTCGTTCGGGTTGACGATGGCAGAGG
>CAKUAM010000107.1 GCA_934636305.1 uncultured Oscillospiraceae bacterium
GCACGATCAGCTTCATGCGGTTTCGTGCCGCTTCGTCAATCTTAGCGCAATACTGTCTTACGTACACCCAGCTATGGCGGAGGACATTTTTCTGTTACTGTGCAATTGTTGTTTGGGGGCAGCGGAGCGCCGCAGTTTCCCGCAGGATCCGCTGCATTTCCGGCCATTTCTTTTCCATGTCGGCCACCAGCTTCAGCTGCGTCCGGCAGCGGTCGAGGTTATGCTCCGGATAGGCCGTCTTGAAATAAATATCACCGTCAAGGTAATCTGTCAGGAACCGGATTCCGAGCTCTGCCGTGATGATCTTTGCGCCCAGCGGCAAAACGGCAATCTCATTTTCCGTCAGCGCCTCACCGCAGGCGTCCAGATACCCCTCCAGAAATGCCTGGTACATGTCAAGCCGCAGCCAGACCTTGCTGAGGTCCTTCTCATCCTCTGCAGCCGAGGACGCGCCGAAGCGAACCCCGTCGCCGAAGTCATAGGCAGACAGCCCGGGCATCACCGTGTCGAGGTCCAGTACGCTTTTTGCGCAGCCGGTCTGTGTGTCGAGCAGAACGTTATTGAGCTTGGTATCATTGTGCGTCACGCGCAGCGGCAGCTCCCCGGCCTCCAGCATCCGGCAGAGCGTCCCAAGCTCCTGTTCCCGGTCAAAGATGAACGTGAGCTCCGGCTCTACCGCGGCGGCGCGGTCCGCACGGTCAGCCTGCACCGATGCACGCAGCCTTGCCAGTCGGTCGACGGTGTCATGAAAATGCGTGATCGTCTCATGCAGTGTGGCCGCCGGAAAATCGGCCAGCGCCTGCTGAAATTTCCCAAAGGCAACGGCAGCCTGATAGAAATCGTTGCGGTCACGCGGCAAGTCGACACAGATTCCGCCGGAAATGAAATCGTATGCCCGCCAGAACTCTCCATTTGCGTCAATGTAGTATTTCTTTCCGTCCTTGGCTTTCCGAAGATGAATGCTTTCCAGTCCGATGTTTTTCGATGCAATAAAGTGCGACACTGCGTCAATGTTTTCAATCAGCTCCTCCGGGTGCTGAAAGGCGACCCGGTTGATGCGCTGCAGCGTATATTCCTTTTTGTTGTCGCAGACAACATGGAAGGTGCGGTTGATGTGGCCGTTGCCAAACGGCTCACAGGAAACAGGTGTTCCGTCCAGACAAAACTGCTGTAAAACTTGTTCCATGATACGAAATCCTTTTTCTTTCTGTTGGGCGCTCCCCAGCGGGAGGTTCAGCTGTTGTAGCGTGTAAATCACACGTTTTTATATTGTATCCGATTTGTATGCTTTTTGCAACCGTTTGTCCCATTCCAGTGCGTGTGCTTCCCTGCAGATCCGTGTAATTTCCGGGAAATACGCCAGAAAATTGGTATATCTGCAGAAGAAAGCTGCCGGAAAGCGGCCAGGAAAACCGCGGTGGCTTTCCTGGCCGCTTTTCTGTGCGGATGGAGCTTCGATGCCAATTTGTATGTGCCGTCCGGGAAAATTACAGATATTCTGCGTCGTAGTTGTTGATATACCGGTCGTGCTTGGCCTGGCGTTTGACAAGAATGAATGCCAGCAGGAACATGACGCCGACAAACGCAGCGAACAGCCAGCCGTAGTGCACCGACTCGATCGAAGCGATAAAGTCATAGCAGCCATGCAGAAAGGCCGGCAGCAGCAGCGCCAGCACGCGGCACAGCTTCGATGCGCCGTCGCGGCCCTGGCCGTGCAGCCGCTTGGCGAGGCCATACCAGACGCCCATGAACACGCCGAAGCACGCATGACCCGGCACGGCAGTCAATGCGCGCACAATGGCCGTGGTGAAGCCGTACATCAGCACATAGCTGATATTTTCCCACAGGGCAAAGCCCAGCGAGACAAACGCGGCGTACACAACGCCGTCAAACTGGCAGTTGAAGGCGGCAGAGTTCCAGGTGCGTCGCCGGAGCAGGAAATACTTGGCCCCCTCCTCGGAGAAGGCAACGACGCCAAAGTACATGATTGCGTTGTAGATCGTGCTGTTTTCCTCAAAATACTGCCCGAGAATCCAGCTGCCCAGCCGTTCAAGTACAAGCGCAATAAATGTGGCAGCAATGCCGTACAGGACGAGAGAGATAAGCAGCGGCGCGGGCTCCTTTTCCAGCTTGTCCGCGCGGTAGACGTGCACCAGCAGGAAGATTGCGGGAATAATTGCCGCGGCGATCAGAATCGGGTTCGTGAAAAAGAAAAACATCTGAATGCCCCCATAAGTAACCGCTGAATCAATCGTCTGCGGTTGTCTGCGGATCTTTTGCCCCAACTGTGCAGGTTGAAAAACTTGAAATACATACAGGATTCCTGCGTCTTTCAAACGTTCATTTGTGGAAAAATCTCTCGCTGACAACTCTTGCCGATTGAACCATCGGTTACATAAGATGAATTTTTTGATATTAAAGCACGATTCCAGGCAAAAGTCAACGTGCAGCCGCCGGCGGGAAGGCGGCGCTTGCCGCCGGACGATGCGCGTGGTATACTATACAAAAAAGAGAGGACGGGAGACAATGACGGATACCGATCTGATGCTGCATACGCTTCTGGAGACGGGAGAAAGCATGCTGGCCGACGGTGCGGATGTGCGCCGGGTTGAGCAGACGCTCTCCCGCATGGGACGGGCCTACGGCGCGGTCCGGATGGACGTGTTTGTCATCACGTCGAGCATCGTCCTGACCATGTGCTTTGCAGATGGCTCGGCAGTGACGCAGACGCGCCGAATTGAAAAATCGACGGTCACGGATTTCAACAAGCTGGAGGCCATCAATGCCATCAGCCGCAGCTACTGTGAAAAGCCGTTCCCGGTGCAGGAGCTGGCCGACCGCCTGCGGCTGGCAAAGAGCTGTCACCCGCCGCGCTGGCGGCTGCTGGCAGGCAGCAGCCTGGGTGCAGGCGCTCTGGCTATATTTTTTGGCGGCAGCGTGGGGGACGGTGCGGCAGCGGCCATTTTTGCGCTGGCAATCTGCGCGCTGCAGCTCTGGCTGGCACCGATCTGCAGCAATAAGGTGCTGTTCAATTTTCTGGCGGCGTTTGTCGTCGGCAGTCTTATTTGTCTGACGAACCGGCTGCTGCCGGCCATGCAGGAGGATAAGGTCATGATTGGCGTTATCATGCTGCTGATTCCGGGGTTGGCATCGACAAACGCGGTCAAGGATATTTTTATCGGCGATACGATTTCCGGTGTCATGCGCCTGATTGAGGCGCTTTTGTGGTCTGCCGCGCTGGCGCTTGGATTTGCGCTGGCGGGCCGGCTGATGGGGGTGTGAGGGGATGCAGACAGGTATGGAGCTGATGACAGCGTTTCTTGGCTCGCTCGGCTTTGCGCTCTTGTTTCATGTGCGGAAATCGCGGGTGCTTCTGGCGGCGGCCGGCGGCGCGCTGTGCTGGGGAATTTATCGGCTGGCCGGGCTTGGCAGCCCGTCCATTTTTCTGCAGGCATTTGTGGCAAGCGCTGCAGTGACAATATGGTCAGAGGTCCTTGCACGCGTCAAAAAGACACCGGCACAGCAGTATCTGATCGTCGGGCTCATTCCGCTGGTGCCGGGCGCGCCGCTGTACTATGCAATGAGCGCGCTGGTGCAGAGTGACGTGCCGCAGGCCATGGAATATGGCTATCGGACAGCGGCGTTTGCACTTGGCATTGCGGCAGGCGTCAGCCTGACGGCAAGCGTACTGGAGATGGTGCTGCGCGCAAGAAAGCAGTTGAGAAAGAAAAATTCGAGGGAGTAACATGGAAAAACGCTGTATCATTATTTCCGGCGGTGTGCCGGGGCCGGCACCGCAGCGGCGGGCGGGGGATTTTGTGATTGCCTGCGACCGGGGCTATACCTACTGCGCGCCGCTCGGGATCTGCCCGGATCTGTTTATTGGCGACTTTGATTCCTTCTCCGGGCGTGTTGCGCCCGGGGTGCGGGTTGAGCGGCTGAAGCCGGAGAAGGACGATACCGACACCGGCCACGCGGTGGAGTACGCATTGGAGCATGGGTATCGGCAGATTGTGCTCTGCTGTGCGCTGGGCGGCCGGATTGACCACACCATGGCCAATCTGCAGACAGCCATGGATGCGGCGCGGCGCGGCGCAGATGTGCAGATTTTTGATGGGACGACACAGATCCTGTTCCTGACAGGCGGAACAGTGACGCTGCCGAAGCGGCCGGATTGGACGCTGTCCGTGTTCTCCATGACGGACCGGTGCACGGGCGTATGCCTGCGCGGCGTTAAATACAAGCTGGAGAACGCGGAGCTTACCAACGGCTTTCCGCTTGGCGTCAGCAATGAGTTTGAGGCCCCGGAGGCAGAAATTTGCCTGAAAAGCGGAATTATGATGATTGTACAAACAAAGAAATAACGAAAGTGACCGCTATGCTTGGTAATTGAGAATATCATTTGCCACCGGCGTATAGAACAGCCGATGAATTTGTTCTGGCACATGTGTCTGTCCAAGAATCCACATGAGCTTTCCGACAACAGCCTCTGTTGTCATGTCAAAGGCCTCAAGCACCTGCGGGCAGCTGCGGATTTTATGCCCCACCTGATATACGCCGGCGTTGCTGCCCTCGTTCTGAACCTGTGTGGTCAGGACAACAGTCTTTCCTGCCCGTACGCCGTTTTCGAGAACGTCAAGAAACGCATTGCCGGGGTAGGATGGGATGCCGCCGACGCCAAAGCTTTCCAGGATCAGTGCGTCATTATGCTGCAGCATCCATGCGGCAAGCTCTGCCTGCGTGCCGGGGATGAGCTTCAGAAGTGCAACGCGCGGATTGAGCGTGTCATAGAACACCGGCTGCGGCAGACAGGCGTTCTCCAGATACTGCAGGATGCAGCCATCCTGCAGCACGGCAAGCGGTGGATAATTGATGCTGGAAAACGCCTCGTAGCTTTTTGAGCGCGTTTTGCATGCGCGCGTGCCCTGGATGACCTTGCCGTTGAATACGATCATAACGCCGTGCAGCGTATCCGCGCAGGCGCAGGTGAACGCGTCGGCAAGATTGATTTTGGAATCGGTGGAGTCAAAGCTGATGGGCTTCTGCGCGCCGGTCAGAACGATGGGCTTGGATGCGCCCTGGATCAGATAGCTGAGCGCTGCTGCGGTATAGGCCATGGTGTCTGTGCCGTGGCAGATCACAAAGCCGTCGTAGGACTGGTAATGGGTCTGGATGGCGTTGACGATCTGCAGCCAGTGGGCCGGTGTGATATTCGTGCTGTCGAGCGACAGCAGCTGCAGGCACTCGACGCGGCAGCGCGCGGAGACAGAGGGCACAAAGGACAGCAGCTGCTCGGTGGTGAGCTCGGGCATAAGCCCCTCCGCTGTTTTCCCGGAGGCGATGGTGCCGCCGGTGCCAATCATCAGGATTTTTTTCATGGGGACCTCCACGGATGCTTGATTCTATATGTAGTATGACACAGATGCATACACTTTACAAGAGGGAACGCCCGCAGCACGGCTGTGCTGCGGGCGTGAGGCTGTCAAAAACCACGAAAAGGAGTTGGAAGACAGAGCAGCAGGGGAAGAGTGAAGGGGGCAAAGAGCCCCCTTCGCGTTCAA
>CAKUAM010000108.1 GCA_934636305.1 uncultured Oscillospiraceae bacterium
ACCAAACGTAACCTAGCGCCCCTTTTCTCCCCCATCTTTTCCGGCAAGGCGGAAAAGATGGGGCCGCCGGAGGCATACCAACGTCGCTGGTTCAGAAAAGTGTTGTGTTTGGCGCGGGCTTTAGCCGTATCAGCCGGAAAAGGCTGCCAGCGCGCTGGTGTCGAGCTGATCAAACTGCCGGAGGAAGGGAGCAAGCTCTGCTGCAATGGTTTTCACGCCGCCCACCGAGTCCGATTCCATGTTCAGCGGGATCAGCGGGTCATGCAGACTCAGGCGCAGCAGGAACCAGCCGTCGCCGTGAGCCTTGTCAAGGTTGACGCGCACGCCCTCATAATTGTTGGGGGCCAGCGTCCAGCCGGGCTGGGATGCGGCATAAGCGGTCAGCTTATCGATAATCTGCTGGCCGTAGGACTTGAAGTCCGGCGTCAGGATGTCCATGCGGAACTCCCGGCTTTCGGCGGGTTCGGCAAGATCTGCAATGAGCGACTGCAGCGTGTAGCCCTTCTGCTTGCCGCGGGCAAGCTCAATGAGCAGCCGCGTGACAAGATACGCGCCGTCATCAAGGAAATAATTCTCCTTCAGTGCGCCGTGGCCGGAGGTTTCCATGGCAAGCTGGCTGTCATGGCCCTCGCGGTTCAGGCGTATGGCTTCATTGATGACGTTGCGGTAGCCGCGCTTGAAGCGGTGGTGCACGCCGCCGTGCTTCTCAATAAAGGCGGCAAGTCCTGTTGAGGTGATGGAGTCGGTGACAATGGTGGTGCCGGGATGCTCCCGCAGCAAAATTGCAGCCATCATGGCAATGATGCGGTTGCGGTTGAGCTCCGAGCCATCGGAGAGCACAGCGCCAGCGCGGTCAACGTCGGTATCGAAGATGATGCCGAGATCGGCCTTCGTTTCCTTGACCGCGTCCATAATCGACTGCATGGCGGCTTCGTTTTCCGGGTTCGGAATGTGGTTTGGGAACGAGCCATCCGGATCGAGATACCGGGAGCCCTCTGTGTTTGCGCCGAGCGGCTGCAGCACCTTGGCGCAGTAGAAGCCGCCGGCTCCGTTGCCGGCGTCCACGACGATGCGCATGCCGGCCAGAGGCGTCTGGCTGTCCGTGGCGTCGCGAACCTTTTTGCAAAGGAGCGCGGCATAGGCGTCCATGAAACTGCCGGATACGATGCTGCCTGCCGGCAGACCGGTGTGCTCCCCGCCGCCGGCAAGCGCCAGAATTGCGGCAATATCCTGCTTTTCCAGACCGCCGTCCTTCGTGAAGAATTTATAGCCGTTGCGGTTGAACGGCAGATGGCTGGCCGTAATCATGACGGACGCATCAAAGCAATAGCCCTCTGTCACCGTGGACATGAACATGGCCGGGGTCGAGGCCATGCCGAGATCGGTGACCTGAACGCCTTCAGCAGCCAGCGACTCCATAAGCCATGCGCCGAGCTGCGGGCCGGACAGGCGGGAATCCCGGCCCACGGACACGCGCAGCGTGTCTGTTCCCAGCCGCTGCCGCAGCCACAGGGCAAAGCCCCGGCCAATGTCGCGGCAGGCCTGCTCGGTGAGGTTTATGTGCTGGCCCTCAATGCCCTCCATCGCGATGCCGCGGATATCGCTGCCGTTTTGTAATTTGCTGTAATCCATACTGTTTCCCTCCGTTTGTGTGGTTTGCACCCAGAATTTTCTCTATAATACCACAAGAAACAACGAAATGCAACGAACAGACCGGATTTTTGTTCCGTGAAAAAGCGTACGCACCCTTGCCAGTACGGTTTGCTGATAAAATCAAACGATTCATGAGAAAACGCACTTGCCCCGGCTGGGGAAATACCGTATAATATGGCATACACAAAAACGGTCATTTTCTTCAAAAATCTGCTCGGCAGTTGTATGCAGCAGCACCTGCCATGGAGGAACCCGATATGAGGCAGCGTATGGCAGTGCCAACTCTCTTTTTCTTATTGATGGTGATCCTTGCGATCCCTGTGCTCCTGAGCGGCTGCTCGGCGAAGGCAGATGCGCAGCCCGACGGGAACCTGCCGGTGCTTGTCATCGGCAGTGATGAATATGAGCCGTTTAATTACGCCGATGATGATGGCAATTATGTCGGTGTGGGTGTGGAGCTGGCGCAGGAGGCTTGCCGCCGGATGGGCTATCAGCCGGAGTTCCGTCAGGTTGTATGGGAGAAGAAGGATGAGTATCTGACGAACGGCGAGGTGGACTGTCTGTGGGGCTGCTTTTCCATGAACGGCAGAGAGGAGCTGTATACCTGGGCCGGGCCGTACATGGACAGCTGGCAGGTGGCTGTGGTGCGCGTGGACAGCGATTTGCATAAGCTTTCTGATCTGGAGGGGAAGCGTGTGGCTGTGCAGGCAACCGGCAAGGCTGAGAGTGTCCTTCTGCAGCGGACGGATCCGCAGGTACCGGAGGTTGGGGCAGTGTATTGCCTGTCGACGCTGGAGGAGCTGTTTGCCGCGCTGCGCAAGGGCTACTGCGATGCGATTGCGGGGCATGAGGCTGCGCTGCAGTATTATATGGATCTGGCGCCGGAGCAGTATCGGGTACTGGACGAGAAAATCTGCATCTCCCATGTTGGCGTTGCGTTCCTGAAGGGAACCCATACCGGGCTTGCTGCGCAGCTGACGCAGACGCTGGACGATATGGCCGCTGACGGTACGATTGCAGAAATTGCGGCAAAGTACCACGTTCAGGCCGCAGGAGGAAACGCATGAAGAAAAAGCAGAAGAACCGTCCTTCCGGACAGTGGGTGAGTCTGACCATCCTGCTGGCGGGGGTGGTGCTGTTCGCCGTTTTGTTCTGGGCAATGACAGTGCGGGATCTCAATGAGCTGGAACAGACGGCAGAGCAGACATTTGCGTTTATGAAGCTGCGGATCGAGCACTATGAGGCCTATGTGGTCAATGATAAGATCAAGAGCCTGACACGGCTGCTGGACAAGACCAATGAGCTTTCCCGTGCGGTCGCGGCGGAGCAGGACCTTTCTGCAGAATATCTGGACGGTTATGCAGCCGAGCAGCGGCTGAGCGGTGCGGTGCTTCTTGATGCCCAGCTGAAGCCGGAGGTGCAGACCGCCTGCGACGGCGATACATATGCGCTGCGGCAGAGTCTCATTGAGAACAGCAATATCCGGGATATTCCGCAGTATCAGAAAAAGTGCTATATGACGAGACTCCGGCTGGGGGAAGATACGTATGATGTGGCTGCTGTGGCGCGCAGGGACGCCCCCGGTGTGGTGCTGACGTACGTGCAGAAGGATGAGACGGACATTGACGGCACGGACTTCAGCATTAACACGCTTTTCACGGATTTCACCTTTCCGTTGTACGGTACGGTTGTTGTGACGGATGGGGAAACGATTGTCAGCACAAATGAGCAGACTCTGAAGGGCATGCCGGTCGATGATGCATTGGCGCTGATAGATCACGGATACCCGATCACAGCCGATACCTTTATCCATCTGCGCAGCAATGGGACCACCTGGTACGGACAGAAGCATCAGGCCAAGGGCTACTATCTCTATACGTTTTTCCCGGCCAGGCAGATATTCCTGACGCGGACACTGGTGATGGCCGTGTTTTCCGGGGTGTATCTTTTTATGTGGCTGATTATGTGGATGCTGCGTTCCCGGGCAGAGCACGCCGTGCTGACACAGAGCCAGCAGCGCATGTCCACCATTACGGCGCTTGGTGCGGCGTACTGTGACATTTTCCTGGTTTCCCTGAAAACGCATGTGGGGGAAATAATAAAATGCTCAGCGCCGATGCGCGAGCGTCTGCAGGGGGAACGGTACAGGGAGCCCCAGGTTTTTGATCTGTTCATGCCCCTTGTAGCCGACAGCAGCCGGCAGGACGTTCTGCTGTTTATCAATCTGGATACGGTTGCGCAGCGTCTGCAGGAGCAGTCGCCGCTGACGCTGCGCTGGCAAAACAGAAGCGGAGACTGGTTTCTGACGCTTCTGGTGGCGCAGAGCTGCCGGGAGGATGGGACGCCGGAGGCGGTGATGTTTGCCACACGCAATGTGACGGAGCAGACCGTGCAGGAGCTTGCGGCCCAGCAGGAGCTGGCGCAGTCGGCGGAGCAGGCCCGGCGCGCCAACGCGGCAAAGACGAGCTTCCTGCGCCGCATGAGCCATGATCTGCGTACGCCGATCAACGGCATCTGCGGCATGGTGGAGGTCAGCCGCCATTTCATCGGCAACGAGCAAAAGCAGGAGGAATGCCGAAATAAAATCCTTTTGGCCTCTGGATTTTTGCTCGACCTCATCAACAATGTGCTCGATATGAGCAAGCTGGAATCCGGAGAGATCCGGCTGGAGGAAAAGCCGTTTGATCTGGAAGAACTGGTGCAGGAAACCATCAATATCGTAGAGATTCAGGCGCATGAGCGCGGCATTGCACTGCATAGCGAGGCGGTTGTGCACGGTACGCATACGCATCTGATTGGAAGCCCTCTGCATCTTCGGCAGGTGCTGCAGAATATCTCCGGCAATGCGGTCAAATATACGCAGGAGGGCGGCAAAATCACGCTTTCCATGCGGGAGCTCTCGAGCGATGAAAAGACCGCCACGTATGAATTTGTCTGTGTGGACAATGGCATCGGCATGTCGCCGGAGTTCCAGAAGCATGCATTCGAGCCATTTGCGCAGGAGGCGCACAGCGCGCGGACAAAGTATGCCGGGACGGGTCTTGGGCTTGCCATCACCAAAGAGCTTGTGACACAGATGGGCGGCACCATTTCGTTTGAGAGTGCGCAGGGGAAGGGCACGACCTTTACCGTCGTGCTGCCGCTGCAGATCGATTGGCAGCACGGAAAGGAAGCGTTGCCGCCGGACGCGCCGCGGCAGGCGCAGACGCTGACACGCAGGGTGCATGTGCTCCTGGCGGAGGATAACGACCTCAATATGGAGATTGCACAGTTCCTGTTGGAGGATGCCGGCGCCACCGTGCAGCAGGCGTGGAATGGCCGCGAGGCCATAGACGCCTTCGCGGCAAGCAAGCCCGGAGAGATCGATGTGATTCTGATGGACGTGATGATGCCGGTGATGAGCGGTCTGGAGGCGACGCGCGACATTCGCGCCATGGACCGACCAGATGCAAAGACAATTCCCATCTTTGCCATGACGGCAAATGCGTATAACGATGATGTGATGCGCAGCCGGGAGGCGGGGATGAATGAGCATCTGACGAAGCCCATTGCGCGTGACAGGCTGATTGAGCTGATCAATCAGTATACTGCGCATAAGGACTGACCGGGTGCGTTAGCAGTTTTCAGATACACCCTACGAAAAGGAATTGGAAGATAGAGCAGCAGGGGAAGCGTGAAGGGGGCAAAGAGCCCCCTTCGCGTTCAATCAACCGGCGGGAAACCGCCGGTTTTTGCTTTTTTCGCAGTCAGAATTGCTTTTTTCGCAGTTTTTAACAAAAGTGGAAT
>CAKUAM010000109.1 GCA_934636305.1 uncultured Oscillospiraceae bacterium
CGGTATCGATCTGCATGGTGACATTATCCTTGGTGATAACGGGCTGCGGCGGATAGTCCAGCACCTGCTCTTTCAGGCTGACCTTCTTGGCTACGCGCTCGATGAAGGGAACCTTCACGTGCATGCCGACCTGCCAGACCTTGCTGAATGCGCCGAGACGCTCAATGACGTAGGCGCGTGACTGCTGGACAATGTGGATGTTGCTGATGATTACGATGAGCGCCAGGACGGCGATCACAACAACAGGGATCCATTCCATAATAGTAGTTCCTCCTTCAGTGTTTCCATTCTTTTTATGCTTTTTCGCAGGGGATTTTTGCGGGTTTGACGTAAAGCTTCGCGCCCTCGACACGCTCGATGGTCACATGGCGGCCCTTTTCAATACGTTCACCGGTTGTGCATTTTGCTGTCCAGAGAACGCCGTTGATTTTGACCGCGCCGGTGTCGGCGCACGCATCAATCGTCTCTGTGACCATGGCGGTCTGGCCGACAAGGCGGTCAGCATTGGTCCGCTCTGGCTTTTTGGCCCAGCGCCTGCGGGCGGACGGGCACACAAACGCCAGCAGAATGGCGGAAACAGCCACAAAGATGACCATTTGCACGGCAAAGCCTGCGCCAAGCGCTGCGGCGATAAGCGCGCAGACCGCGCCGCCGATGAACCAGACCGACACAAGCGCAACGGTCATAGCCTCAACGACCACGAAGAACGCGACGGCAAGCGACCAGCCGATGACTGCAGGTGACATAGAACTCGCTCCTTTCTGATGATAGTTCCAGTATACAGGATGTAGCTGCCGCTGTCACGGGAAAATAAAAAATCTTTTTCAGATATTTTACAAAAACGTCACAGATAGCGTTTGCTATTTGCGGACAAATTCCGTATACTTAATAATTATATTAAGAGATTGTCAGCGGCTGCCGACAGGCAGCTGCAGGAACTGGAGAATGAAGCATGAATGAAATGACTTTTTGCGTGCCGTGCCTGTTTGGCCTTGAGGGGCTGGTCGGCGACGAGCTGAAACGGCTGGATCTTGCAAACGTCCGGGTCGAGGACCGGCGCGTTTTTTTTGACGGCGATTTTGACGCCATGGCCAAGGCCAATCTCTGCTGCCGGATGGGGGAGCGGGTGATGATCCTGCTGGCGTCGTTTGATGCACGCAGCTTTGAGGAGCTGTTCCAGGGTGTCAAGGCCGTGCCGCTGGAGCGGTTTATCCCGAAGGACGGCGCGTTCCCGGTGAAGGGCTATAGCCTCAACAGCCAGCTGCACTCCGTGCCGGACTGCCAGGCCATTGTCAAAAAGGCGGCGGTGACGCGGCTGGGCGAAAAGTATGGCCTTGGCTGGCTGCCGGAAACGGGCGCAACATATCAGCTGCGATTTTCCATCATGAAGGATCATGTGGAGCTGTTCCTGGATACATCCGGCGTGAGCCTGCACAAGCGCGGCTATCGCCGGGAGGCCAATCTTGCGCCGCTGCACGAGACGATGGCCGCTGCGATGGTAAATCTGGCGCGCTATCGCGGCCGGGATTTCTTCTGGGATCCGTTCTGCGGCTCCGGTACGATCTGCATTGAGGCAGCCATGATTGCCTTGAACCGCGCGCCGGGACTGAACCGGTCGTTTATGGCGCAGAAGTGGTCGTGTGTGCCGGAGAAGGTCTGGCAGCAGGCGCGAACCGAGGCGCTGGATCGCGAGTACCGCGGAGAGTATCATATCCTTGGCTCGGATATCGATCCGGCCTCGCTGGAGATTGCGCAGCAGAATGCGCGCAAGGCCGGCGTCGGCAAGCTGATTGAATTCCGGGAAGCGGATGCAACCAAAATGAGCCTGCCGGCCGACAGGGGCCTGATTGTCTGCAACCCGCCGTATGGCGAGCGGATGCTGGAGCAGCGCAGCGCGCAGCGGCTGTACGGCACGCTGGGGCGCCATCTCAAATATGCGGACGGCTGGAAAAAATATATTATTTCGTCGGAGCCGGAATTTGAGCATTATTTCGGCAGACAGGCGGTCAAAAAGCGCAAGCTCTATAATGGTCGTCTGCAGTGCAATGTATACATGTATTATTGATCCGTTCCTGCATATTAGGACGAACAGAAAAGGGAAAGGTTCCGCGTCATGAAGCATGTTTTTATTATCAACCCCGCTGCGGGGAAATTTGACCGCACGGAGTCTTATCGGAAGATGATCGCAGAGGCATGTCAGCCGAGGGGACTGGAGTATGAAATTCTGGTTTCGCAGGCGCCGGGGCAGTGCCGCACGCTGGCCCGGCAGGCAGCGGAAAGCGGCGAGGAGGTTCGCCTCTATGCCTGCGGCGGCGATGGGACGCTCAATGAGGTCGTGTGCGGCATTGTGGGCTACCCGAATGCGGCAGTGACGCATTTTCCGGGCGGCTCCGGCAATGATTCCATCAAAATCTTCAATAATCCGGCAGCTTTTGCCTACATAGACCGTCTGCTTGACGCGGATGAGGCAAAATTTGATCTTATCCGCTGCAACGATACGTATTCGCTCAACATCCTGTCTGTCGGCTTTGACGCGCGTGTCGGCACAGATATTGCCCGCTTCAAGCGTCTGCCGCTTGTGACGGGTAAGGGCGCGTATGTGCTGTCCATTTTGTCCAATCTGATGCATGGGCTGACGGCGGAGTATACGGTCACATTCGATAACGGCGAGAAAATCAGCGGCGAAAAGACGATGATCTGCATCTGCAATGGCCGCTGGTACGGCGGCGGGTTCAACCCGGTGCCGACGGCGGAGCCGGACGATGGGCTTCTGGACGTGCTGGTTGTGGACAAGGTGAATCTTCTGCAGGTAGCGTCCGTGATCGGAAACTATCAGAAGGGGCAGTATGCCGACTATCCGGAGCTCATCCGCCATGTGCGCTGCTCGTCGCTGCGGATCGAATGCGCCCAGGAATCCGTTGTCAATGTCGATGGGGAGGCCTATCGGACCTCGGACGCGCAGATTACGCTTCTTCCGCAGGCAATCCGCTTCTTTTATCCGAAGGGCTTGACCTATCACGTGAAAAATTCACAGTCTTGTCATAAATTTGCCGAAATTACCCCTTGACTTTTTTCCGTTCCCGGTTATTATATATGGTGTTAGCAGTCAACGATAGTGAGTGCTAAAATCTTATAAGACACGCCGCTCAGGGCGGCGACAGGATACTAGGAGGTAATCGTTATGAAGCTGACCCCGCTCGCAGACAACGTTCTGCTCAAGCACATGGATGCTGAGGAAAAGACCGCATCCGGCATCATCCTCTCCACGGCAAACAAGGAAAAGTCCGTGATCGCGGAAGTTATTTCCGCCGGCCCCGGCACAGATGACGTCAAGGTCACCGTCAAGAAGGGTGACAAGGTTGTGACCGGTAAGTACGCAGGCCAGGAGCTCAAGCTTGACGGCGAAGATTATGTGATCGTCAAGATGGCCGACATTCTGGCAGTAGTTGAATAATTCGTAATTGATTGAAAGGAAGCAATTCTTATGGCAAAGCAGATTGTTTATGGCGAAGAAGCACGCAAGGCTCTGCTGTCCGGCATTGACCAGCTCGCCAATACTGTAAAGGTTACCCTTGGCCCGAAGGGCCGCAACGTTGTTCTGGGCAAGAAGTTCGGTTCTCCGCTCATCACCAATGACGGCGTGACGATCGCAAAGGACGTTGAGCTTGAGGACGCATTTGAAAACATGGGCGCGCAGCTCGTGCGTGAGGTCGCTACCAAGACCAACGACATTGCCGGCGACGGCACCACCACTGCAACCCTGCTGGCACAGGCCATTGTCCATGAGGGCCTGAAGAACGTCTCCGCCGGTGCAAACCCGATGGTCATGCGCAAGGGCATGGAGAAGGCTGTTGAGACGGCAATTGAGACCATCAAGGCCAACTCCGAGACGGTCAAGGGCAGCGATGACATCGCAAGAGTCGGCGCTGTCTCCTCCGGCGATGAGTCTGTCGGCAAGCTGATTGCTGAGGCTATGGATAAGGTCGGCGCATCCGGCGTTATCACCATCGAAGAATCCAAGACCGCTGAGACTGGCCTCGAGGTTGTCGAGGGCATGCAGTTTGACCGCGGTTATATCTCCCCCTACATGGTCACCGATACCGACAAGATGGAAGCTGTCATCGATGATCCGTATGTCCTCATCACTGACAAGAAGATTTCCTCCATCCAGGAGATCCTGCCGCTGCTTGAGCAGATCGTCAAGACAGGCAAGAAGCTCGTCATCATCGCTGAGGATGTTGAGGGCGACGCTCTGGCAACGCTGCTTGTCAACCGTCTGCGCGGCAACTTCACCTGCGTGTGCGTCAAGGCGCCTGGCTTCGGCGACCGCCGCAAGGAAATGCTGAAGGATATCGCCATCCTGACGGGCGGCACGTATATCTCCAGCGAACTCAACATGAACCTGCCGGATACGCAGATCACCGATCTCGGCACGGCCCGCCAGATCAAGGTCACCAAGGACAACACCGTCATCGTGGACGGCGCTGGTGATGCCAACGAGATCAAGGCCCGTATCGCTGAGATTAAGAATACCATCTCTGTCACCACCTCCGACTACGACAAGGAAAAGCTGCAGGAGCGTCTTGCAAAGCTGTCCGGCGGCGTAGCAGTTATCAAGGTCGGCGCGCAGACTGAGGTTGCCATGAAGGAGCAGAAGCTCCGCGTGGAGGACGCTCTGAATGCGACCCGCGCAGCTGTGGAGGAAGGTATTGTGGCAGGCGGCGGCACCGCTTACGTCAACGCCATCCCGGCTGTTGAGAAGCTGGTTGCAAAGCTGTCCGGCGACGAAAAGACCGGCGCACAGATCATTGCGCGTGCACTGCAGGCTCCGATCCGTCAGATCGCTGAGAATGCTGGTGTCGACGGCTCCATCGTCTATGACAAGATTCGCTCCAGCCGCAAGGTTGGCTACGGATACAACGCATATTCCGAGACCTACTGCGACATGATTCCGTCCGGCATCGTTGACCCGACCAAGGTTACGAGAACGGCTCTGGAGAACGCTGCGTCCATCGCATCCTGCGTGCTGACGACAGAGTCTCTTGTCGCTGACAAGCCCGATCCCAAGGCTGACGCTGCCATGGCAGCTGCCGCACAGGGCGGCATGGGCGGCGGCATGTATTAAGCCGATCGCCAGGATTGCGTTCATTACGAAAACGGTCGCTGCACATCACGTGCAGCGACCGTTTTTAGCGTCAGTTTGTGGAAAGGTCAGACCCGCAATGCAGCTTGCATTGCGGGCCTGTTTTTTATTCGCCTGCGGCCTGCAGGATAACGGCAAGCAGCTCGTCACGGCCGGTGCCCTTTTCTGCCGAGAAGGGGATCAGCTTTACCTGTTCCGGGAGGGATAAGAC
>CAKUAM010000110.1 GCA_934636305.1 uncultured Oscillospiraceae bacterium
TGGAGCGGGTGACGGGAATCGAACCCGCGTCCCCAGCTTGGAAGGCTGGTGCCCTGCCGTTGTGCTACACCCGCAGGCACACTGAGATATTCAGCCTTAGAATCATAGCATACCGCGGCGCAGGTGTCAAGCAAATCTTTCTTTTTTCTGAAATTTTTACGATCTGGCGCTGCTCGGCGGCTGGCCGAACTGACGCTTGTAGGCGCGGCAGAATGCCGAGTAATCCCCAAACCCGCAGGCTGCTGCCGCCTGCAAAACAGGCGTTCCGGCCGCAATCTGCTCTCTGGCCAGGCTCAAGCGCTTACTGACGAGATAAGCATGGATGGTATACCCCGTCTCATCGCGGAACCTGCGCATCATATGGTATTTGCTGATATAAAAGCGTGCGGCAAGATCGTCAATCGAAATGCTCTGTGTAGCATGCAGCGACAGATAGCGCATGATTGCCGCAATCTTTTCATCGGCAGCCAGACTTTCCACCGCCGCCGGCAGCTGCTCGTCCATTTCCCGCCGCAACAGCACCAGAAGCGTTGTAAGCGCTGCCTGCGACAAAAGATCCTGACCGAAGCCGGCCTGTGCACCTGTACGCTCCAGCGCGGCCAGCGCCTGCGTCAAGCCCCTGCGCCCGCCCTGCGGCCGCAGCACAAACCGGAACTGCGCCTTTGCCTCCAGGAAGCAGGCCTCCAGCGGGCTCTGCGTGCTCCCTGCCCGGGAAAGATACTCTGGTGAGAGATAGACAATCACGCGCTCATACGGCGCGCCTGCTGCCGCCTCCGGCCTGTGCACGCATCCCTGCGGGACAAGAATCACATCCCCCGGGACAAGCGGGAAGCTGCGCCCCTCCACACCATAGCTGGCTGTCCCGCCAAGGAAGAAAATCAGCTTGTGAAAGGTATGGTAATGCCAGTCCAGCTGCTCCTCAATCGGGCCGCGCAGATGAAACAGCCGGAAATCCTCATGCAGATAGCCGCGCTGCGCATAATCCTGTCTGCTCATCATGCTCCCCCATTCTGCAAAAAGGCGCTGCGGAATGTCCGCAGCGCCTGATATCTCGTCGCTCAGTCCATGTACCGGGTGATGTATTCCGGAGCCTCTGCCGGGTCGCCGGCAATCGTCAGCGTAAAGGCAACGCTGTTCTCCGCAGAAAACATACTGCACCAATCCAGGAAATTCTCTGTTTCCTTCGGATCCTTGCTCTGTGCAAGCTTATATAGATTGTCGATAAAAACGTGCGTGATATCGAAGTTGCCCGCATGCAGGCCGCTGATAAAGCCGCGCAGGAACGAATATCCGCCGAATGCATACTCACTGAAATCGATCAGGCGAACCTTGTGACTGACATCATAGCGCAGGGTATCACCCTTTTCCATGCAGACGATGCTGCCGGATTCATTTTGAACCGCGTGGTTCAGGGCGCCGATGAGCTGCTTCGTCTTGCCGGAGCCCTCGGGACCCATCAGAATATTGACCATACTGGCATTCCTCCTTTTTGTCGATCTGGTCATAACTATTGTAACAGTTTTTTTGAAGAAACACAAGGACTTCCTTATGAAAATTATCCCTCTCCTGCCAGCGCTGCCGCCGCCTGTGTGCGGGAGGGCTGGTGCCGGCCCGCCTCAAACGGCGCCAGACCATCGGTTGCCGCGCAGAGCGCCGCTGTCAGCTCAAAGAAATACAGCAGCTCTCCCAGCTGCGGCGCGTCCAGCTTTTCTGCCGACAACACGATCATCGGCACATCCGCCGCTGCGTGCGTCTGCACCATCGCGTCAAACAGGGCGTTTTCCGCCTCGGCGACCGAATGTCCGGACAAAAAGCCCAGCCCGTCATAGTCCTTCCAGTCCAGTTCAATATTGCACCGGCGGCTGAGAAGCGGAATCCGCAAAAACGTCTCAAACGCGCTTTTCCCGCCGGCCAGCATGGCATCCGCCGTATCAAGTGCCCCCGGCAGCTCCATCGGCACCGGCAGCACGCCATATCCGCCGCGGCAGCTGCGCGCCGCCGTATACCGCGCCCACCAGCGTGCCAGCGGCATCAGTTCCGGCTCAAACACGCCAAGAAATTCCGTCCGCCGCGCACGGAGCTCCAGCGCATGTCGCGCCCCGGCGTACATCCACACCGGATTTTCAAACGCGCGCAGATCATAGTCGTGATACGCCTGCTCTGCGCCCTCCAGAATCCCAAGCGGCTCAATTCCACCCACAGCCATCGGCAGAAGCGCCGCCGGCGACAGCGCGGAATCTGCCCCGCCAAGTGAGCCCGGCTGTGCAAGGAAGGTATATCCCTCCTCCTTTGCCATCTGGTGCATCGCGCTGCCGGAGACTGCGCAGACAAACACGCGCTGCTTGGCCTCCGGGCCATAGCGCCGCTCCAGCAGCCACCGCACCGCGCGCGAGGCAATGCCGGACTCCATGCTCACACTACCGCCGGAAGCCAGCAGCAAACAGACCTCCCGTGTCTGCAGCCGCTGGCACAACGCCACATAGGCAGCCGTTGAAAGGCTCGTCCCGGCAAATACGATCTCCGGGCCCTCGCCGCTGCCCAGCGCGGCCAGCGCCGCCTGCGCCGCACTGCACGCCGCACCGCTGCCAACCACAACCAGCGTATCGCAGATGGATGCAATGGTCTGCGCTGCGCTCCCAATGGCCAGCACCGTTCTGGCCATCACGCCCTCCGGCGCGTTCAGCCAGCCCAAAAAATCCGGCCCGCCGTCCGTATTGGTCCGCAGCTGCATATGGGCGTCAAACAGGTCCTTCTCCCCGGATAACAGATCCGGCAGACTGACGCTGCTCCAAATATTCGATAATTCGACATCAACCATCGCATGCACCTCCAGTTTGTCTTACTATACTACACTTCCGCGTAAAACGCAAAGAACATTCTGTAAATTGTCTGCAGCCGCAGGCATGGCATTCCGGCGCCGGATGTGCTATACTTGATTCAATATCAGCAGACAAAGGAGTTTCTATGCAGACCATATCTGAACTTCTTGCCGGCGAGCTTGGCTGCCGGCTGGAATACGTTGAAAATGTAATTTCCCTTCTGGACGAGGGCAACACCATCCCCTTCATCGCCCGCTACCGCAAGGAGCAGCACGGCGCCATGGACGATACCACGCTGCGGACGCTTGAGACGAGGCTGCAGTATCTGCGCAATCTGGCCCAGCGGCGTGAGGAGGTCAAAAGCTCCATCGACGCGCAGGAAAAGCTGACGCCGGAGCTGCAGACCGCCATCGACGAGGCAAAGACACTTGCCGAGGTAGAGGATCTCTACCGCCCCTACAAGCCCAAGCGCCGCACCCGCGCAACCATTGCGAAGGAAAAGGGGCTCGAGCCGCTGGCCGATGTAATCTTTGCGCAGACGATGAAGATGGACGCACCGGAAACGCTGGCGCAGGCATATCTGGATCCTGCCAGAGGGGTAGAGACCATTGCAGATGCCCTGGCCGGCGCGTCAGACATCCTTGCTGAGCGTATTTCAGATGACGCAGAAATCCGCAAGAGCCTTCGCACGCTCATGAACCGGCGCGGTACGGCGAGCTCCTTCGCCGCAAAGGAGGACGAGGACGACAAAACCGCCGTTTACCGGCAGTATTTTGCATTCACTCAGCCCGTCTCCCGTCTGCAGAGCCATCAGATTCTCGCGCTCAACCGCGGCGAACGCGAGGGCGCATTGAAGGTTTCGCTCACCGTCGACCGCGACGAGGCACTGCAGTGCATCCGCCGCGGTGCGGTAAAGCCCGGCAGCCCCGCAATGGAGTTTATGAAGGCCGTCTGCGATGACAGCTATGACCGCCTGCTCGAGCCCAGCATGGAACGCGAGCTGCGCGCCGCGCTGACCGACACAGCAAACGAGCAGGCTATCCATAATTTTGCGCTCAACCTGCGCCCGCTTCTCATGCAGCCGCCCGTAAAGGGCGCAGTAACCATGGGTCTTGACCCCGGCTACAGCCATGGCTGCAAGGTTGCCGTGGTGGATGCAACCGGCAAGGTGCTGGATACCGCCGTCGTCTACCCGACTTTTGGGGAAAAGCAGAAAAAGGACGCCATTGCCAGGCTCTCGCAGATGGTCCGCAAATACGGCGTGCGCCATCTTGCCATCGGCAACGGCACGGCCTCCCGCGAAACGGAGGCCATGGCCGTGGAAATGATCCACCAGCTGGGCAGCGGCGTATCCTATATGATTGTCAGTGAGGCCGGTGCCTCGGTCTACTCGGCCTCGAAGCTCGCGGCAGAAGAATTTCCGCAGTATGATGTCAATCTGCGCTCTGCCGTGTCCATTGCGCGCCGGCTGCAGGACCCGCTGGCCGAGCTGGTCAAGATCGACCCGAAGGCCATCGGCGTCGGGCAGTACCAGCACGATATGCCCGAAAAAGAGCTTGACGCCGCGCTGGGCGGCGTTGTCGAGTCGTGCGTCAACGCCGTCGGTGTCGATCTCAACACAGCCTCCGCGCCGCTTCTGCGGCAGATATCCGGCCTGAACGCGACCACGGCGAAAAACATTGTCGCCTACCGTGAGGAGAACGGTGCATTCACCTCACGTGCGCAGATCAAAAAGGTGCCGAAGCTCGGCCCCAAGGCGTTTGAGCAGTGCGCGGGCTTCCTGCGCGTTCCGGAGAGCCGCCAGGTGCTTGACCACACCGGCGTCCATCCGGAAAGCTATGACGCAGCGAAAAAGCTGGCAGAGCTGCTGGATATCGACCTGAAGCAGGCCGGCAAGCCGGAAATGGCCAGTCTGCCGGACAAGCTCCGCGCCTATGGCGCCGAAAAGGCCGCCGCAGCCTGCGGCATTGGCGTGCCGACGCTGCAGGACATTGTCAAGGAGCTCGTCAAGCCCGGACGCGACCCGCGCGAGGAGCTGCCGGCCCCGATTCTGCGCACGGATGTCCTGGAGCTCAAGGATCTGAAGCCCGGGATGGTGCTGGACGGCACGGTCCGCAATGTCATTGACTTCGGCGTCTTTGTAGACATCGGCGTTCATCAGGACGGGCTGGTGCATATCTCACAGGTGTGCGACAGGTATATCAAGCACCCGTCCGAGGTTGTTTCCGTCGGAGACGTGGTCAAGGTTGAGGTGCTGGACGTCGATCAGAAGCGCGGAAGGATCAGCCTACGCATGAAAGGGGTAAAATAAAAGAGGCAATATACCTTTGTTGATGCGTTAAAAGGTACTGCCTTTGTTGGAGAAACGATTTTCAGCATATTCTTTTTGCTACCTTTTAAAAAGTGAGGAACGAAGCCTTGTGGAGCAGGGCTCAGCGTGTCGAAAAAGTCTTTTCGCCCCGCTGAGACAGTTTTTCGAACTTTGAAAAAGTTCGAAAAACTGGTTGAT
>CAKUAM010000111.1 GCA_934636305.1 uncultured Oscillospiraceae bacterium
CACAGAGGATTAGAGCCATCGCTTGCGGTGGCTCGTTCCGTCGTGACCGTTTCTGACGCGCCATACTTTCTTTCTCGAAGAAGCGAGAAAGAAAGTATGATCCGTTCCTCACCAGCGAAGCGTTTACAGTTTGGAAAGAAAGCCTGAACCGTTTCTTGCTTTTTTGATATCTAAAAGCCCAGCGGCGGAGCATTCGCTCCGCCGCTGGGTTTTGGTATTTATTTTTTTGCCAGTTCGCAGTTGCGTTCATAGGTGGCAATGACGGCGTCCATGGCCGCTGCACGGAACGCACGCTGCTCCAGCGTGCGCACGCCGGCAATCGTTGTGCCGCCGGGGCTGCAGACGTCGATACGCAGCTTGCCCGGGTGCTTGCCGGAGGCCAGCGCCATTTCGGCCGCGCCGATGAGCGTCTGCGCGGCCAGCGCCTGAGCCTGCGCGGCGGGCAGTCCGCAGGCAACCGCCCCATCCGTCAGCGCTTCGAGGAACATATAGGCGAATGCCGGGCCGCTGCCGGAGACGGCGCTGCCGGCGTCAATTTTATCCTCCGGCATCCGCATGACAAGCCCGCTGCCGGCAAGCAGCTGCTCCAGCTCGTCAAGCTCCTGCGCGGTGGTCAGATCATCCCCAGCCATCAGGACGACGCCCTTGCCAAGCGCGGCAGGGAGGTTCGGCATGATGCGCACGATGGGGCAGGCAAAGCCGAGCATGCGCCGGATCGAGGCAATGGTGGTGCCGGCGGCCATGGAGACAAGCACAAACCGGTCCGTTCTTGCGCCAAGCGGCTCCTTCAGCGTTTCAAGTAGGGCCGGGAGCATCTGCGGCTTGACACCGAGAAAGATATACGTACACTGTGCGGCAGCTTCTTCATTTGTGCCGGCGCGGCAGCCAAGCTCCTTGGCAAGAAACTCTGCCTTGGAGGCGGTCCGGTTGGCAAGCAGCATGCTTTGTCCGCTTTTTGCTGCGGCCTGCGCCAGTGCGGCGCCCATATTGCCGGTACCGATGAAGCCCATTTTATACTGCATGAAAGATTGCTCCTTTCGGGTTCAGCGGATCTGGCCGCTGCCTTCGATGATATATTTGTATGTTGTCAGCTCACGCAGGCCCATCGGGCCGCGTGCGTGCAGCTTCTGCGTGGAAATGCCCATTTCGCAGCCAAGTCCGAACTCGCCGCCGTCTGTAAAGCGGGTAGAGGCGTTGACATAGACAGCTGCGCTGTCGACCAGACGGGTGAACTGCTGCGCGGCCTGCGCGTTTTCGGTGATGATGGCGTCCGAATGGTGCGTGGAGTGCGCAGCAATGTGCGCAATTGCGGCTGCCGTATCCGGAACGATTTTTACGGCCAGAATGTAGTCCAGAAATTCTGTGTCAAAGTCCCTTGCACCGGCAGGCACGCCAGGAATGATCCGCTGTGCGGCCTCATCCAGACGCAGCTCAACCGGGATCTTCCCGGCGGCAATGCGGTCGTCAGTGAGACGTTTGCGGAGCCGTGGCAGGAATGTATCTGCAATGTCCTGCTGGACAAGGACAACCTCCTCTGCGTTGCAGACGGAGGGGCGGCTGGTTTTGGCGTTTTCGATGATGTTCAGCGCCTTGTCCGGATCTGCATCCTTGTCCACATACACATGGCAGATGCCGGTGCCGGTCTCAATGCAGGGGACAGTTGCCGATTCTACGCAGGCGCGGATGAGCCCTGCGCCGCCGCGCGGAATGAGCAGATCGACAAGGCCGTTGGCGGTCATCAGCTCGTGTGCGCTCTGCCGCGTTGTGTCGGAGACAAGATTGATGAATGCCGCCGGCAGCCCGACTGCTGCAAGGCCCTTGTGCATGGCGGAGACAATAGCGGCGGCGGAGCGGTAAGCCTCCTTGCCGCCGCGCAGCACGCAGACATTGCCGCTTTTGAGTGCCAGTACGGCGGCGTCGGAGGTGACGTTGGGCCGGCTCTCATAGATAATTGCCACGACGCCCATTGGAACGGCTGTTTTCCGGATCACAAGGCCGTTCGGGCGATGAACCTCTGCCAGCACCTCGCCGACGGGATCCGGCAGCGCGGCGACCTGCCGCATGCCGTCAGCCATGGCGTCTATGCGCGCCTGCGTCAGGCGGAGGCGGTCAAGCATGACCTCGGAAATATGGCCCGCCGCAGCTTGCAGATCCTGGGCATTGGCCGCAAGAATGGCGCAGCTGTCTGCGGTAATGGCGTCAGCCATGGCGAATATGGCCCGGTTTTTCTCCTCGCTGTCCAGCCAGGCCAGCTGGCCGCATGCGGCCTTTGCCTGCTGCAGAAGCTCCAGTGTTGTCATACGTCTGCGCTCCTTCCAAGAAATCTGGTGCCGATGGACTTGCCGTCAAGCAGCGCATAGAGCTGCCCGACGTTTGTGCCGTTGGCGATAATCATATCCGTTCCGGCCTGCGTGACGATCTGCGCGGCCTGCAGCTTCGTTTTCATGCCGCCTGTGCCGAGCGCAGAGCCCTTTCCCTCGGCCAGCCGCCAGATTTCATCCGTCAATGCCGGAACAATGTCCAGACGTTTGGCGTCTGGATTTTTATGCGGGTCTGCCGTGTAAAGTCCGTCGATATCCGACAGCAGCACCAGAAGATCCGCCCGCACGCTTGTTGCGACAATGGCAGAAAGCGTATCGTTGTCGCCGATCCCGAACTCCGCGACGGAGACCGTATCGTTTTCGTTGATGATGGGGATGGCGTCAAGCTCCAGCAGGCGCTGGATGGTGTTCTGGAAATTTTCATGACGGGCGGCATCCTCAATGTCGTCCGCTGTGAGAAGAATCTGCGCCACGGTGTGCCGGTATTCGGCAAAGAGCTTATCATAGGTATACATGAGCTCACACTGGCCAACAGCGGCAGCCGCCTGCTTGGTTGGCACGTCGGTCGGCTTGCAGCCGAGCCGCAGCTTGCCGACGCCCATGCCGATGGCGCCGGAGGAGACAAGAATGACCTCATTTCCGGCATTCTTGATATCGCTGAGAACCTTGCAGAGCGACTCCATCTGGCGGATATTGAGCCGGCCGGTAGGATGTGTGATGGTGGAGGTGCCGATTTTGATGACAATGCGCATGACGTGCGTCCTTCTTTCGTGCGGAATCTATCTGCCGTGAAGTATATCACAGTTTGTCGGCTGCGACAAGTGCAAAATCGACATGTTTTCCATTAAATTATTTAATGCGTGGAGGAAAACATAATTTATCGCACGATATACATTGACAGGTGATGTATATCGTGTTATATTGCAGACGGAACGGAGGTGGTCAGATGTCGATACGTGCGGATCTGATCCGCGGCCACACAGAGGCAATCATTCTGGCGCAGCTGATACGGCACGACAGCTATGGCTATGAGATCAACAAGACGATCGAGCGATGCTCCGGCGGAGAGCTGATTTTGAAGGAGGCCACGCTCTACACGGCGTTCCGGCGGCTGGAGGATGCCGGGCAGATCGAATCCTATTGGGGTGATGGCGCGGTTGGCGCGCGCCGGAAGTATTATAAAATTACGCAGAAGGGACGGCAGGCGTACGATCAGGCCCGGGAGGAATGGGACGCGACCGTCCGTGTGCTCAATGCATTATTGGAGGAACAATCATGAGAGAAAAATTGGAGGCGTACGTCGGGCAGCTGTTTGCCGACGCGGCGCTGACCATTCGCAACGCGGAGGTCAAGCAGGAAATTCTGCAGCACACGCTCGACCGGTACGATGATCTGATTGCTGCCGGGAAATCGGAACAGGAGGCGTATGACGAGGCGGTCGGCGGCATCGGCGATGTATCCGGGCTGTATGAGCATAAAAAGCCGGAGGCGGCAGCGGAGCATAAAACGCGCGAGTTTCCTGCCCCGGGCAGCTATCCGCCGCCGACCTATGCGGCGTCGACAAAAAAGTCCAGGAAAAGACTGCCCGGATGGGCCATTGCGCTCATCTGCGTCGGGGCAGTGCTGCTTCGGGCGGGCGCTGCGCTGGTAGGGGTGGGGAGTGCCTATACACTGCTGCGCGGCGGGCTGTCGGTTGGTTATCAGCATTATGACAGTGCTGACAGCTATGATACACTGCCGCGCGGCGGATTTGGCAGCGAGGGATCGGAGACAGACGAGCTGAATGCAATCACGGAGGTGGAAATTCACTGGCTTTCCGGCAGCGTCTACATCCTGCAGTCAGAGGATGATCGGGTTCATGTGCAGGAGGATTACACGGGCTCCAACGAGGATTATGCGCTGCATTATAAGGTGGATGGCGAAAGGCTTATCATCCAGCCGTGCAAATCCAGCCTGTCCAGCATAAAGCTGCCGAGAAAGACGCTGACGGTCAGCATTCCCAAGGAGCTCGCGGATCTTGAGGTGGAGGCGGTTTCTGCAGAGGTCGAGCTGATGAGCGGCCGCGCGGCGGATGCCAGGATCTCTACGACGAGCGGCAATATCATCGGGCCGGAGTTTTCTGCGCAGACGCTCGAGCTGTCCACGGTCAGCGGCAACATCCGTCTGCCGGAGCTGAATGCCGACACACTCTCGTGCGAGAGCGTGTCCGGGGATGTATCGCTGGGCTTCCGGCTGAGTCCGGGCGAGCTGACGCTGAGCAGCGTATCCGGCAATTATGTGCTGGAACTGCCGACAGCATGCCAGTATCAGGATCTGACCTTTGATACGGTCAGCGGGGAGCTGAGCACGGATGGCTACACGCCCGGGACAGTCCATGCGTGCCCGATCTCGGCAGAGACGGTGTCCGGCGATCTGCATATCAGAACAAAGAAATGAGGAGCCCCTGAAAGGGGGCTGATACAAAGAACCCCCGGCTGGCAGTTTGAGTGCCAGCCGGGGGTTTTGCAGCTTACTATTAGATGTCCAGCGGATCCATACCGAGAACGGGGTGACCAACCTCAGACAGGAAGGCCAGCAGTTCTTCCGGATCGCCGTTCGGGCAGTTCGTCTCATCAGCGACCATATCGGCAAAGTTGTCGATGTCGTACATATCCTTGGCAGTCTCGTTGAGCTTGTCACGGATCTGATCCTTGAGCTCCTTCGGCAGCCAGACCAGACGGCCAACGCCGCCCTCCGCCTTGAGGAACTTGTGGGAGGCGATGTAGTGCTTGCCATGGCCCATGAAGCCCGGGGTCTGTACGCCGCCGCCGGTCATAGAGGCCATCTCGGAGAAGGTCATGCCGAGCGGAGTGATGCCGGCATATTCACGGCAGGTGATGACAACGCCCATCGAGCACGGCTCGATGCCGCAGATGCACTCGAAGCAGCCGCAGGAGGTCATCGGATCCTCGAGCAGGGAGTACAGCGTGACATG
>CAKUAM010000112.1 GCA_934636305.1 uncultured Oscillospiraceae bacterium
GTTTTCTTGGATCTTTCCCGCGCTGCCTGGAAGCCCAATGCGAATCCGTACTGCATAACAAATTTTGCTGGCAGTACGGATTTTCTGCACCTATGAAACTGCAACTGCTGTCAGATTTGATTCCAAAATGACGGGCGGCGCGTAGTAAGACTCCGGTGAGGTGTGTTGATGCGATATGAGCTCTGACAAATTCGGTTGTCACCTAAAATCAGAGGCGGCAGGCACCAAACGTAACCTAGCGCCCCTTTTCTCCCCTATCTTTTCCGGCAAGGCGGAAAAGATGGGGCCGTCGGAGACAGAACCAAGCCGCCGAGTTCAGAGATGTTCGATTCGAAATTGCCCACTTCTGACGCGCCGTCGGAGGCATATTTACTGAATCGATTTTTAAGACTCTACATATAACCAGATAGCCAGAGTGCGCAAAGCTGCGGCACTCTGGCTTTTTTACGCGAAAAATGTCCAAAAATTTGCATACTATGCAATGTATAATGTATAAATATCATAAATATTAATTTTCAAAAAATAATATTTGCATATTTATGCAAATTGTGTATATTATAGAAAACAGCACGCGGCAGGGCAGACCCGCTGCATGGGAGGCGTGGCACACATGAAAAAAGTGTTTATTGACGGGAAGGCAGGGACAACCGGTCTGCGGATCTTCGACCGGCTGCAGGCGCGAACGGATGTGGAGCTTCTGACGCTGCCGGAGGACCAGCGCAAGGTGGACAGCTGCCGCAGGCAGATGCTCAACGAGGCAGATGTTGTGTTCCTGTGTCTGCCGGATGATGCGGCACGTGCTGCGGCCTCCTGGGTGGAAAATCCGGATACAGTTGTGCTCGATACCTCGACAGCGCACCGGACGGAGCCCGGATGGCTGTATGGCTTTGCAGAGCTATCAGCAGTGCAGGAGGCGAAGCTCCGACGCGGCAAGCGCATTGCCATACCCGGCTGCCACGCCAGCGGTTTTATTGCGCTGGTCTATCCGCTTGTTGCAGCAGGACTTCTCAGCAAGGATGCAGCACTCAGCTGCTTCTCTCTCACAGGTTACTCCGGTGGCGGCAAGAAAATGATTGCCGCGTATGAAAGTACGGACAGAAGCAGCTTATACGATGCCCCGCGTCAGTATGGCCTCGGCCAGACGCACAAGCATCTGAAGGAAATGAAGGCCATCACAGGGCTTGCAAACGAGCCGGTTTTCTGCCCGGTTGTCGGCGATTTCTACAGTGGGATGCAGGTAACGGTGCCGCTGTTCGGCAGCTGGCTGCAGGGCGGAGCGGATCTGCAGACTGTCCGGGAGGTGTACCGGCAGCTGTATGCCGGGCCGGTCGTCTCGTATGTGGAGTCTGCGGATACAGACGGCTTTTTGTCTGCGGCTGCGCAGGCGGGAAAGGACAGCATGAAGATCACAGTCTCCGGCAATGCGGAGCGGATGCTTCTGCTGGCGGTGTATGACAATCTTGGCAAGGGCGCGTCCGGCGCGGCCCTGGAATGTATGAATCTTGCGACCGGCGCAGAAAAAACGCTGGGTCTGGAGCTTTAATCAGGAGGAAACACAGATGAAAACGATCGAGGGCGGCGTCTGCGCCGCAAAGGGCTTTACTGCCGCTGGCGTACATTGCGGCATCCGGAAGAACAAATCCAAGCGGGATCTGGCGCTGATCTATTCCAGCGTGCCGGCAAGCGCTGCAGCCGTCTATACGACGAACCTGGTCAAGGGCGCGCCGCTTGTTGTGACGAAGCAGCATCTGTCCGACGGGAAGGCGCAGGCCATTATCTGCAACAGCGGCAACGCCAATACCTGCAATGCCAACGGTGTGGAGATTGCCGAGCAGATGAGCGCGCTGCTGGCCCAGGCGCTGCCGGTTCAGGCAGAGGACGTCGTTGTGGCGTCCACCGGGGTCATCGGGCAGCCGCTGGATATCGCGCCCATTGCCGCCGGGATCCCCATGCTTGTGAAGGAGCTTGGCGATCATTCTGAGGCGGCAGCCGAGGGCATTATGACCACCGATACAAAGCTCAAGCAGCTGGCTGTAAGCTTTATGGCCGGCGGCAAGGAATGTAAGCTTGGCGGTATCTGCAAGGGATCCGGGATGATCCATCCCAACATGGCGACAATGCTTGTATTTCTCACCACTGACTGCGCAATCAGCCCCCAAATGCTGCAGAAGGCGCTGTCCACGGATGTGGCCAACACCTTCAATATGGTCTCGGTAGATGGGGATACCTCCACCAACGACATGGTCACGATTCTTGCAAACGGCCTTGCCGGCAACGCGGAGATCACCTGCGAGGGCGAGGACTTTACAGGCTTTATGCAGGCGCTCAACACTGTGACTGTGCACCTGTGCCGCTGCATCGCCGGCGACGGAGAGGGAGCGACAAAGCTTCTTGAGTGCAAGGTCAGCGGCGCGCAGACAGAGCAGATTGCAAAGACCGTGGCAAAGAGCGTAATCTGTTCATCCTTGACCAAGGCGGCAATGTTCGGCGCGGACGCCAACTGGGGCAGAGTGCTCTGCGCCATCGGCTATTCCGGTGCGCCGGTTGATGTGCAGAAAATTGACGTGCAGTTTGCATCGAAGGCCGGAACGATTCTGGTCTGCCAGAACGGCGCGGGTGTGGGTTTCTCAGAGGAACAGGCCAAGAAGATTCTTCTGGAACAGGAAATTGAGATTCTGATCGACCTCAAATCCGGCGGCTTTTCGTCGACAGCCTGGGGCTGTGACCTTACCTATGATTATGTAAAGATCAACGGCGATTACCGGACATGATGGAGGAAAACGCCATGGATATTACAAATGCCCAGCGGGCAAGCGTTCTTGTGCATGCGCTGCCCTATATTCAGGAGTACAGCGGCAAGATTGTCGTGGTCAAATATGGCGGAAACGCCATGATTTCCGAGCACCTGAAGGACTCTGTCATCCGGGATATCATCCTTCTGCAGCTCATCGGCGTCAAGGTCGTGCTGGTGCATGGCGGCGGGCCGGAAATCACGGAGGTACTTGGGAAGATGGGGAAAAAGAGTACGTTCGTTGATGGGGTTCGCGTGACGGATGAGGAATCCATCGGCGTGGCGCTGATGGTGCTGGCGGGCAAGATCAATAAAACGCTGGTGAACCTCATTGAGCTCAAGGGCGGCAGCGCCATAGGCCTGTCCGGACTGGACGGCCATATGCTGGAGGCAAAGGTCAAGAAGCCGGAGCTCGGCTATGTGGGGGATATCACAAAAGTCAACATAAAACCGATTCTGGATGTGATAGACAAGGGATATATCCCTGTTGTTTCCACGGTTGGCTATGACGCGGAGGGCAATATCTATAATATTAACGCGGATACGGCTGCAGCGCGGATTGCGGGCGGGCTTGGGGCGGAAAGCCTCATTGCCATGACGGATATTGCCGGGATCCTGAAGGATAAGGATGATCCGTCCACGCTCATTTCGGCGATCCGCGTCGGGGAGCTGCCGCAACTGGTTTCCGATGGAATCATTCAGGGCGGCATGATCCCAAAAGCGGAATGCTGCCGCAACGCAATCGAATGGGGCGTGAACCGCGTGTTTATCATCGATGGCCGCGTGCCGCACGCCATCCTGATCGAAATGCTGACGAACGAAGGCATCGGCACCATGTTCACAAAGTGAGGAGGATACGCATGGATATTCAGAAGCTGGACCAGACCTATATTGCAAATACATATGCACGCTTTCCTGTGACCATCGTAAAGGGCAAGGGCTCGCTCGTCTGGGACGAGAGCGGTAAGGAGTATATTGATCTGTCTACCGGCATTGCCGTTGATATTTTCGGCGTTGCCGATGAAAGCTGGATGGCTGCTGTCACGGCGCAGCTCGGCACGCTGCAGCATATCTCGAACCTGTTTTATACGCAGCCGTGCGTGAAGCTTGCGCAGATGCTCTGTGAAAAGACAGGCATGAAAAAAGTCTTTTTCGGAAATTCCGGCGCAGAGGCCAACGAGTGTGCCATCAAGGCGGCGAGAAAATATGCCGAGGAAAAGAAGGGGAAGGACTATTACACCATTATCACGCTCAAAAACTCCTTCCACGGCAGAACCATCACCACGCTGGCGGCAACCGGTCAGGACGTGTTCCACAAGGATTTCACGCCGCTCACCGAGGGCTTTGTGTATGCCGAGCCCAATGATCTGGCCGATCTGCAGCGGCTGGTGAGTGAAAATAAGTGCGCGGCCATCATGATGGAGGTCGTGCAGGGAGAGGGCGGCGTCATGCCGCTGGACAAGGCGTATGTGCAGGGAGCGGCAAAGCTCTGTGCCGAGCAGGACATTCTTTTGATCTGCGACGAGGTGCAGATTGGCAACGGCCGCAGCGGCATGCTCTATGGCTATATGAACTATGGCGTGAAGCCGGACATTGTTTCCACGGCAAAGGGGCTGGCCGGCGGACTGCCGCTGGGTGCAACAATGCTGGGGGAAAAGGTGCAGAATGTGCTCGATGCCGGGTCGCATGGCTCGACATTCGGCGGCAACCCCGTGTGCTGCGCGGGCGCGGTGAATGTGCTGAGCCGGCTGGATGATGCGATGCTGGCCGGCGTGCGGCAGCGCGCAGACTATATCCGCAGGGCGCTTGCAGGGGCCGACGGAATTGTGAGCATTTCCGGCCTTGGCCTGATGCTGGGCATCCAGACGAAGAAGCCTGCGGCAGACATCCTTGCGGCCTGCCGCGAGAAGGGCGTGCTGGTTATCAAGGCCAAGGATAAGCTGCGGCTTCTGCCGGCGCTCAATATTCCGATGGAGCTGCTGGAGAAGGCAGTGGCCGTGATACGCGAG
Organism: uncultured Oscillospiraceae bacterium; assembly: GCA_934636305.1. Taxonomy (GTDB): domain Bacteria; phylum Bacillota; class Clostridia; order Oscillospirales; family Oscillospiraceae; genus CAG-170. Next base: position 4,801 of record CAKUAM010000112.1, read on the forward strand.
TGCTGCGCAGAATAAGAAAAATAGCAACACCGCCGGACACCCGGCGGTGTTGCTGCGTACTCATGCGAATCCGTGCGGCCCAGCAAATTTTATTGGCAGTACAGATTTACTGCAGTGATTCAACCGTGACTGCGATCAGATTGGATACCAAAATGACGGGCGGCGCGCAGTCAGACACGGTAGGGTGAGTCGGTGCGATATGAGCCTTACCAAATATGTTTGCTTTCTAAATTCAGAGGCGGTAGGCACCAAACGTAACCGTCGCCCCTTTTCTCCCCCCTCTTTTCCGGCAAGGCGGAAAAGAGGGGGGCCGCCGGAGGCCATTCACCAAACCCACCCAGCGACATCGTCGTTGGGTGGAAAG
>CAKUAM010000113.1 GCA_934636305.1 uncultured Oscillospiraceae bacterium
CCTGTAAACTCGACCATCGCACGCTCAAAGCCCGGCACGGTCTCATGTACGAACGCATCTAGCTCCGCGCACTGCTTCCTTCCGAGATATTCCGCCTCGCTGAGGCTGACTGCGTCGGTCGCGTCGTGCTCCACGATGCGGGTCGTATTCAAAATGTACTCGCCGTCGCGTCCCGTGCCGAACATCAGGATGTTTTCGCGGCTGATAGAGAGGCGACCTTCCCGCTTTGCCTGCTTGAACTCCTCATCAAAGCCCTCCAGATCGACCGGTCCCGTGACATGGAACAGCTCCATGTGCGGCGCCAGCCGGAAAAAGCGCTCGGGGTGCGCCAGAACGTAGCTTTTGAGCCGCTCCGTGTCTACGCCGCAGTATTTGACGTTCATGGTCATCGGCTGGGCAGCTCCGTCCTCCGGGCGTCCCTTGGTCATCGTCTCACCGGACCATGCCGCGAGATCGCCGTCGCCTGTCGCGTCCACAAACACCCTGCCGGAAAGCTCATGCAGTCCGTCCTTGTTGCACACCGTGATCGAACAGATCGCTCCGTCCTCCACGTTCACGTGCCCCAGGAAGGTATGGAACAGGACCTCGCAGCCAGCCTGCCGGAGCTTTTCATCCAGAATCAGCTTCAGCCCCTCTGCGGAAAACGGCGTGATCGTGCTGGTATACTGCTTCGTGTCGGCAACATGACCGGAGGACCATCCGCGCGCCTTGAGCGCGTCTACCAGCTCCTGCATGATGCCGCGGATGACCTGCTTCTCACCGGCGTGAAAGGTCATCATCGGTCCGACGCCGCACGCCGTCAGACTTCCGCCCAGATAGCCGTTCTGCTCGACGACCAGAACGCTCGCGCCGCTGCGCGCCGCCGCGATCGCCGCAGTGCAGCCGGACACGCCTCCGCCGCAGATCACAACATCAAATTCCCGATTATAGATTGCTCCCGCCATAAAGCACCTCCGTCTTTGGCTTCCGTTGTATTTTCCAGTATTCGCCGTCTATTTGATCGATTTTGAAAGATATTTTCATATTTTTTGAAAAGATGACAAAGTTCATCGCGCGATTGCAATAGAATACTATCAATATTTTCATTTCGTGTCAATATTTTTGGAAATTAATTTCACACAAATTACAAGATTCCTTTTTAGAGAATTTGCACAATTCAAATGACCAGAATGGATTTGCATTTTATTGGCTCGTAGGGTATGATATAGGAAACAAACTTATCAGAGAACATTTTGCTCTTGAAAGAGGATTCATTTATGGTATCTCCCGTCATTTCGAAAATTGTTGCCATGCAGCAGAGCTTTACGGTCAGCGAAAATGAGATCGCACAATACGTCATCCATAATGCCGACGCCGTTGTTGCAAGCACCATCACCACCATCGCCCAGAATACAAACACCTCTGAGGCGAGCATCAACCGTTTTTGCAAAAAAATCGGCTTCAAAGGCTTCAACGCGTTCAAGATCGCCCTTGCGCAGGAAAACTTTTTTAACTCCATGCGCGAATCCGACGCCGACAACTCAGACGCTCTGGTCGGTGCGATCAGCCGTGATTACCGCAATATGCTGGTCAACACAACCGCCATGCTGGACGAGCAGCTTGTCCAGTGTGCCGCCGCCGCCATGCGCAAAGCCGCGCATATCTATATCTTTTCGCCGTCCTATGCCTGCTTTGTGGCGGAGGATCTGGAATTTCGTCTCAGCATGGTCGGGCTGTACGCAAAGTCCGTGAAGGCGGCGAGCGACCTGCGCATCTTCTCGCGCTGCGTCGGCAAGGAGGACCTCATTTTGATCATTGCGCCCTCGCTCCTCACGCGTGAGCTCTATCAGTCCATCAACATCTGCCACGAAAAGGGCGCGTCCATCATCTCCATTACCAGCTATGACTCGCCCAAGCTCACCGAGCTGATCGATTACAAATTCATCATCAGCGATAAGATCACGACGCAAAATGCCCTGTCCCTGTCCAACAATCTGATTTTCCTCTATGTCACGGACGTGCTCTACTGTGCGCTGCTTGACAGCGACAGGACGCTGCGCCAGCGCCGACTGGACAGCGACTCCATCCTCAGCGCCCAGCAGCAGCTCGAAAACTATATGTTCGATTTTTAACGACAGCTTTATGCTGTTCAGTGCAGTTATACTAAACGTCCAGGCGCTCTGCGCATTGTGCCCCTATAGAGAATTCCGAGCGGTATTTCATATGTTTGCCGAAACCCTTTGAATGCAAGCGACACGCTGTTGTCGCTGACGGATAGAATGCTTCACTAAGGTGACATACCCCTTAGGTTCCGTCACCCTTGGCGTGCGGATTCGAGTCCCGCCGACCGCACCACGAATAAAGTATGGCTCTATTCAACGAATAGAGCCATACTTTATTCGTTTTTTGAAACCTTTCCAAAAAGTAAAAATCTAACACACAGGGACTGAAGGTGACACCACCTCATGTTCAAATGCTGATTTCATGAACGGATGAGGCTCCGTCGTCTTTCAGCTTTTCCATCACCAGCTCATCGACTTCCTGCTCCAATCGCTGGGTTTCTTTCTGCAAATTCAAACAGTGAGCGTCGAGGATCGGTTTCCGGGGCGCCCACTGTTTTTGCAACTGTGTGACCTTTTTCAGTTTGGCTGCATATTGTTCCCGCAGCCTACCGTGAGATCCTCAGGCTCCATATGCGGCCATCGGCATTGCCATGATCCCGTCAGTCGCAGACTATATGTACTCCCAGATCACCGGGGCTATTGGCCTGTCCGGCGTGTATACAGAGGTGATGTCCTCCGGCCTTTCCGAGTATACGGTGGAGTTCACCCAGATGTTGAAGGATGCCGGCGTCATGTGGAACGGTGTTCCGGCTGTCAAATCCGGCGCAATTCTGATTGGGATCCTGCTCGGTACCATGACAGTCGCGATCATCGACCGGAAGCTGAATCATGTGGCCGTTACGGCTGCGGTCGGATATGTGCTGGCCTGCTTCGGCTTTATCCACAGCGCGCAGCTCGGCTTTACGCCGTTTTCTCCGTTTGCGATCGCCTATCTGATCGTCGCGGTGCTGGCGCTTGTATTCCATCTCAGCCGGAAGAAGCTGCTGGAAGAGCAGGAAGATTTTGAATATGTATAGCGCACTGGCTGCATAGCTGGTCAGTCCGGTCCCCGGCGGGCCGTAATCAGTTTCCGCCTGGGGATGTTGCAAATCATTGTCTGAAGTGTAATTTCTTCTCTTTCATGACTTGACTATCAACAAAGATCGAGCTATAATCTACGTCCACTCCGGCAGAACCTCTCCAAATCCACCCGACTGCTCTGCCCCAGATTGTGACCCAGGTGTGCGCGAAAGCGAGTGGACGCAATGGATAAAACCTTGCAAAATCCCGCACTTTTTGCTGACGGAACGGACGTATTGTACTCAAAATTGCCAGAAATCACGAACCGACCGCAGCTGGCAGTCATGAGGTCAGCGGTTCAATCCCGCTTATCTCCACCAAAACAAAAAGTCATTCCGTAAGGAATGGCTTTTTGTTTTGGCCGCAGATGAGTGGCGTGAGAAGCCTGTGGTTCGACCGACTGCGTACACGGCTGGACGCACTGCATATTTCCAATTTCACGCTTCAGGGCTCAACGCCCAAGGAAAAGCGGGCTGCAATGGTCAAGGCATTCAACGCAGGCAGCGCCTCGGTCTTTCTGATCTCTCTGAAAGCAGGCGGAACGGGGTTGAATCTGACAGCAGCCGACATTGTGATCCACTACGCCCCATGGTGGAACCCGGCGGCGCAGGATCAGGCGACGGACCGCGCCCGGCGCGCGCGGCGGCTATTGAAAAAAACGCACTTCGCGAGTATAATAAATGGAGAAATCGTGTGAGGAGGGACAACCAGCCGATGGAAAATTATAAGTTTTCAACCCTGGAATACAAACGCCCCGATCTGCAGGCGCGGCGCGAAAAGCTCGTCCAATGGAAGGATGCGGCCGAGCACGCGGAGAGCTATGAGGCTCTGCGCGCGCTGATGTCTGCAATCGACCGTGAGCAGTGCGAGCTGATCACGCAGGTTTCCATTGCGAACATCCGTCATACGCTTGACACGCGCGACGAATTTTATGAGGCAGAGATCCAGTACCTGCAGGACACGCTGCCCACGCTCAGCGGCGCGGAGGTCGCGCTCAGCGAGGCCATTGCATCCAGCCCCTTCCGCGCGGATATTGAGAAGGAGTTCGGCAAGCAGTATTTTGTCTCCATGGATCTGCAGAAGAAGCTGTTCTGCGAGGCCAATATTCCGCTGCGTCAGCAGGAGAGCCGCCTGACCAACGAGTACCAGAAGATTATGGCCACGGCGGAAATTCCTTTTGACGGCAAGACGCTGAACCTTTACGGCGTGCAGAAATACTTCGAACATCCCGACCGGGCCGTGCGTGCCGCCGCGGTAAAGGCGTACTCCAAATTCTACGAGGACAACGAAACGCGGCTGGAGGAGATCTGGGACGAGCTGATCCGCATCCGCAACCAGATGGGCAAGAACCTGGGCTACGAGAATTACATCCCCGTCGGCTATCTGGAGCAGGGCCGCACGGACTACGGCGAGAAGGAGGTTGCGTCCTTCCGTGAACAGGTGCGCACCGTTCTGGTGCCGCTGTGCCAGAAGCTCTATGACGCGCAGGCCAGACGTCTCGGCATCGACCATGTCATGTGGTATGATGAAAAGATGGTGTTCCCGGATGGCAACGCCGAGCCTGCAGGTGACGATGCCTTCATGGTCAAAACCGCCCAGAAGATGTACCACGAGATCAGCCCGGAAACCGGCGAGTTTATCGACTTCATGATCGATCATGAGCTGATGGATCTGCAAAACAAGCCGGGGAAGGCCTCCACAGGCTACATGACGAGCCTGCCCAGCCTGAAGGCGCCGTTCGTGTTCTCCTGCTTCAACCACACGATCTTTGACATGCA
>CAKUAM010000114.1 GCA_934636305.1 uncultured Oscillospiraceae bacterium
ATTCGAACCAGCGGCCTCTTGAACCCCATTCAAGCGCGATACCAAACTTCGCCACACCCGGATAACTATTGAATCAGCTTATGTATCATAGCATATCGGCCGGTAATTTGCAAGTGGTATTTTTCGTTTTTTATCTGTAGGATAATTGTCCAGTGTCCAGCGGGTAGAAGGTGCGAATGGCCCGGCGCTTGACAAATGACACAGGCTGACGTAGCTTGGTCCAGCTTGGATGAAACGATTTTCGGACGATTGAAAGGGGAAGGATGATACAGCAGAGTCTGGATGACCAGATCCATCAATATAGTGGTCACAGCAGCAAGCTAGCTGTTTGGCGGTTCAGTGGTCAGTATCTTTGCCAGAGGGAATGCCAACGCCCCCGAACAGCGGGCCTTTTCGCGCTGTACTGCGTCATTTTTCCTTGCAATACGTCAGGAGTCCTGCGAAAAAATGTCTTGCTCACCACGAAAATTTCTCGCTGCCAGTCACATCTCCAGTTTTCAGATACACCCTAGATTCAGATGCAGCATGCACCAAGCGCGTCCCCAAGCACTCTTTTCTCTTGCAAGAGAAAAGATAGGGCCGCAGGAGGCATTTTACAAGGACCAACCAGCAACACAGAGGGCCAGAGAAGTCGTTTATGGCGGCTCGCTCTGGCGTGGCCGTTTCTGATGCACTGCCGGAGGCAACTCATTGGCATGAACACTGCGTTTTTATGCAGCAGGGCCCGCGCCGGTATACCGGCGCGGGCCTTATGTTATTTTGCAGTGGTGCCGCGGAGCGGATTCTGCGTGGCAGGGGAGTCCGCAGAGCCGGGCTCGTACCACTCGTTCCGGCCATGGATGAGCACTGGCGTGCCATCGTCAATGTTATAAAAGATTTTGGCCATAGCAGCTTCCGGAATATTGACGCAGCCATGCGAACCGTTATTTACGTACAGGTCGCCGCCGAATGCACTGCGCCAGGACGCATCATGCAGGCCAATGACATTCTCAATGACGCTGACCCAGTATTTGACGAACACCCGGAAATCGGAGCCGACGAGCGTACAGTTGGTCTGCCGGTTGTGGGAGTAATACAGGCCGGTCGGCGTGTGGTGCGGGCCGATCATGCCGGTAACGATATTGGTGTTGACCAGTACCGTGCCGTTTTTGATGAATGTCAGCTGCTGGTTGTCAATATCGACCTCCACATGCGTCTGGGAGATATCGAACGGCACGCCGTAGCGGTAGCAGGTCAGCGGAGCCTGAATTTCTGCGGACTCCATGGAGGCAATGGCCTGCAGCAGCTGCTTTTTGATGCCGGCCTCATCAATTCGATAGTCGCATTTGATAAAATCAATGGTGGTAAGACCCTTTACATAGGAGTCAAAGCGGAAAGCGGTGTTGTATGTACCGTACGCAGAGGCCCAGCCGCTTACCAACGTATCCAGAAGCTCCGGCAGCACCTGCATCCGACCGGTTGTGTCGGATTTTACAAGGGCGCGCAGGGCGTCGGCGTCCAGAACCTCATCGCCATCCTCAAAGTGTATGGTGATCTCCATGGACGAGCTTGCGGCCTGCCAGCTTGCGCTGGAGAGGCTCAGCGTGCCGTCTTGCAGCTGGATACCGCTTTTCTGGTAGGCCTGGGTCAGTGCGCGGGCAGCATCGGCAGCCACGGTGCCGGCAGTCTGCAGCGCACCAAGCAGTGTGCCGCTGTCGTCTGCGCAGCGAGCCTGCAGGGCAAGCCAGGTCATAAGCGCCATATCGCCGCGGGTAAACGTGCCGCCGAACAGCGTGTCACTGTAAAAATTCTGCGCGGAGGCGAAGGCTTCTGTTTCTGTCCAGTTGAAGTCTGTCCCATCCTGATAACCGAGCGCGCGCAGCAAAAACAGCGCATAGTCACGGGCACTGCACGGAAGATCCGCCCCATACTGCGTGGGGGCCATGCCCTTGACCATGCCGCGGGAGTAAAGCCACGCGAGATAGGGGTTGACCCACGCCTTGCAGTCGGTAAACGGGTGGGAAATCAGCGCCTCGTTATAAAGCTGCAGCGCTTCTTCCTCTGCACCATACAGACGCACAAGCATCACGGCGGCCTCGGCACGTGTGGGGGCGCGCTCCAGATCAAAGCCCTGATCGGTGCCGCGGAACATATCCGCAGCTGCCAGATCTTCGGCGGCAGACTGTGGGCTGACGGCGCTGGCGCTCACGCATAGAAGCGCACAGAGCGTCAGGATGGCGGCAAAAAGCAGCAGATGTCTTTTCATGGGATTCTCTCTTTCTGTCTGGAAGTTTCTATCTGCGTTCATTCTAACATATGGAAGTCCCAGCCGCAAGTGGGATTACCTGGACGAAGCATCTGCTGCCGGCAATGCGCGGAACTTGCGCAGGAGCTTCCGATCGTGATAGAAATAGCAGATCATGATGGCCGTGCCGGTGAGCAGCCAGGTGATGGGATAGACGATCATCAGGACCTGATAGCTGTGATACACCTGGCAGACGGTAAAGACCCAGATCAGGCGCAGCACGCAGGTGCCGAGGACAGTCAGAAGCGCCGGGGCCAGCGAGTGGCCAATGCCGCGCAGGGCGGCGCCGCCGATCTCATAAAGCGGGACGAAGAAATAGAACGGCAGCAGCGTGCACATACGCAGATACGCATAATTGGCGACCTCCGGGTCGGTGGTGAAGAAGCGGACGAACAGGCCGCGCCCGAATACAAAGCCGAGTCCCATCAGCTCTGCAATTGCAATAGAGAGGCCAAGCGTCTGCCAGAAGATCTTCCGGCAGCGGTCATATGCTCCGGCACCATAATTCTGGCTGGTGAATGTGACTGCGGCCTGGCCAAAGGCAACGACAGGGAAATAGGAGAAAAATTCATAATTAAGTGCCGCCGAGGAGCCAGCCACAGCTGAGGTTCCGAAGGAATTGAGCGTGGACTGGATGCAGACGTTGGAAAAGGTAAACACCGTGCTCTGCAGACCGGCCGGCAGACCGATGGCAAGGATTCTGCCGAGCAGTGCGCGGTCGATGCGCAGGGCACGCAGATCGAGATGGATGATGCCCTGCTCCCGGCAGAGCATCCAGACGACCACGATACAGCTGACAACGTTGGACGCGGCGGTCGCAATGGCGACGCCGTCCACATCCATGCCGCAGGCCGCAACGAGGAAAATGTTGAGCCCCGCGTTCAGAATGCCGGAGACGGTCAGGCAGATGAGCGGGCGGCGGGTATCGCCGATGCTGCGCAAAATGGCGGCGCCGAAATTGTAGACCATGATGAAGGGCATGCCGAAAAAATAAATGCGCAGGTAGAGCGTCGCCTTATCCAAGACGCTTTCCGGTGTCTGAATGAGCTCCAGGATGGGGCGCGCGGTCCAGAGACCAAGCAGCATCAGCAAAATGCCGCTGAAGATGGCGACCAGCATGGAGGTATGCACACCGGCGCGGACACGTGCATGGTCGGACTGGCCGATGCACGTGGAGATCACGACGTTTGCGCCGACGGAGATGCCGAGAAACAGGTTCAAAAACATGTTGATCACGGCGGAGGTGCAGCCGACGGCGGCCTGATCCTGGCTGGTGGCGAACTGGCCAAGAACGGCGATGTCCACCGCATTGAACAGCTGCTGCAGAACGCTGCTGGCCGCCAGCGGCAAGGCGAAGAGAATGAGCTTGCCCAGCGTCGGCCCGTGCAGCATGTCAACCTGCCGCAAAGAGGGATTCTTTTTCATGGTTTTTCCTTTCTTTTTTCAAAAAACAGCGGAAAACACGCGCCGTAGAATTACGGCGCGCTGCATTATCCGGGGCGGTGCATCAGAAGCAGCCCGAACCAGGCGGAATATTCTGAAATTACTGACGCTGTTCAGTTGCCAACGGCGCGTCAGAAGTGGGCACGACGGAACGAACCGCCATATGCGTGCAGAAGCTTACAGCATTGTGAGAATCGACTTGAGATCCGGCAGCAAATATTCCGGCGCTGCCTGCTCACGCAGATAGTCTGCCGGGAAGCTGGTGGCAAGCCCAATGGCTTCCATGCCGGCGGCGTGCGCGGCGCGGATGCCGCTGGGCGCGTCCTCCACGACGATGCACTCGTCGGGCTTCAGGCCGAGGCTGGCCGCACCGGTGAGATAGATTTCAGGATCGGGCTTCGGATTCTGAATGTCGGTGCCGGTGACGAGCTTGTCAAAGAGCGACTCCTCCGCGCCGATGGCCGACAGGTTCATCAGAACCTTGATCCGGTCTGCCGACGAGCAGACGGCCAGCTTATAGCCCTTTTCCCGCAGCGTATGCAGCACATCCAGAACGCCCTCTGGAATATTGGCCTCCTCGGCCACATGCTCGCCATAGCATGCGTACAGGTGATCCTTCATTTCGGTGCGGTAGGGGACGCCATATTTTTCTGCAACGCCGCCCACATAGCGGTTTTCCCCGCAGCCGACAAATTCGGCGAAATCGGACTCTTTGGCCTCGATGCCGTAGTCACGCAGCGCGCGCACACCAGTCTTGGCCATGTATTCCTCGGAGTCGATCAGAACACCGTCCATATCAAATAAAACTGCTTTCCAGCGCATAATATTCTCCTTTATAAAAATACAAGGGGCTGTTGCTTGACGCAACAGCCCCGGAAAAGGCATTACAGAGCCTTCTTTGCGGTCTCGACGAGAACCTTGAAAGCCTCGGGATCGGCGATCGCGAGCTCGCTCAGAGCCTTGCGGTTCATTTCGATGCCGGCCTTCTTCAGACCGTACATGAAGCGGCTGTAATTGATGCCGAACGGAGCAACAGCTGCAGAGATACGGGAGATCCACAGCTGACGGAAATCTCTCTTTTTCAGCTTGCGGCCGACATAAGCGTAAACGCCGGACTTCGCAACGGCCTGCTTGGCCATCTTGAAGTGACGGGACTTGGAGCCCCAGTAGGACTTCGCAAGCTTCAGGGT
>CAKUAM010000115.1 GCA_934636305.1 uncultured Oscillospiraceae bacterium
CCTATACCTCCAATATGACAGTAACGGAACGTTTCGCAACGTCCCGTTACTATTGTCTCATGCCTGTCCATGCGCGGTTAGGTTTGACGCTTACATTGTAGAAAAAACAAAGGTCGATTGTAAAATGAAGTTGGACACCTAAGAAAAAATCCATAGTGATTTTCCCCACATGGTAGAATGAAGTTTGCACACAACTTCTTCCAAGGGAGGGCAATCACTATGGACTGCCAAGATTATATCACAGAATCGGTAGAACGCAAGAAGGGACAGCACTTACAGCGAGAGGAACGAGGAGCGATCCAGCATCTCAAGAACGCAGGCTACAGCTTCGCGCATTCACGCACCGTCTGGATCCTTCGACGGTCAAAGAGCATACAGCCGCAGTGCCCCTTGAAGGTGGGAAAACAGACGATTTTGAGCTCTGTGTCGATTTCCGGGCTGTAATCTTCAATTTCCAGCGTTTCGCCGAACAGCGCCGTGCGCTCATAGACCCGCAGCCATTTGGCGTCCATGTTGGGAAAGATGCTGCCGAAGGCGTGGTCGATCAGCTGCTCCAGCGGCGTTTTTTCCAGCTCTGCCAGTGCCTCGTTGCCATAGCGGAAAATCCAGTCCACTGCCGAATGAGCCTCGCTGAATACCATTTCAATGTCCGCAAAGGCGAAGGGCACATGGTCAAAGCTGGCGTAGTGACGGTGGTACGCCTCCCGCGAGGTGGGAGCATCATTGCGCTCCAATGTCTGACCGATTTTCTGCCGTTCGATGCGCAGCTGCTCCACGATCTCCCGCTTGCGGCGGCGTGCGTAATCCAGTGATTCTCCGTTGATCAGATCGATCGTTTTCGTCACATCGTGGATCGCCTTGGCAGATACCAGGCAGCATCGATCCACGCGGAGAAAGGCGCTTCCAAGGTTTTTTGCCAGTTCATCAATAGGGGTATAGGTCTCATAAATTCGATTGCCAGTGACATGGATCACCGTCTTTCTGCCGCTCAGCGAGAGATAGAGAATGTCCTCTGCCAGCAGCGTAATATGTGTGCGGTTAGAGATCACAGAAATGCCAATGGTATTCATAGCGCTTCCTCACAGACTGTTTTTTGTCAGTATAACACATTTCATTCAAGAATGCCATCCATTCACGCAAAAACATCTGTATTTCGCGCAAGGTTTATTGAAAATCCGGAAAGAGCGTGTTAAGCTACAAAATGAAAACAGAAAGGCATCGGAAACGGGGATATCCCTGTGGGAATGAGCCTTGCTATCCGAAGGGAGAACTGTCTATGAAAAAAAGAATCGCAAGTGCGGTAATAGCCTTGATCCTGTGCCTGACGCTGCTGCCTGCAACGGTGTTGGCGGCAGAGCCGGCCACACGCTATACCATCCAGCCCGGTGCGTCCGCCATCAACGGCTGGAGCGCGGACGACGGCTATGACTACATTTATCTGGGAAATTGGAATAATAAGCCTGTCAAATGGCGGGTGCTGTCCGCAAATGGCGATGGCGCAACTTTTTATAGAGATGAAACAAGTGCTGCAAAGTATGGGGCTTCTGCGCTTTTCCTTTTAAGTGAATATGTGCAGGATTCTAAGCAATTCCGCAGCAGCAGAAGCAGTAACAAATGGAGAGGCAGTACCACAGAGAACTGGTGTGACACTTTCAATGCTGGTGCTTTTACATCTATAGAATCGCGCGCACTTCTAACAACGTCCTCTAGTTCAGCTAAAAAGGATGCGGGGGGAACCTTTAGCGACGGGACGACGAACTATACTTACACAAATGCCAATGCGATCAGTGCAGGGAAAAAGGTCTTTTTCCTTTTTGCCAGTGAAGCTACAAACGCAAACTATGGTTTTGGAACACCGGAAAACCGAAAGGCCGACAAGGACTGGTGGTTGATGACAGCGGCAAGAGACAAGGTCAAATACAATAAGAAAGACACAGCAGCTGTCGGTGCAATCAGCAAGGATACCGGAATGGTCACTCCCACGGCGTCAACAGATAGCAAAGGCGCTCGCCCGGCTCTTAACCTCAACAAAGATCAGGTCCTCTTTACCTCGGCAGCAGACAACAGCGCGCACCAAGACGTTCTGGCTACTCCAGCACCCTACGACGGTCGCGAGTTCAAACTGACCCTCAAAGATGCGAACAGCTTTGAGGACGGTACGAAAATCGTCGGCGGCCGCAAGATCTGGAACAATGCGTACACCAACGCAACCATCACCATCCAGCACAAGGCGCTGAAGGACATCTCGGACGATTACACCAATGTCACCGCCGCGCTGACCGATTCGGAAGGCAAACTGCTCTATTACGGTTCGGTCAATAGCGATACAGGTGCTACGCGTACGGTTGTCACCCTGCCGAATGGCCTGTCGAACGGTAAGTACACGCTTTCTCTCTACGGCGAAGACTGGAACGGCGCAAACAAGAGCGATTACGCCACCGGCACGCCGTTTACCGTGGAGATCACCATCCATGACGGCGCGGACGGCCCCGACCTCACTCCGCGCGAGCAGGACGGCCTGATGTCCATTGATGATCTCTCTGGCTACGATGCGCAGTGGGGCTATAACTACCTCTATTTTGGCAAGTTCGGCGCGGACCCCATCCTGTGGCGCGTTCTGTCCGCCAGCGGCAACGCCACCGGCAATACGGATTCGCTCAAACAGGGCGGTACCGCCGTTTCCAACGACGACGCCATGTTCCTGCTGTCGGAGTATCTGCTGGGACAAGGTGCAAACGGCGGCTTGCAATTTACAGACAACGCTCAGGAAACGAATGTACAGTACAATGGTAGCAAGGCGCAGGAATGGTGCCGAATGGCGAGCAATCCGACGTTAAATGTATTTACCGCCCAAGAGCTGCTTGCCATGCTGGACACGACCAAGAGCGACCCGGAATATGCTGGAACGAACTGGTGCCACAAGGTATATAAAGCGGCAGATAACATTCTGGATAACGACAAGGTGTTTTTCCTCTCTGCCGAGGAAGCGGCAAACGCAGCCTATGGCTTTGAAGCGGAAGGAAAGCTGATCGCCTATTATAACAGTGCTGCAACCGAATGGTGGCTGCGGTCTGCCATTACAGATTCCAATGCAAAGTCTGTCGGTGCAGTTACCTACAGCAGCACATACGGTTGGGAGCTATGCCCGAAGCTGGCGACAGAACATGCGCCTGCCCGTCCTGCGTTCAACCTGAGCAAAAACGACGTGCTGTTCGTATGCACGGCGGACGGCGTGAAAACCGGCACGGTGGGCACGCTGACCGCAATCGAATCAAACCTATCTTCCAAATGGAAGCTGACTCTGCTGGACGAAAGCCGCAATTTCAGCGTGACTGAGACCGAGGTTAAAAAATTTGCAGGCGGTACGCTGACGCTCCACTACACCGGCGCACAGACCGGCTCGAACGAGTACATTTCCGCGATTTTCTACGATGCGGACGGCAAACCCGCGTATTACGGCAGGCTCAAAAACCTGACCGACGCGGCCGATGCCGAAGGCAGCGTCGAACTGACTGTCCCGGCGGGGCTTGGCGAGGACGAGTATAAGCTTGCGCTGTTCAACGAGCAGTATAACGGCGAATGCATGACCGACTATGCAAGCAGCTTCTGCACCGTGACCCTCACGGTGGATAATACCGCACCGGTGCTTTCGGGCTTTGCGGTATCCCGCGCGAGCGATTCGACCGCCGCTGTGGATTTTACCACAGACGAGCAGGGTACATATTATTATGTGGTGAACGACAGCGAATCTGAACCGTCTATGGACACAGAAGGCGTTGGCACGGAGATGGTCAAGGGCAGTCAGACGCTTGAGCTGTCCAATGTATCCAGCGGCAAGTCCTATCTGCACATTGTGGCCAAAGATGCGGCCGGTAATGTGTGCCGTGTGCAGACCATCCCGATTCTCGGCTTCCTGCCCGCGCCCATAAACGCCGATTGGGATGATGCGGTGCCGGGTAAGGCTTCGTGGGATGCCGTGGAGCACGCCAGCGGCTACTCTGTCCAACTCTATAAGGACGGCGCGGCGCTTGGCAGCGCGGAGACCGTGACGGGAACGAATTACACCTTCACCATTCCGGAGCCGCCCGCGGAGGACAGCCACGACAGCACGGCTACAACGCCCACGCTGCCTGATAACGCCATCACCGAGGCAGGTGCCTATTCCTTCCGCGTGACCGCGCTGGGTGACGATACGGACTATTCCAGCAGCGCCGCAGCGGAAAGCGCCCGTCACCTGTCCTCGATCACGGTCGAGGAGAATGAAAACGGCACAGTCACAGCTTCTGCCCGCTATGCCGTCTCCGGAACGGAAATCACTCTGACCGGTGATCCGAACAGCGGCTACCGTTTCAGCAAATGGAGTCTCACCCCGGAGCTGACGGTCACGGACAATAAATTTATTATGCCGGAGGAAGCAGTAACGGTAAGCGCGGTATTTGCCCGGCGCCACACCGGCGGTAGCGCTTCCACATATCCCATCACCGTAAAGGACAGCAAAAACGGAAGCGCGGTTTCCAGCCGCAATCGTGCAGGCGCAGGCGAGATCGTGACTATTACTGTCACGCCGGACAAGGGCTATACTCTTGAGACACTTACCGTGCTGGACAAGGATGGCAAGGAAATCAAGCTCACCAAGAAGAATGACACCCAGTATACCTTCACCATGCCCGCTTCCGGCGTCACGGTCACGGCGACGTTCATGGACGACAATACGATGCTGAAC
>CAKUAM010000116.1 GCA_934636305.1 uncultured Oscillospiraceae bacterium
AAGCGCCAGAATAAGAAGTCTTGCTGCGCAAGGCTTCGTTTCGTAAGCTTTGATTCCGACGAGGGTCCGGGGGAAATTCGAAATCCCCCCGGCCGCCTTTTTTCTTTTTTTGTATCGTATTATATAACTTTAAGTGTACTTTCAGTCAAGCACAATTCTACAGAAGGTCAAAAGTATGCAGTTCAGATACTGGACTGTCACAGGCTGCGCTTATTTGCCGACGGTAAAATTGACCGCGATGGCCGTGCCCTTGCCGGGCTCACTGTTGAGCTCCAGCGTGGCCCCGTGGTACTGCGCGGCATGCTTGACAATGGACAGGCCGAGGCCGGTGCCGCCGACCTCCTTGGAGTGGCTTTTATCCACGCGGTAGAAGCGCTCAAACACACGGCTCTGATCGGCGTAGGGGATACCGATGCCGGTATCGACGACGGAGAGCGTGACGGTCGGACCGTTCTGCCAGACAGAGACGGTGACGCTGCCGTCAGGTACATTATATTTGACGGCGTTGTCGCAGAGATTGTAAACCATCTCCTGCAGCAGCTGCTCCACGCCGTTTACCACGGCGTGCTGGCCGGAAAGATGCAGCGTGACAGACTGCTTCTGCGCGACAGGCGTGAGGCTTTCAATGACGCTGCCGGCCAGTACATACAGATCGACCGGCGTTTTTGTAAAGTCCGCAGTGCCCTCGTCCAGGCGTGACAGCTGCAGAATATCATCGACAAGATCAATGAGCCGCCGCGATTCGCGGTAGATATCGCCGGAAAACTCCTGCATTTTTTCCTTTGGCACCATGCCCTCCTTCATGAGCTCGGCAAAGCCGGTGATGGAGGTCAGCGGCGTTTTGAGCTCGTGGGAGACATTGGCGGAAAATTCGCGCCGCAGCACCTCGCGCTGCTCACGCTCCGTGACGTCAAGGAAGATGAGGATAGCGCCTGTGACCTTGCTGCCGGTGATGACCGGGTTGGCAAACAGCTGCCATGTGCCGCCGTCAAGCTGCAGCTCCGTGTCGCCGCGCTGTCCGCTGAGTGCAGCGTCAACAAGCTCCAGCAGCCTGCCGGAGCATTCCGCCTGATGCAGGTTCTCTGGCTTTTTTGCGCTGTCAATGCCAAGCAGATGCAGCGCGCTGCGGTTGCTGGACAGAATGTTGCAGGTATCGTCAACAATCAGGAAGCCTTCGCGCATGTTTTCCGTGATGGCGGAAAACTCCAGCTGCCGCGTGGACAGCTCGCCCAGCTGCGTGCGGATGGTGCGGTTTTGCTCCTGCAGACGGGTGATGAGCGGCTGCAGCTCCGGATAGGTGGGCGTGGCGCTGGGGTTATCCGGATTGATGGCGTTGATGGGCTTGACGATCTGGCGGGCCAGGCGCATGGCAAGAAGTCCGCACAGCACCAGAACCAGAACGACAATCCAAAGAGACGGCTGCACCAGCATCAGGCCCATGGCGGCCATGCTGGTCTGCTTGCCGGAGACACGCAGAACCGTGCCGTCCTTTAACAGCAGCGCATAATAATTGTTTTTCTCCAAAATGGTGGAGGAGTAGCGGTCCGAGTGGCCGCTGCCGGTCTCGAATGCTTCGGCAACCTCCGGGCGCTGCAGATGATTTCCCATTGCAGCAGGATCTGCCATGCTGTCATACACAACAGATCCGTCAGAGGCGATCCAAGTGATGCGTCCATCGGATTGCACCTTGGAGAGGTATTCCTCTCCGCCGCAGATTTCCATGCCCTCGCTGATATGCTCGGCCTCCATCTGCAGAAGATCGAATGCCTGCGACTGATAGTTGGAGTACATAATGAAGAAAAACAGCAGCATGCAGGCAAGCAGAATAATAAAACCGATGAAAAATGCGTTTTTGAAAATTTTTGCCGTCATGCGTTTTCACCGCCAATCTTATATCCGATGCCGCGTACAGTCTCGATATAGCTGCCGGCCTCGCCGAGCTTGACGCGCAGCGTGCGGATGTGCACGTCAAGCGTACGGTTTTCACGCTCAGATTCAAAGCCCCAGACGCGGTCCATGAGCGTCGTGCGTGTCAGTACGATGCCCTTGTTGCGCAGCAGCAGGCAAAGAAGCTCAAATTCCTTATTGGTCAGTGTGACGTCCTTGCCGCCGACCTTTACCTCGTGGCGGTCCGGAGAGACGAACAGCATGCCGAGGGAGAAATCGCCGGAGGACTGCGCAGGCTCTGCCCGGCGCAGCACTGCGCGGATGCGCGCAATGAGCTCCAGCATGGAAAATGGCTTGGAAATAAAATCATCTGCGCCGTGGTCGAGGCCAATCACGCGGTCGTATTCTGAATTTTTTGCTGTCAGCATAATGATAGGCAGGCGGCGGGTCGAGGACTGCGCGCGCAGCCGCTTGAGGATGGAAAGACCGTCCTCCTCCGGCAGCATGATATCCAGCAGCACAAGCTCCGGCATAGCGCTGTCCATTGCGTGCCAGAACTCCGAAGGCAGAGCAAAGCCCTTGGCCTGAAAGCCCTGGCTGTCCAGCCCATAGAGAACAAGCTTGCGGATGGAATCATCATCCTCCAGTAAATAGATCATCTTCTTCACTCCTTTTGGGCATACAATAAAATTGAAATGTAAAATCGGCGTCCTTCTTTTTGTTAATTTTACGTGAAATAGTGAAAAAAAGCAAGATTTAACTTAGATTTAATATAAACCATAAGATACATTTAAGATTCGACATTTAACATCAAATTAACACAAAGAGAGGGTGTAAAATGTGGGTATAACCAACGTGATTTCTCTGCTCAGCGGCATTGCCCTGTTCCTGTTCGGTATGGGACTGATGGGCGATGGGCTCAAGCAGGTCGCCGGCAATAAGCTGGAACTGATTCTTTACCGCCTGACCGGCAATCCGCTCAAGGGCTTTTTGCTGGGCGCCGGTGTGACGGCTGTGATTCAGTCGTCGTCGGCAACGTCCGTTATGGTCGTCGGCTTTGTCAACTCCGGCATGATGAAGGTGCGGCAGGCAGTATCCATTGTCCTGGGCGCCATTCTTGGCACGTCGATCACGGGCTGGATCATCTGTCTTTCGGATATCGGCTCGACGGGCGGCTGGCTGGATCTGTTTTCCACGGCGACGCTTACAGGCGTCATCTCCGTCATCGGCATTGTCCTGCGCATGACGGCAAAGAATCCAGCCAAGAAGCATATCGGCGATATTCTGATGGGCTTTGCGGTTTTGATGTTCGGCATGTCCACCATGTCCGCGGCTGTTTCGCCGCTGCGCGATGACCCGACGTTCATCCGCATTCTGACCACGTTCTCCAACCCGTTTCTTGGCATTCTGTTCGGCACGCTCTTTACCTGCGTGCTGCAGTCTGCCTCGGCGGCTGTCGGCATTCTGCAGGCGCTGGCCTCCACGGGAATCATTGATTTTTCCATTGCGCTGCCGATCCTGATGGGCATTGCCATCGGCGCAGCCATGCCGGTGCTGCTGTCGGCCATCGGCGCATCCGTGGACGGCAAGCGGGCGGCCATGGTCTATCTGGTGGCGGAGGTCACGGGCGTTATCTTTTTTGCCATTGTGTTTTATGGACTGGATGCCATTGTCACGTTCCCGTTTACAGCCCGGATCATGTCCAGCGTATCCATTGCATTTGTCAACACCGTATTCCGGTTTATCAAGGTTGTGGCGCTGCTGCCGTTTACCAAGCAGATTGAGCATGTGGTCGATTTGCTTGTGCGGGACAAGCCGGAGGAAAAGCCGGCCGAGCCGGAGGCCATGCGGCTGGAGGAACGCTTCATCCAGCACCCGGCCCTGGCCATCGAGCAGAGCCGCCTGACCATCAATGCCATGGCCGAGGAGGCCAAGCGCAACTTTGCCGAGGCTGTGGCGCTGCTGCATGGATATTCTGACGAGCGCTACAAGCTGGTTGAGGATCTGGAAAAATCCATTGACCGCTATGAGGACAAGCTGGGCAGCTATCTGGTAAAGGTCACGGAGCGTGAGTTGACGGCCAAGCAGAACGAGGAGGTATCCAAGTTCCTGCATACCATCTCTGACTTTGAGCGAATTTCTGACCACGCGCTGAATATTGCCGAGGGCGCCAAGGAGCTGCACGAAAAGAACCTCTCGTTCTCGGACGCAGCTGCGCACGAGATGGAGGTCATGGAGGCCGCGCTGACGGAAATTCTCTCCAACACCATCCGCGCCTTTGTCAATAACGATCTGCAGCTGGCAGCGCGCGTGGAGCCGCTGGAGGAGCTGATTGACAACCTCTGCGACGAGATGAAGCTCCATCACGTCGACCGTCTGCAGAAGGGCCTGTGCACGCTGGTACAGGGCTTCGTATTCAATGATCTTCTGACAAACTATGAGCGTGTGGCGGATCACTGTTCCAATATTGCCGTTGCCATGATTGAGCTGGAATCGGATTCGTTTGATACGCATGAATATCTCAGCAGCATCAAGGAAATGAAATCGGAGACATTTGAGCGCTATTACGAGGAATACAGTCATATTTACAGAATCTGAAACAAACAGGCCGGGACCATATGGTCCCGGCCTGTTTGCGTGAGGAAAAGGGCTTGATGTTTGCACGAATAAGCATGAAATGCCTCCGGCGGCGCGTCAGAAACGGCCACGACGGAACGAGCC
>CAKUAM010000117.1 GCA_934636305.1 uncultured Oscillospiraceae bacterium
AGGTGACTTGGTGCGATATGAGTTCTAGCCAGCTTGTTTCTTGCCTAAATTCAGAGGCGGTAGGCACCAAACGTTCCCCAAGCGCCCCTTTTCTCCCCCATCTTTTCCGGCAGCCAACCAGCGACATCGTCGCTGGTTGGATATGGGCTTCACCCAAAATGGATGAAGCCCGCATGCTCACTGGGCAGCCTCTGTCGGCTGCCAGTACGTCTTTCCGTCCTGCTCCACCACATGCATCACAGAAAACTCCGAAATCCGGTCGAACGGCTTCTCCGGCTCAAACGGAATTGCTTCCTGCTCGCCAGGCGCGTTCTCCTGCTCGTCAACTGCTTCTTCCGGCTCATCTGCAGTCTGATCCGTTATGATGCGGGTTTGCTCCGTAAGGGGGCAGCTGCGGTCTGACAGGCGCGTCTGCAGCTGCAGATACGCGCCATCCGGCTGCGGCACGCCAAGTGTGACGCAGCCGCACGCCGTTTCGGCCAGCAGCCGGATCGGAAAGTCCCAATCCCGGCTGCACCGCGCCGTGATGCGCCAGTACAGGCCGTCCTTCTCTGCCTCCAGCGTCCCCTCGCGGACGCCGCCAATCTGATAGGAAAGCATAAAAACACCTCCTGCATACCGTATGCGGGAGGTGTTTTTATTATCACAGGAACCTGTTTCAGCTCCCCTGCAGGCCGAAGCTCACGGCCAGCGCGGAATCCACCTGCTCCATGACCGCCTGGTCTGCATGGCCGGTATGCTCGCGCAGGCGGCGTTTGTCGATGGTGCGGATCTGCTCCAGCAGAATGACAGAATCCTTGCTGAGGCCCACGTCGTGTCCGGTCAGTGCAATGTGCGTCGGCAGACGCGCCTTGCCCGTCTGGCTCGTGATCGCGGCGGCAATCACCGTCGGCGAGTGTTTGTTCCCGGTGTCGTTCTGTACAATCAGGACCGGCCGGCACCCGCCCTGCTCACTGCCGACAACAGGGCTCAGATCGGCATAAAAAATGTCGCCTCGTTTCACGTTCGTATCCATTTGCTTCACACTCCGCGGAAAAAGTATGCGCGCTTTCACGCTGCTGCTACTATTGTCCCACGCAGAGGCAAAAATTAAACACAGTTCCTTTTGCCCGGACGCTCCCATGCCATTGTATGCAGCAGGTGTGCAAACGGTCGAATCTCGTCAGACGATATACTGCAGTATTTCTGAGGTTTCGCTGCCGCGGTGGCAGATGCGCGGAATGCGCTTGCTGATCTGGCACAGAATCTCATAATTGATGGTCCCCTGCGCCTTCGCCAGACGCTCACACGGGACAAGCGTACCATCGTCCGCATAGCCAAAAATGGTCACCTCGTCGCCGACCTTCGCCTCCGGGATCTCGCTCACATCAATCATGCACATATCCATGCAAATCCGGCCAATGACCGGTGCCAGCTTTCCGCGCAGATAAAAGCTGGCCTTACCCGTCAGCAGACGGCTCAGCCCATCTGCATAGCCGATGGGCAGCACCGCCATACGGATCTGCCGCGCAGTATGGTACAGCCGGCCATAGCTGATATCCGTCTCCGCCGGAACCGTGCGCAGCTGGGCAATGGCGCTGTGCAGCGACATCATCGGCCGCAGCGCAATGGCCCCCTCAAGCTCCTCCGACGGCGCATTGCCATAGGTGATAATCCCCGGACGCACCATGTCAAGGGCATACTCCGGATACAGGATCGTCGCGCCGGAGTTGCAGCAGTGGCGGATCTCCGGCCGGATGCCGATGCCCTCCATCGCCTGCAGCATCTGGCTGAACCGCCCGTACTGCAGGCGCGTATAGGCAGCATCCTCCGGCGCCAGGCTGTCAGCCACGGAGAAATGCATGAAAACGCCCTCTACGTGCAGATGCTGCAGCGCGGCGACCTGCCGCAGCTCCTCAAGCGTCTGCTCGTTGTCATATGCAAAAAATCCGATGCGCGTCATCCCTGTGTCAAGCTTCAGGTGAACATTCAGGATATAATTTGTCCCGGCCAGCGCTGCGTCAAGCTCGCGCGCGTACTCCAGCGAGTGCACCTCCTGCGTGATATCCAGAAAAATCATGTTCGCCGCAAACTCCGGCGGCGTATAGCCAAGAATCAGGATCGGCAGGCGCACTTCGCCGCGGCGGATTTGCACAGCCTCCTCCAGGTTGGATACCGCCAGATATTCCGCGCCCAGATCGGCCAGCGCCCGGCT
Source organism: uncultured Oscillospiraceae bacterium (assembly GCA_934636305.1). GTDB lineage: Bacteria > Bacillota > Clostridia > Oscillospirales > Oscillospiraceae > CAG-170. Next base: position 2,195 of record CAKUAM010000117.1, read on the forward strand.
GACCGGCACCGCGCCATGGCCATAGGCGTCCGCCTTCATCACGCCGAGGAACCGGCAGCCATACGGCAGCCGCGAGCGGATGGAGCGGTAATTATATTCCAGATTGTCGAGCGAAATATCCGCCCAGGTTCTTTTGAGTGTTTTCATCCGATTTGCCTCTATTGTATCAAAAAATTTGAAAGCTCCACGCTGGCTGCCAGCGCTCCGTCATGGCTGATCTCCGCGCGGACCGGCGTCATGGTGTCAGGCTCGAACCACGTGTCGACAATCAGCTCCTGCTGCTCATAGCCCATCCGGTACGTTGCGCGCAGCAGCGTGCCGTCCCTGCCGGTACAGTCAATGTATTCCCCTGCCCAGCACTGCCCCAGCACATAGGGAACGGCCAGCGGAGCCAGATTCCCGTCTGCCAGGGAGCCAAGCCCGATCTGCACATCGTCGAACGTCACATATGCGCAGGTATCCTGTACGCTTGCCTCAATCCCGGCAATGGACTCCGGCTCACGCACGCACACCTGCGCGCCCTGCTGCGGGGAAAAGGTACAGTCCAGCGTAAACTGCACCGCAGCGTCATCATAGTCCGCAGTCACCGCCGCAGAAAATGTACACGTCTCCGCCTGCAAAAGCGCCGTCCGGAACGTCAGCAGCGGCTGCGGCTGTACGGCAGCCGAGCAGCCAGAAAGAACCAGCAGCACTCCACATACGGCGAATATCAGTTTTTTTCGCAACCAGCATCATCCTCACGGCAAAAGTCGCGGAAGGCAGGTCAGAAGATCCTCCGGCACCATGCCGTATTCTCCCAGCTCCTGCGCAGCAAGATCGCCGGCAGCCCCATGCAGATATGCTGCTGCGGCGGCTGCCTCCAGCGGCATCACCCGCTGCCCGAGCAGCGAAACCAGCATCCCCGCAAGCACATCGCCGGATCCGCCAGTCGCCATACCGGGATTGCCCGTCTGGTTGACATAAATTTTATGTCCGTCCGTGATGAGCGTCCGGCAGCCCTTGCGCAGCACGATGGCATTCGTCCGGCGTGCAAGCCGCAGCGTCTGCATCGTCCGATCCGCCGCCTGCAGGTCGCCGCCCATCCGGGCAAATTCGCCGTCATGCGGCGTCAGCACAATGGGACAGGCACATCCGCGCAGTAGATCTATATGCCCGGCAATGGCATTTATGCCGTCGGCATCGAGAACCATCGGCACACGGCACAGCCCCACAAGCTGCTCCACAAGCGCCGTGAGCGCCGCAGAGCGTCCAAGCCCCGGCCCAAGCAGTACCGCGTCCATCTGCTCCATCCGCGCCTGAATGGGCGCCAGCGCGCGCAAACACAGCCGTCCGTCCGCGTCGCAGGGCAGCGGGAACACAATCTCACTGCCGGCCCCGGCGGCAATAATCGGATAGATTTTCTCCGGCACGCCGAGATAAACCAGGCCGCTGCCCGTGCGCAGCGCGGCCTTCGCCGCCAAACGCGCCGCCCCGGTCAGCCCCTCCGAGCCGCAGAGCAGCAGCACCCTGCCGTAATCCCCCTTGTGTGTGTCACGCCTGCGGACCGGCAGCAGCGTCCGTACAAGACGCATGCCGGTCTGTTCGGCAATCCATGTGGGTTTTCGCATCTGACTGCCTCCTCTTTTATCCGGTTTGCTCCTTTATAGCTTCTTCTCCAGCAGCACCAGCTGTACGCCGGCAATTCCGTTGAAGCTGCACGGGACGATATCCGCCTCCCGGTAGCCAAGACCAGCATACAGCCTGCGCGCCGCCGTGTTGCGTGCATTCGTGTCAATCCGCAGCACACTGCAGCCCGCGTCACGCGCGCACTGCTCATAAAACTGCGCAAACGCGCGTCCAATGCCGTGTCCGCCTGCATCGGGATCAACCGTCAGCGTATGCAGCACCAGAACCTCGCTCTCCGCGGCGGGATACAGCCAGTGCCCCTGCGCATAGATCTCCACCTGTTTGCGGTTGATGATCGCCGAGGCCAGCACTGTGCCGTCCTGCTCGTATACATACAGATCCCCGCGCTGGACTGCCATTGCCGCGTCCTTGCGCGTGGGATATACCCCCGTCTGCCAGCCGATGGTTACAAGACCGGCATCCTCCCGCACGTGGATCTTATCATAAATGGCCGCTGCCGCGGCAATATCCTGCTCAGTTGCCTTTCGAAACATAGTCTGTTTTCTTCGCTTTCTTTTTCTGTTTTCTTTTCTCCAGAAACTTCGCTGCCATCGCCATAACGGCGTTCTGATATTTCCATAAGAGCACTGCCACACCCAGCA
>CAKUAM010000118.1 GCA_934636305.1 uncultured Oscillospiraceae bacterium
AAGGAGGCGGCAATACAATGAGTCATGCAACATTCAGCGCAATCCAGATCGGTATTGCTTCCCCGGAAAAGATCCGCGAATGGTCCTACGGAGAGGTTAAAAAACCGGAAACCATCAACTACCGCACCCTGAAGCCGGAACGCGACGGCCTGTACTGCGAGCGTATTTTCGGGCCGACGAAGGACTGGGAGTGCCATTGCGGCAAGTATAAGAAGATCCGCTACAAGGGCAAGATCTGCGACCGATGCGGTGTCGAGGTCACGCGCGCCAAGGTCCGCCGGGAGCGCATGGGCCACATTGAGCTGGCCGCCCCCTGCAGCCACATCTGGTATTTCAAGGGGATCCCGTCCCGCATGGGCCTGCTTCTTGATATCAGCCCGCGCATTCTGGAAAAGGTTTTGTACTTTGCGAGCTACATTGTCACCGATCCCGGCGACTGCCCGCTGGCAAAGAATCAGATCCTCTCTGAAAAAGAATACCGCGACATGCGCGAGAAGTACGAGGACGACTTCAAGGCCGGTATGGGCGCAGAGGCTGTCAAGGAACTTCTGCAGCAGATCAATCTGGAGGAGCTCTCCGAGCAGCTCAAGAACGAGCTGAAAGACGCCTCCGGACAGAAGAAGCTGCGCATCATCAAGCGTCTTGAGGTTGTGGAATCGTTCCGTATGTCCGGCAACGATCCAACGTGGATGATTATGGACGTGCTGCCGGTTATTCCGCCGGAGCTGCGCCCGATGGTCCAGCTCGACGGCGGCCGCTTTGCAACCTCTGACCTCAATGACCTCTATCGCCGTGTCATCAACCGCAACAACCGTCTCAAGCGCCTCATTCAGCTGCAGGCGCCGGACATCATTGTCCGTAACGAGAAGCGTATGCTGCAGGAGGCTGTTGACGCCCTGATCGACAATGGCCGCCGCGGCCGCGCCGTCACAGGTGCGAACAACCGCGCGCTCAAGTCCCTCAGCGACATGCTCAAGGGCAAGCAGGGCCGTTTCCGCCAGAACCTGCTCGGCAAGCGCGTTGACTATTCCGGCCGTTCCGTTATCGTTGTCGGCCCGGAGCTCAAGCTCTATCAGTGCGGCGTGCCGAAGGAAATGGCCATTGAGCTGTTCCGCCCGTTTGTCATGAAGAAGCTTGTTGAAGACGGCCTTGCCAATAACATCAAGTCCGCCAAGAAGATGATCGATAAGGGCAAGGACGAGGTCTGGGATGCTCTTGAGGACATCATCAAGGATCGTCCGGTCATGCTCAACCGCGCACCGACGCTGCACCGTCTGGGCATTCAGGCGTTTGAACCGGTTCTCGTCGAGGGCCGCGCACTGAAGCTCCATCCGCTGTGCTGCACCGCGTTCAACGCAGACTTTGACGGCGACCAGATGGCAATCCATGTGCCGCTGTCGGCGGAGGCGCAGGCAGAGGCGCGAATCCTGATGCTCTCGGCCAACAACCTGCTGCGTCCGCAGGACGGCAAGCCGGTTACTGTGCCGACGCAGGATATGATCCTTGGCACCTATTATCTGACGTATCAGCGCTACGACGTGGATGCATATGATACCATCCATGAGATTTTCCCGCTGCTCGACTGCGGCAAGCTGCCGTATGAGAAGCCCATCTGGGTGAAGAACGTTTGGGATGATCCTGAATCGGAGGGCTATCAGAACTATCTGCGCACCCGCGGCGCGCTGCTCGATAATGAGACGGATCGTCCGGAGACGATTCCGGGCTCCTACCAGACGCTGAACGAAGCCGTTGCAGCGCTGGAAAAGGGCGAGATCCAGCCCGATGAGGTCATCTACGTCTGGAACGTCTGGGATAAGGAAGCAGATATCAAGGAAGAAAACCACATCTTCATCCGTACCGTCGGCGAATATGCCAAGCAGGCCCATGAGGCCGGCGACGTGCGGCCGAAGGAATATTTCAAGTTCTATCATGATGAGGACGAGGCCATGATGGCGTATGCCGATGGGATGATCGACATGCATGACCCCATCAAGGTCTGGAAGGAGCTCACGATCGACGGCAAGAAGGAGCACCGGATCATCGATGCAACCGTCGGCAGACTCATCATCAACGACGCAATTCCGCAGAACCTCGGCTTTAAGAAGCGTGAGACGGTCGATGACCAGTTCCCGCTGGAAATTGACTTTGTCGTCGGTAAAAAACAGCTCGGCAAGATCATCGACAAGTGTATCCGCATCAATGGCTTTACCCAGTCGACAGAAATGCTCGATAAGGTCAAGGCATTGGGCTATAAATACTCCACAAGAGCCTCTATCACGGTTTCCATTGCTGATATGGAGATTCCGCAGAAGAAATATGAGCTCATTCACGAGGCAGAGAAGGAAGTCGTCAAGATCGACCGCCAGTTCAAGCGCGGCTTTATCACCAACGACGAACGCTACCGCCTGACGGTCCAGCAGTGGGAGAAGTCCATCAAGGATGTCACCGATGCGCTGCAGTCGAACCTCAAGCGCTTTAACCCGATCTTCATGATGGCGGACTCCGGCGCCCGAGGCAGCATGAACCAGATCCGTCAGCTGGCCGGTATGCGCGGCCTGATGGCAGATACGAACGGCCGCACGATCGAAATCCCGATCAAGGCAAACTTCCGTGAAGGTCTGTCCGCTCTGGAGTACTTCATTTCCTCCAGAGGCGCTCGAAAGGGCATGACGGATACTGCACTTCGTACCGCGGACTCCGGCTACCTGACCCGACGCATGGTCGATGTGTGCCAGGATGTCATCATCCGCATCAACGACTGCGGCTCAACGAACGGCAGCTGGAAGGGCGACTACTACGAAAAGGGCCAGCTCATTGACTCCTTCGGCAACCGGATCCGCGGCCGTTACCCGGTCTACGATATCACCGATCCCAAGACCGGCGAGCTGCTGCACTCCAAGGACGTGATGCTCCGCGAGGAGGATGCAGCGAAGTTCACCGCGCACGGCATTGATCGTGTGTACGTCCGCTCGGTTCTGGGCTGCAAGGCCAGAAGCGGCGTGTGCGCGCGCTGCTACGGCATGAACCTGGCAACAAGCGAGCTTGTCAACCTCGGCGAGGCAGTCGGCATCATTGCTGCGCAGTCCATCGGTGAACCCGGCACGCAGCTGACCATGCGTACCTTCCATACCGGCGGCGTCGCAGGCGACGATATCACACAGGGTCTGCCGCGAGTTGAAGAACTGTTCGAGGCCAGAAAGCCGAAGAAGATGGCGCAGATCTCCGAGATCGACGGTGTTGTTGATGTGGATGATTCCCACCGCACGGCGCTGCGCAACATCACCATCACCGCCGACGACGGCGAGGTCAAGCAGTACCAGGTGCCGTATTCTGTCGGCCTGAAGGTGGAGCACGGCAAGCGCGTCAAGAAGGGCGATCCCATCACCGATGGCGCACTCAACCCGCACGACGTGCTGCGCATTTCCGGCGCAGAGGCTGTACAGGATTATCTGACGCAGGGCGTTCTCGCCGTGTACCGTCAGCAGGGCGTTGATATCAACGAAAAGCATATTGAGGTTATCATCCGTCAGATGATGCGCAAGATCCGCGTAGAGGATCCGGGCGACACCACGCTGCTGAGCGGCACGGTGGTTGATATGTTTGAGTTTGAGGATGCCAATGCAGCTGTGCAGGCCCGCATGGATGCCGGCGAGACGGATCTCAAGTTCGCAACGAACAGCCTGATCCTGATGGGCATCACGAAGGCTTCTCTCGCAACGGAGTCCTGGCTGTCCGCAGCCTCCTTCCAGGAGACGACGAAGGTTCTGACCGATGCTGCCATCAAGGGCAAGGTCGACCACCTTGTTGGTCTGAAGGAGAACGTCATCATCGGCAAGCTGATCCCGGCTGGCTCTGGTCTGCAGGCGTATCGCGATTTTGATACGCTGACCACGCCTGAGTCCATCGTGACAGAAGAAATGATCGACGACGAAAAGCTGTAAGCAAGCAAATACGTTTCGGCAGGCGCGGCGGATGCCGCGCCTGCTTTTGGTACAAACTAGAAGAAAAAGGATAAAATGCTGCAGGACCTCGGAAAATGATCGGAGGAACGTGCGCTTTGCTGCTGCCGGACAAGCTGCTGCAGGGCGCATTTGGTGAAAGTGCATAAACGGAAAAACATTGAGATTACAAGGGAAATTGAAAAAATAATTTTGTTTTTTCTGCATTTTTTGTTGACGAACTTCGTGATTTCTGCTATAATCCATATTTGCGTGGGCCCGTCCACGTATTTGCCCGTTTTCCATGGAGGTGTCTGGATGCCGGAACGTCTGAAAACCGACCGGAAAATCATCGGAACAAAACAGCTCTTAAAAGCGCTGAAGGCAGGCAAAATCCGGACGGCTTATCTGGCTGATGACGCTGATCCGATGCTGCTGGAGCCGCTGGCCGCCCAATGTGAGGCCGCGGACGT
>CAKUAM010000119.1 GCA_934636305.1 uncultured Oscillospiraceae bacterium
GTCGATTTTGAGCTGCGGCGGGCGCTCAGTCAGGAAAACGGAAAAACGGACTGGGTCTGCGTTCGCCTCCAGCCGAAATCCGGCGCGTCTCCCCTGCCCGGCGCGTATCTGTCCGCCGCACTGGAGGAACGACACCCCGGCGCGATGGCATTCGAGTTTGAGAGCACCGTCGCCGCGTTTCTGCCCGCTGCGCAGGCCGAGCGCGAGACGACGGCGCAGCTGCTGCCGCTGCTGGACAGGCTCGGCCTGATCTGCGGCGTGTCCAGCGCGTTTTCCAATCTGTATGAGGCCAATCAGGCGTGGTTTCAGGCATCCAGCGCGCTGCAAAACGGACTTTTGCAGGACGGAAGCTGCGCGGTCTTTTACTTTCAGGACTATCTGCTGCCGCAGCTTCTCGCCGGTGCGCTGGCCGGCAGACCTTCGTGGGTCTATTACCCGGACGGGCTGAAGAAGCTGAAAGCGCACGACGAAAGCTCGCAGGTCTCGTATCTGGAGACACTGCGCGTCTATCTCGACAACAACCTTTCCGTCACCAAAACGGCGGCGGCGCTGTATCTGCACCGCTCGACGCTGCTGGATCGCCTCGCCCACATCACACAGATGCTCGGCTGCGACCTCAAGAACCCGGACTTCTGCCTGACACTCGGCATTCTCCTCCGCGCAGAATTGCAGCAAAAGCGAATCACTCAGCCAAAAACATAATTTGCATCTGACCACTGTTTGGCTACTATCTCGCGCAAAGCCGAAAAAGCTGGTTTATCTTGTGTTTTCAATGGCTTTCAAGAAATTCAGAGACAACAGATGTTTTCGGTAAAAACCGTACACCCCTTGAAAACACAGCATTTTATCCGTTGATGCCTGAAAACTCCGACGCTGCAGGCCGCACGTTCAAATCGTGTCGGGCGTACCAAAAGGGGCTGTCTCAAAATAGAATTATCTAAAAATTAGCCCAACAAAAAAGTCGTGAGAATCCGTTAAAAGCTGGATTCTCACGACTTTGCTAACTTTTGGCGGGGCTATTCTCTTGCAATTTGCATTTTGAGACAGCCCCATATTTGTATTTGTTCTGTGACCTTGAAGGAAGAACCAATCAAAGCTCCTGCGGCATCTGCCAGCCGTCAATGTCGGTATGCAGCAGATGATGCGACCGCTCAGACAGCGGCCTCCCGAGATACTCTTTGTAAAGCGCCTGCACATCCGGATTTTTGTGGGAGAAGCGAAGCACCGACTTTTTATCAAGACCCCAGAGGACGTCTCCGCGCTGCTCGGCACACTCGATCCCGTCGTGGATCGGCTGACCGCCGCCACCCGCGCAGCCGCCGGGACACGCCATAACCTCGACAAAGTCATACTCCACGCAGCCGGAGGCAATTGCCTCCATGAGCTTTCTGGTGTTGCCAAGTCCGCTGACGACCGCCGTGCGGACCGTACCCGCACCGGGAATGTCGAAGCTTGCTTCCTTCCAGCCCTTCATGCCGCGCACGGCGATAAAGGCATCGGGGTCGGGATTTTTGCCGGTGACCAGATAGTATGCACTGCGAAGCGCCGCGTCCATCACGCCGCCCGTCGCGCCGAAGATGACGGCTGCGCCGGTACCGGTGCCGAGCGGAAAGTCGAAGCTGCTTTCTTCCAGCGCCGTCGGATCGATCATGGAGCAGCGGAGCATACGAACCAGCTCGCGCGTGGTAATGACCACGTCCACATCCGGATCGCCGCAGGCATCTTTCATCGTCGGAAGCTCTGCTTCTGCCTTTTTGGACGTACACGGCATGACGGAGATGACACGCATATTTTTCGGCTCAACGCCGATTTTTTCTGCGAAGTAGCTCTTGGCCACTGCACCGAACATCTGCTGTGGGGATTTTGCCGTGGACAGATTCCCCGCAAACTGCGGGAACTGGCCTTTGACAAACCGCACCCAGCCGGGGCAGCAGGAGGTAAACATCGGCCATGTATAGGCATCACGATGTGTAAAGCGCTCAATAAACTCGCTGCCCTCTTCCATAATGGTAAGGTCGGCGCTGAAATTGGTGTCGAACACGTAGTCAAAACCCAGCTGCCGCAGCGCAGAGGCCAGAATGCCCGGCGTCGTCTGTTCCGGCGTGAGACCGAAATACTCCGCCCACGCCGCGCGGACGGCGGGAGCAACCTGCACGACGGTCGTGAGGGTGGGGTCTGCCAGCATGCGATAGACGTGGTCGGTATCGTCGCGCTCTTCCAGTGCGCCGACGGGACAGTGGGTCACGCACTGGCCGCAGTAGGTGCAAAGAGAGCTTGAGAGGCTATTTGCCCTTGCCGTGCCGACCGTTGTGCGCGAGCCGGTTCCAACCAAATCCCAGATATGCACGCCTTGCATCTTGTCGCAGACCTGCACGCAGCGCATGCACTTGATGCAGCGGTTTTCAAAGCGCAGAATAGGCGCGGAATAATCGGCCGATACCGGACGCAGCTTTTTCTGATAGGGTGCGCCAAGGAGGTTATAGTCGTTGGCGAGCTTCTGGAGCTTGCAGTTGCCGCTGCGCGTACATTTGACGCAGTTCACTTCATGCTGGCTGAGCAGCAGCTGGAGGTTGACGCGGCGCGTCATACGAACCTTCTGCGAATTCGTATGAATGACCATGCCTTCATGTACCTCATTGTCGCATGCGGCAACGAGCGTGTCCTGCCCCTCGACCTCGACCATGCAGATGCGGCAGGCGCCGATCTCGTTGAGATCCTTGAGATAGCAGAGCGTCGGAATTTCAATATTGACCGCATGCGCCGCCTCCAAAATGCTGGTTCCCTCCGGCACGCAGACGGCTTTCCCGTTGATGATCAAGCTTACCATCGTTCGATTCTCCCTCCCTTGAAAATGCCGTAGCCAAAGTGGTCGCACCGCAGGCAGCGGCCGCTTTCCGCGCAGGCCTCCTCATGTGTCATGCCGCATTCGATGTCTTCAAAATCGCATTTGCGCTGGGCTGCCTCTCGCTCTTTCGTGTTGACGCGCCCGCGTGCGGGGCAGACATCCAGATGCGGCGTGGGAATTTCCACATCGGTGCGGATCTCGTGGTGGAAGCCAAGCTGCTCGTCGATATTGGCTGCCGCGACCTTGCCCGCCGCAATTGCACGGATGGCAGTGGCCGGACCGGTCACGCAGTCGCCGCCGGCAAAGACGTTTTCCATGTTGTCGATCTGGCTGGAGCTTTCGGCCATAAACGTTCCCCTTTTGATGGGGATACCGGCCTGCTCAAAGCCCGCAATCTCCACGCCCTGCCCAATGGCCACGACGATGATATCTGCCGGGATGCGCACTTCGGGAAGGTCTGCCGCGTCCGGGCGGGGTCTGCCGGTCTTGTCGGCAAGGCCGATGATCTGCGGCTGCACCCAGAGGGCGGCGGCCTCGCCCGCTTCGTTTGCCTCGATGCGCACCGGCGCAGAAAGCTCGCGGATCTCCGCGCCCTCGGCAATTGCGCCCTGCACCTCGTCGGGAAGGGCGGTCATGTCCACAATTCTGCGGCGATAGACGCAGGTGACGCTGGCAGCTCCCAGACGCACGGAGCTTCTCGTCACGTCCATCGCCACGTTGCCGCCGCCGATGACCACGACATGCCTGCCGGTGAAGTCCGGCATCACATCATCACCGATAGCACGCAGCATCTCGACGGCGGACATGACGTTCTTGCTGTCCTCGCCCGGGATGCCGGTCTTCTTATCGGTATGTGCGCCGATGGCGACATACAGGCAGTCGTAGTCCTTGTGGAGCTGCTCAAAGGAAATGTCCTTTCCGATCGTCACGCCGGTATGTACCTCAACGCCGGTGGACAAAATGGACTCGATCTCCGCGTCAAGCTTTTCACGTGGGAAGCGGTAGGCGGGAATGCCATAGCGAAGCATGCCGCCGAGCTGTTTCTTTTCTTCAAAGATCGTCACGCCGTGTCCCATGAGGCGCAGATAATAAGCGCAGGAAAGGCCGCTCGGGCCTCCGCCGATGATGGCGACGCGCTTGCCGGTCGACTTCTCACAGGCAGGATTCGGAACATCCCCTGCGTGGTCGACTGCATAGCGCTTGAGGCCCCGGATGTTGATGGGCGCGTCGACCATATTGCGGCGGCAGCGCGCCTCGCACGGATGCTCGCAGATATACGCGCAGGCCGTCGGCATGGGATTATCTTTGCGGATCAGGCGCACGGCGTCCGCGTACCGCCCCTCGCGCACCAGCGCAACATAGCCCGGCACGTCCACGCCCGCAGGACAGAGCGAAACGCAGGGCAC
>CAKUAM010000120.1 GCA_934636305.1 uncultured Oscillospiraceae bacterium
CTACCTCCACCTTGGCAAGGTGGCGCTCTACCGGATGAGCTACACCCGCATCTCAAATGCAGGTATGATTATAGCACAGATTCCGGAAAAGTCAAGCAATTTCGAGAAAAAATTTGCTTTCTTTAAAGATCGTCCGCATCCTGTACCGGCACATCCTGCTCATCGGCAGGCAGACCGGTCCAGCTGCCCTGCGGGTCGGTAAAGCTGGGCGGCGTATTGACAATCTGTTCAACAGCGTCCTGCGGGCGGCTGCTTTTTTTTCGATTACGCATCTGGCACCTCCTTTGTTTTTCTTATAGGGTGCGCAGAAGCGCTGCCGGTTATGCTGGGCCGCGGCCGTCGTGGCGGCAGCTCGGGGGGAGATAGTCTGCCTCTTGAGAGAAATCCAGCGTATCCGGCGCATAGCGCCGAAGGTCTGCCAGAAACAGCGCATAGTCCGGTCGGCTGACAGGGACGTACACAAGCTGCCGGGTGCCGAGCAGGCGGTCGTCCGCTTCGAAGGCCAGCGCGTCGCCTTTGCCGCTGCCGTACGGTACGCCGTGTGTCAGGCAGACGGAGCGAAGCGCGGCAATCTCAAAATAAATAACCGTCCGGGAACAGAAAATTTCAATGGCCGCCTCCGCGCCATCCTCCGGCGGCAGAATGCGGATGGTATCCTCCGGGATGATCGTATATCGGTTCATAGCAGTTGCCTCATTTCAGATAAATTCTTGCGCCGCCTGTGTAGGGCTGCACGGTTCCGACGCGTTGGGCGCACGGCACGCAGGGACGAAGCGCCTTATAGAATGCATCGGCGTCGGCGGGGTCGCACGCGATAAGCAGGCCGCCCGCTGTCTGCGGGTCATAGAGCACGTCCTGCACGGCAAGCTCCACCTCGCCGGGATCGACCATGGCCTCTGCAAATGTGCGGTTACGGTACATGCCGGCGGGCAGAATGCCCATGCGGGCAAAGTTCAGCGCTTCGTCAATGAGGCTGACCGACTGCGTATCAATCTCCAGCTGCACATCGCTGCCAGTCGCCATTTCGCAGGCATGGCCAAGGAAAGAGAAGCCTGTAACGTCGGTACAGGCGTGGACACGGTACTGCACCATCACGTCGCGCGCAGATTTATTGAGCGTGGTCATGAGCGTCTGGGCAAGCGTTTTTCCCTCCTGGGAGAGAAGCTCTGCCTTTTCCGCAGTCGTAAGGATACCAATGCCGAGCGGCTTTGTCAGAAACAGCACGTCACCGGGCCTTGCAGCGGAATTGGTCAGCATCCGATCGGGGCGCACAAAGCCCGTCACGGCAAGGCCATATTTTGGCTCGTCGTCATAGATTGAGTGGCCGCCGGTGATAAGCGCACCGGCCTCGTACACCTTGTCATAGCCGCCGCGCAGGATGGCGTGCACGGCGTCCTTAGGCATGGATTCCGGCACGGCCATGATATTGAGGCATAGCTTTGGCTCACCGCCCATGGCGTAAATATCCGAAAGCGCGTTCGTTGCGGCGATCTGTCCGAATGTATAGGGATCATCTGCAATCGGAGGGAAGAAATCCACCGTCTGGACAAGCGCCAGATCATCGGAGAGGCGGTAGACAGAGGCATCGTCGCTCTTGTCAAAGCCGACCAGAAGATTCGGATCATGATGGACCCGGATGTCAGTCAGCAGCTGCGCCAGCACACCCGCGCCGACCTTTGCGCCGCAGCCGGCACATTTTGCAAGCTTTGTCAGTTTGATCCCGTCACTCATGGAACAACCTCCATTGTATTTTGTCCGGGAATATCCCGCAGGATGCCCGTATATTCCAGAATTGCCTGCAGCACGCCGCCGCCGATGGCAATGGCTTTGTCAGAGGCGGTAGCGCAGTATTCCTCCTTGCCGCGAGGGTCGACGTCGCCGGATTTCATTCCCTTGTGTACGGGCGTGCCCTCCGGCAGAATCCCGCGGACGACCCCGGCAATCGTACAGCACATGGGCGTTCCGTTTACGGTCCCGGCAATGTCGCCGGGCTGTACATGCGCGCCAATGTCCAGCAGCTGGTGGAAGATCCCGTCATCCGGCGCGCGCATGACACGCTCACCGGCAAAGCCGCCGATCAGGCCGGGAATGTTAGTGTTGGGCAGCGGCTCGCCCTGACGGATGACGCGGCCCAGCGTATGGCCGCGCATTGTCTCAACGACAGCGTGGCAGTCGCGCCCCGCACAGAAGCCGGGGCCGACGCCGATGACAAGCGGTGCGTCGGTGATGGCAGTGCCGAGATTCTTTTTTGCGAGAATTGCGTCGACCAGCACGTCCGGCCGCAGCCAGGTCTGGCAGCTGGCCTGCGGATCGGCCAGAACGGGGATCTGCCCACCAGATAGAATGCGGCGCACGTCCTGCTGCGTCCGGGCATGCACGGCGGTTACGTCCTCGACGGTATAGCTCTCATATAAAATGGCCTGTGAGAAGCAGACCGTCCGCCGGATGGCCGTTGGCTGCGGCAGATCGGTCATGACAACGCGCAGGTGCGACCGGAAAAGCCGCAATGCAATGCCGGTTGCAAGGTCACCTGCGCCGCGGATCAGCACAAGCATGTAATCATCTCCTTTTGCAGTGCGGCTGCGCATACGGGCGTGTGCAGCAGCGGCGCAATCTGCTCTGCAAGCGAGAGCTGCGCCGCCGTGTCCGCCTGATTGAGCAGCACGCGCGTATGCAGCGCCTCCTGATTGACAAATGCAGTCCAGAGGAGCGGCGTGACTGCGGTGTCCACCGGAATGCCGAGGCGGGCGGCAAAGAGCTCCGCCCGGTGAACACTCTGGATGGCCGGACGGAAAAAGCCAGACAGCCCGGCGACCAGAATGGTCTGATTCGCGCCCGGAGGAATGACCGGCTCATGTGACGCGTGCGCCTTGAGCGGCAGACGCTTTGCGCCGTCCGCCTCGACAATCACATAGTCGGCAAGGCCGCTGAGCACCGGAAATGGCAGCCCCGGCGCGGTGAATTTTCCGTTTTTCGAGACGGAGCCCACACACACGCAGCGGGTTTGCGTCAGCGCATCGGCAATCTGCTGCGCAGATGGAGAGACGAGGCAGGGCATGTGGCGCTCCGGGAAGATATGCGTTGTGGTGCACACGAGCACGCGCGCTTCAGCGGAAAGCTCGGCGGCAAGACGCTCCATGAGCGTTGTTTTGCCGCCGCCGCCGATGATCGCGGTGATGCCGGGGCGGATGTCCAGGGAATCTGTAAGCAGCATCCCGAAGCCTCCTTTCTTTGCAGCCTGCTGTCAGCCGGCGCTGAGGATGTTTTCTATAGCATATCACGCGGCGGGAAATGCGTCAATCATCCTGGATTATTGTTGACAATGGCGAATCCTTCGTGCTAAGATGCAAATATGAGCAATGAATTTCGACCGGTCCTGACCATTCGGATCTTTGGCGAGGAAAAATGCTTCGGCCCGGGCGTGGCAATTCTGCTGCGCAAGGTGCGGGAGCTGCATTCGCTGCGCGCGGCGGCCATGTCGATTGGCATGGCGTATTCGAAGGCGTGGACCATTCTGAAAACATCCCAGCAGACGCTGGGCTTCAAGCTGCTCGAATCTACAACCGGCGGCAAGCACGGAGGAGGTGCGCACCTGACGCCGGAGGGCGAAAAACTGCTTGAGGCGTATGAGCGATACTGCGCAAGGCTCCGGGAATTTGCCGCGGAGCAATTCGAAGAAACGTTTCAGGGTATTCTGATTTGAACAGGCAAAAAGCATAACCTTTTGTTTTTTAGCAGCGCGTCGGAAACGACTTATTCTGGACAAAACACTTCATACCTATGTGATCTGGTTCAGCCTCCGACGGCGCGTCAGAAACGGCCACGCCAGAACGAGCCGCCGTAAACGACGTCTCTTATCCTCTGTGGCCGTTTCTTCCTTTCCAACCAGCGACGATGTCGCTGGTTGGCTGCCGGAAAAGATGGGGGAGAAAAGGGGCGCTTAGTTACGTTTGGTGCATCCTGCATCTGATTTTAGGTGACAACCGAATTTGCTAAAACTCATATCGCACCAACACACCTTACCGGAGTCTGACTACGCGCCGCCCGTCATTTCGGAATCAAATCTGATAGTAGTTGTGGTTCAATTACTAACAGTAAATCCGTCTTGCGGATAAGATTTGTTATGCAGTACGGATTCGCAGCGGGCTGTCAGGCAACGCGGGAAAGATCCAAGAAAACCGAAGCGGTTTCTGCGATGCAGACCCAGCCTGCGGTCTGCATCG
>CAKUAM010000121.1 GCA_934636305.1 uncultured Oscillospiraceae bacterium
ACCCCTTCGGTTTTCTTGGATCTTTCCCGCGCAGGATTGCGGACCAATGCAAAAAGGTACGCCCTTGGAATGGGGGCGTACCTTCTATTTATAACACTTCTTAAATCGCAGCTACTTTCAAAGTCGATACCGAAATGACGGGCGGCGCGTAGTCAGACTCCGGTGAGGTGAGTTGGTGCGATGTGAGTTCTAGCAAATTCGGTTGTTACCTAAAATCAGATGCAGAATGCACCAACTGCGTCCCAAGCGCCCCTTTTCTCCCCCATCTTTTCCGGCAAGGCGGAAAAGATGGGGCCGTCGGAGACAGAAGTAAGTTGCAGATTTCAGAGATGTCCTGTTCAGCGCTGCCGGAGGCGCTTACTCGCTTCGCAGCGCGACAACCGGGTCCTTTTTGGCTGCCATAGAGGAGGGAATGAGGCCGGCGAGGAAGGTAAGCGCCATCGAAATGAGGATGAGGATCCCGGCAGCCTCCACCGGAAGCTTGGCACCGAGTGTCGCTATCCCGGTGAGATTTCGGACAATGGCATTGATCGGGATTATCAGCAGAACCGTCAGTCCAATGCCGATGAGTCCTGCAATCAATCCTTCAACCAGCGTTTCGGCGTTGAATACGCGCGAAATATCGCGCCGGGAGGCGCCGATGGCGCGCAGAATGCCGATTTCCTTGGTGCGCTCCAGAACAGAAATATATGTGATGATGCCGATCATAATGGACGAGACGACCAGCGAGATCGACACAAACGCAATGAGCACGTAGGAAATGGCGTTGATGATCGTTGTGATTGAGCTCATCAGCAGCGCAACGTAATCGGTATAGGTGATTTGTGCA
Source organism: uncultured Oscillospiraceae bacterium (assembly GCA_934636305.1). GTDB lineage: Bacteria > Bacillota > Clostridia > Oscillospirales > Oscillospiraceae > CAG-170. The sequence continues at coordinate 830 of CAKUAM010000121.1, forward strand.
TCATCGGGAAGGCCATCATTATAGCGCGAGATGCAGTCTGCAATCGCGTCCTTATCTGAGAAGCTGGAGGCGTACAGGCTGACCTTTGCTGGCTTATCCAGCTCCACATAGCCAAGCAGACTGAGATTATCCTGATACGTTGCATCCGAATAGGCAGGCGGCATGTAGTTGTCGTAGAGGAATTGTGCCTGTTCATCTGTGAGTACTGCCACGTCCATGGCGGCGGCAAGCTGCTCGGCAGTCAGGCTGGACAGCTGCGCGGCAGCGGCCTCGGCATATTGCTGCGTGATGGACTCGCGCACCATCTGCTCCACATAGGCAAAGAGCGTCTCATCGTCCATCTGCGCGATGTATTTGCGCACGGTGTCCGAATCGGTGCCCATCTGCTCGGCATACGACTGTGTCATCTGCTGCTCGATGGTTTCGCGCGTCATGGAGGCCATAGTCTGCTGCACAGCGCTGTCCAGATAGGCCTGTGATGGCTGCTGGGACATGGCGGTATACATCTGTGCGCGCTCTGATACGGGGGCGGCTGCCAGCAGCTGCGCAACATCCTCCCGCACGATCTCAATGGAGGGCTCCTCCTCGTCGCCGGTGCGGAAGGGGAGCGCGGTCAGCACGTCGGTCGTATCGTCGGCCAGCTGTGCCTGAACAATTGCGCTGTCCGCCGTCACGTCAATGACGTGGCGCGTCAGCGCGCTGGTATAGCCGATGGAGCCGGAAACCATGGAGGCGGCTGCGTCCGGATCGGGGCAGACAATGCCGGTGATTTTCAGCTCTGTGCCAATGTCGTCGGAGCCATAAAGGTAATCCATGCCGGCCTGCGTGGTACTCAGATCCGTATATGTGCCGGTGGAGGCGTCATAGCTGTAATTTTCGCTGGGGAGAATCAGCTTGAATGTGCGGCCGCAAAGATCCGCGTAGCTCCAGCTGTCCTCACGCTTTTCCAACAATTCGCCATCCATGGAGGCCTGCATGGCATCGGACATCTCCTGCTCGGTGCGCAGGCCCATGGCGTACATGACAAGATCAGAAATCTCATGATTCTCACTGACAACGAGAATGACCTCGTCATAGCGTTCCGGCCATCTGCCGTAAAGCAGGTCATACTGGGATTCCACCAGCGGGGAGACAAGGCTGCCGTCCTCGCCGGCCAGCAGCTCCTCCCACACGTCCATGGCAGAATAATAGCTGCCAAACTGCGAAAAATAACTGCTGTAATCGCCGCCGTACATACTGCTCATCATGTTCTGCAGCAGCTCCATCACGTCAGCCTTGACGATGTTGCCGTCGGCATCCTTCGTATAGATGGGCAGCTGCAGATCGTAGGAGCACTGGACAGAGGACAGATACGAATGGATTTCGCTGTCCGGATTGTCGAGATATCGCTTGAACGACTGCAGATCGTTTGTTTCGGTGTCCGCGTTCAGCATGCCGTCCATCAGATCGTACATGATGTTGGAGGCATAGATGCGGCCATCGTCATGTGCGGCTTCTGCCGCGTCTGCATGAACGCCCATGAGCGTGGTAACCATGCTGCTCATGTCCGTTGTCTCGGCCTCAATGGTGATGGGGTAGGAGGAGAGCGTGTCCTCCTGCACCTGATCGATATAGCTCTGGATGCCGTTGGAGAGCGCCAGAATGAGCGCAATGCCGATGATGCCGATGGAGCCGGCAAAGGCAGTCAGGATCGTGCGTGTCTTTTTTGTCAGCAGGTTATTGAGACTCAGGCCAAGCGCCGTGAAAAAGGACATGGAGGTTCGGCGGCCCTGTGTGCCGGCTGCCGGCAAAACGGCAGGGCCGTCATATGGGGCGGAGTCGGACTGTACCTGCCCGTCAAGCACGCGTATGGTGCGGGAGGCGTAGCGCTCTGCCAGCTCCGGGTTGTGCGTGACCATGATGATGAGCTTTTCCTTGGAAATCTCCTTGAGAATTTCCATGATCTGTATGGAGTTTTCGCTGTCAAGCGCGCCTGTCGGCTCGTCAGCCAGCAGAATCTCCGGGTCGTTGACCAGCGCGCGGGCAATGGCCACGCGCTGCATCTGGCCGCCGGACATCTGGTTGGGCTTTTTGCCGAGCTGGTCGCCAAGACCAACCTTCTCCAGTGCCTGTACGGCGCGTCTGCGCCGCTCAGTCTTGCTGACACCGGAAAGCGTCAGCGCCAGCTCCACATTCTGCAGGACGCTTTGATGCGGAATCAGGTTATAGCTCTGAAAGACAAAGCCGATGGAGTGGTTGCGGTAGGTGTCCCAGTCTCGGGCGCTGAAGGCCTTTGTTGAGCGGCCGCGGATGATAAGATCGCCGGAGGTATACTGGTCGAGACCGCCGATGATATTCAGAAGCGTCGTCTTGCCGCAGCCGGACGGGCCGAGAATGGCGGCAAACTCACACGGACGGAACCGGATGGAGAGATCCCGCAGCGCGTGGACGGTTGTGCCGCCGGCGGGATAATCCTTGACAATGTGTTTGAGCTCTAGCATGGATCACATTCCTTTTTTGCAGAATAACGTTTAGAATACACAAAAAATATGTCCAAATCAAGAAAATCATGCTGGAACAGGATACAATTCACAGAAAGTTTACTGACGCACCGCCAGGACAAAACAAATTGTCAGCGTGCCTGAAAATATGTTAGGACGCTGATACGAAATAACAGAGAAATTAAGGGTAAATCCGTTGGATTTTGGATAAAATTATACTTTACAGGGAATAAATCTTGAAGTATAATGCAATAGAATGTTGTGGAACACACAGTAACATTGTGCCGGCGTGAGCCGGTCGCTAATAAGGAGGAAATTCATTATGTCTGTTAAAGTTGCTATCAATGGTTTTGGCCGTATCGGTCGTCTGGCGTTCCGTCAGATGTTCGGCGCTGAGGGCTACGATGTTGTCGCCATCAACGACCTGACCTCCGCTAAGATGCTCGCACACCTGCTGAAGTACGACTCCACGCAGGGCAACTACGTTGCACAGGGCCACACCGTTGATTTCCACGAGGGTGAAGGCGAGGACAACTACATTGTTGTCGATGGCAAGAAGATCGTCATCTACAAGATGCCGAACGCTGCTGAGCTGCCCTGGGGCAAGCTGGGTGTCGACGTTGTTCTCGAGTGCACCGGCTTCTACACCAGCAAGGCCAAGGCTCAGGCTCACATTGACGCAGGCGCCCGCAAGGTCGTTATCTCCGCTCCGGCTGGCAACGATCTGCCCACCATCGTTTACAACGTCAACCACAAGACCCTGACCAAGGACGACAAGATCATCTCCGCTGCTTCCTGCACCACCAACTGCCTCGCTCCGATGGCCAAGGCTCTGAACGACCTGGCTCCCATCGA
>CAKUAM010000122.1 GCA_934636305.1 uncultured Oscillospiraceae bacterium
TACGGCGGCTCGTTCCGTCGTGGTCGTTTCTGACGCGCCATACTTTCTTTCTCGGAGAAGCGAGAAAGAAAGTATGAAAACGTTCCTTAGCAAGAAGAAACTGCTGTTCAAAGCGTTCCAAAGATTGCAATACCCGCTTTCACAAACTGAGCCCAGGCGCCGGCATAACCGCCGGTGCCTGGGCTCTCATCAGGCTTCCAGTTTTTTTCTGACCGCCTGCAAAAATTCTCTGCTTGTAACTGCCGTTGCAGGCCCGCGCTCGACGAGGCCAACAAGATCCTTTGTCATAATCCCCTCGCGCAGCGTATCCATGCACGCCTGCTCCAGCCGGTCCGCAAACGCCTCCAGATCCTCCAGCCCATCGAGCTGGCCGCGCTTTCTGAGCGCGCCTGTCCAGGCAAAAATCGTCGCCATAGGATTGGTGGACGTCTGCTCCCCCTTGAGATACTTATAATAGTGGCGCGTGACTGTGCCGTGCGCCGCCTCATACTCCGTTGTGCCGTCCGGCGCAACGAGCACCGACGTCATCATCGCAAGCGAACCAAACGCTGTGGAGACCATATCGCTCATCACATCGCCGTCATAGTTCTTGCAGGCCCAGATGAACCCGCCCTCGCTTCGGATCACGCGGGCAACCGCATCATCAATAAGCGTGTAGAAATACGTAATACCCAGCTTTTCAAACTGCGTTCTGTAATTCTGTTCGTATTCCTCCTCGAAAATGCGCTTGAACGCGCCATCATAAATTTTGGCAATTGTATCCTTGGTAGAGAACCACAGATCCTGCCTGGTATCGATGGCAAACTGGAAGCAGGCCTTTGCAAACGAGCGGATGCTCGACGCCTTGTTGTGCTCCCCCTGGAACACCGCCGGGCCGTCCGTTTTCTGCACAACGACAGTCTGCTCCTTGCCGGATACGCCGCGGAATGTCATTGTGCACTCGCCCGGCTCGTCCGTCTCCATGCTTACGGATTTATACACATCGCCGTAGGCATGGCGAGCAATGGTAATGGGCTTTTTCCAGTTGCGGACAACCGGCTGGATGGAGTTCAGCACGATCGGCGCCCGGAACACCGTGCCGTCAAGGATGGAGCGGATTGTTCCGTTCGGGCTTTTCCACATCTGTGTCAGCTGCGGATACTCAACCATGCGCTGCGCATTCGGCGTGATGGTCGCGCATTTGACGGCCACGCCGTATTTCTGCGTGGCGTGCGCTGCATCGACGGTAACCTGATCCTCCGTCTCGTTGCGGTGCAGCAGCCCAAGATCATAATACTCCGTTTTCAGTTCCACAAACGGGCAGATCAGCTCATCCTTGATCATCTGCCAGAGGATTCTTGTCATTTCGTCGCCGTCCATCTCGACAAGCGGCGTTTTCATTTTGATTTTTTCCATCGGTATCTCCTTCAGCCGCGCTTGGCGTAATAATTCATCAGACAGCCATCGAGCAGAATCTCGCGTTCATCCGGCGTCAGGCCCTTCACATGGAGCATCAGATCCTCCACGCGTCCATCAGCCCGCACGACCTTCGCCGCGTAGTCCTCTCCGCCTTCCTCCAGCGTCCGGCGCACATCCGGGACAAAGATATAATCGCCCGGTTCATACGCAAACGGCGTTCCCTCGTCCAGCGTGAACGGCAGCATGCCCCAGTTGATGCAGTTGCTGCGGTAGCGCTTGGTTGCAAACTCGTAGCAGATATTTGCAAAACCGCCCAGAACCTTCTGGCACGACGCGGCCTGCTCTCTGGCGGAGCCGTCGCCGGGTTTATTGGCAAAAACGCAGGAGCCAAACTGGGTCGTTTGCAGCAGCGCCTGCGCGTCGCCAAAGCGTTCCAGCACAGCCCGGATGCCCGAGGGATTCGAACCCTCCCTCCGCGCAGCCTCCTCCGCGGCGATCTTCTTCGCGCGCGGCACATAGTCCGGCACACGGCGCGAGAGCGTGAACTCCGCCAGCCGCAGCGGATTGGAGCGGTAGGAGGACGTCTCACCGGACGGAATGAGCTCATCCGTCGTGGTAACCGGGTCATGGATCACCGCCGCAAGCTCCAGCAGCAGATTCTCCCCCAGCGCATACATGCGCGGCCAATCGGTAATATTCGGCCCCATAATCAGCTTCGTGTCCGGCTGCGGATGGCCAAAGCCATTGTAAACACGGTTGGCATAAACCGTCCGGTCAAAGCTGTAGGCATGGTGCACCGGCTCGTACTCCAGCTCGTCCGCCGGCGTGATGCGGCCGCCATTTTTCGCCGTCGCCGCGATGGAACGCGCGTCCATCAGGCATACGCCCGCGAACTGCCCTTCCCCAGGCTTCGAGCCCTCGCGGTTCGGGAAATTGCGCGTCGTGTGGCGCAGAGACAGGCCGTTGTTGGCCGGCACGTCGCCCGCGCCGAAGCACGGCCCGCAGAAGCTGGGCTTGATGATCGTGCCCGTCTCCAGAAGCTCCGCTGTCACGCCCATCCGCGTCAGCGCAAGACTGACCGGCACGGAGGTCGGATAAACGTTCATCGTAAAATAGCTGTCGCCGATAGATCCGCCATGCATGATCTGCGCAGCCTCGTCGATGTTGTCAAACATGCCGCCCGCGCAGCCCGCGATAATCCCCTGGTCGGCCCAGACCGCACCGTCATGAATCTTATCTGTCAGATGCACATCCGCCTTGGGCCAGCGCCTTCTGGCCTCCGCCTCAACACCTGCAAGAAGCTCCTGCGCGTTGGCCAGAAACTCCCGGATGGTATAGGCATTCGACGGATGGAACGGCAGCGCGATCATCGGCTCGACCGCAGCCAGATCAATCTCGATCATGCGGTCATAATACGCATTCTCGCCGGGGGAGAGTTTTTTGTACGCCTCCGGCCGGCCATGAGCCGCAAAGAAGGCCTCTGTCTGCTCGTCCGTTTCCCAGATGGATGACAGGCAGGTCGTCTCCGTTGTCATGACGTCAATGCCGTTTCTGAAATCCATGGGCAGGCTGGCAATGCCCGGTCCCGCAAACTCCAGCACGCGGTTTTTGACAAAGCCGTCTGCAAACGTCGCCTTCACCAGCGCAATCGCCACGTCATGCGGGCCGACGCCGCGCCGCGGCGCACCGGTCAGATATACAAGCACAACCTCCGGCAGATCTGCATCCCACGTGTGGCGCAGCAGCTGCTTGGCAAGCTCCGGGCCGCCCTCGCCGACGGCCATCGTGCCGAGCGCGCCATAGCGCGTGTGCGAATCCGAGCCGAGAATCATGGCGCCGCAGGCTGCCATCTGCTCTCTTGCATAGGAGTGGATAACGCTCTGATTGGCCGGCACGTAGATGCCGCCATATTTTTTTGCAGCCGACAGGCCGAACACATGATCATCCTCATTGATCGTGCCGCCGACGGCGCAGAGACTGTTGTGACAGTTCGTCAGTGCATACGGAAGCGGAAATTGCTCCATTCCGCTGGCTCTTGCCTGCTGAATAATGCCGACATAGGTAATATCGTGCGAAAGCATGGCATCAAAGCGGATCTGCAGCTTCTTTTCATTGCCGGACTGGTTATGCGCCTGTAAAATTTGGTACGCCATCGTCTGGCGGCGGCCCTCCTCCGGGGAAATGGACGCAGCGTCCTGCGGCACGCCGCCGCAGAGATACACACCGTGATTTGTGAGTTTCATAGTTGAGTCTCCCTCCCTGACCGGGGAACAAAATTTCTTTTACACTTTATCATAAAATGACGGATTTGAAAAGTGGTCCTGCAAAAAAAGCGATGCGGGCCACCTCCGGCCCCCATCGCAAACTGTTTTAAACCCGTCATCTTGTCTCCGACGGCGCGTCAGAAACGGCCACGCCAGAACGAGCCGCCGTAAACGCCGTCTCTTATCCTCTGTGGCCGTTTCTTCCTTTCCAAACCGCAAACGCTTCGCTGGTTTGCGGTTTGGAGACCGGGGGATTCCGATTTCCCCCGGACCCTCGTCGGAATCAAAGCTTCCGAAACGAAGCCTTGCGCAGCAAGGCTTCTTATTCTGACGCTTTGTTCCTCCTCTTGCGATGCAGACC
>CAKUAM010000123.1 GCA_934636305.1 uncultured Oscillospiraceae bacterium
GCGGTGGACATGGTATAGGGCTGCGCGAAAGCTGCGGTGCCAAGACCGCCAAGAATGATGGTGATGGCGAAGAAGATGGCCAGAGGCTTCCACTTCTTGCCCATGCCGCGCTCAATGTAGTACATCGGGCCGCCGTAGTAGACGCCGTCCTTACCCTTGACACGGTAATACTGGCCAAGCGTGACCTCGACGCATTTGGTCATCATGCCGAGCAGGGCAATGACCCACATCCAGAACACTGCACCCGGGCCGCCGACGACCATTGCTGTTGCGACACCGGCGATATTGGCGGTGCCGACGCAGCCGGCCAGCGCGGAACATACGGCCTGCAGCGGCGTCAGCGTGCCCTTATCGCCGGAGGCACCGCCGCCTTTCTTGAACATTTCACCTGCAGTATTTTTGAGAATGTAACCCATTTTGCGGATCTGGAAAAACTTTGTGCGAATGCCGTACAGCAGTCCGACGATAGCAAGCAGGATCAGGACGGGGGCGCCCCATAGAATATTACTGAATCCGGTTAAAAACTCTGCCATGTTTTTCTCTCCTTTTTCTGATTTGTTCTCTTTTCTTTTATTGCAAGTCCGGGCGGTACGTCATTTGGTCAGCTGATCGAGAATGGATTCAAAGCCCTTGCAGGCCTTGGTCAGCTGATCGATTTCAATGTACTCGTCGCGGACGTGTGCAAGACTTTCAAGCGACGGACCATAGCCGATGCAGGGGATGCCGGCTTCGCCGCAGAAGCTGCTGCCGTTGGTGCAGAATGCGAAATGGGATAGCCTGGCCTCAATCCCGGCGTCCTTCAGGCCCTTCAGGGCAGCCTGGACAAGCTCGCTGTCCTCGTCAATGACCCATGCCGGGAAATAGCGCTTGGCGCGGATGGTCTCCCCGGTCCAGCATTTTTCTTCGCCCTCGGCGAGATAGCAGCGGGCCTTGAGCGCCGGATTCTTTTCCTTGGCACGGGCAATGGCTTCTTCAATCTGGCCGAGGATGACGTTCTCGTCCTCGCCGACGAGCGTGCGGCGGTCATAGGTGGCGCGGCACAGCGACGGCACGACGGATGCGCCGGGGTAGGGTTTGGAGATGATGTCGGTCAGCTCCAGAATGCCCTTGCCGAGCAGCGGATGCTCATTGGGGACGATCTTACGGATTTCCTCAATCAGGCCCATCATGGCGTAAACTGCATTGACGCCCTTTTCGGGGTTGGAGGAGTGGCAGCTGACGCCCTCGGTCTCTACCACGACCTCGGCACGGCCGCGCTGACCGCGCTTGACCGTGGTGGTTGTGGCTTCGCCGATGATAACAAAATCCGGCTTGGCAAGGCGCGTAATTTCACGGGAGGAAACGCCCTCAAAGCACTCCTCGTGCACGGTACACGAGACGCAGATCTTGCCGGCAAAATCCTTGCCTGTTTTTTCGGCGAACCGGGCGGCTGCCGTAATCATGGCGCAGTCGCTGCCCTTCATATCGGAGGTGCCGCGGCCATAAATTCTGCCGTCTGCAATTTCACCGCCGAACGGATCATGCGCCCACTGCGGCGCATCGATGACATCAACGGTGTCAATATGGCCGTCCATCAGAATGGTCTTGCCGGGACGCTTGCCGTTGATCGTGCCGAGCACGCTGCCGTATTTATCGATGATGACCTCGTCGAAGCCGTATTCCTCCATTTTGCGCTTCATAAATTCGGCGACGCCCTTTTCCTGACCGGAGTAGCTGGGAATGCGGACAGCCTCCTGACAAAAGGCAATCAATTCTTCATTGGTGTGCATACTCATCCGTCCTTTCTGTCTGCTTATTTGAAACGTGCGATATGCGATATATTGCATATCATCAAGATAAAAGCAGTTGCCGGGAAAGTCAAGAGCTTCTGCAGCTGCAGCAGAAATTTCTATCACCTGGTGAAAATGAAACGTTATTATTTAGATAAAATGACAACGTGCCGGGACAGGATCTGTCCCGGCACGTGAAATGCCTATACTATAATGAATGCACGGTATATAAAAATCGGAATTGCAGGTCACTGCGCGGATATCTGCTGCAGGCTCTGCATGGTGTCCTTCAGGCTGCCCTCCATAGCGGTCAGCCAATGCTCGCGCATGCGCGATTTGGCGAGGGCAGCGTCCCTGGCGCACAGCGCTTCAAGAATGGCGGCGTGCTGCGCGGCGGACTGGCGCCGCATGGTCGGCAGATGGAAGAAATGGTAGCGGATGCGCTGAATGTGCAGAACCATCATGTGGGAGAACTCTGCAACATATTCGTTGTCGGCAGCGTCGATGATGATGTCGTGGAAACGGGTGTCGTGCGTAATGACCGAGGCGGTATCGCCGTGGAGATTTGCCTCGGCGGAGGCGTGCAGCTCCTGCTCCAGCTCGGCCAGTCCGGCATCCGTCAGTTTCTGGCAGGCCAGCTCAGCGGCAAGCGCCTCCAGCTCGGCCAGCGGGCGGTAGCACTTTTCAAAGTCCTCCACATCGAGGTCGGCCACCACGGTCGCCCGACCGGGAATCACGCAGACAAGACGCTGATTCTGCAGCAGCTGCAGCGCCTCACGCACGGGTGTGCGGCTGACGTGAAAATATGCGGCCAGCTCAGAGTCCAGAATTTTTTCACCGGGCTTGAGCACGTCGGTAACGATCCAGTCACATACAGTTTGGTAGACAACGCTTTTTGCAGACTGCCGCTCGACAGACTCAATCTGCTGGGGAATCGGCATGGCGACACCTCCTTCAACTGATAAAATTAAATATATAATACCATATTCCGCGTCTTTCTGCAAGAAACTGTTTCCGTCAAAAGCGAACAAACGGCGGCGTGATTCAAAGATGTAAAAAAATTTTTTGGTTATCAAAAATTTTGTTTGACATTGCTAGTTCTTGTGCTATGATGGTATCAGAAACCGCCCGCAGGTCTGCGGCTGCGGAAAAAGAAAATGGAATTATTTTACGGGAGGTTACCTGGGTTTATGAATTATGAAGCAATCAAAAAAGCAGCTGAAGGCTATAAGGCCGACATGGCAAAGTTCCTCCGCGACATGATCGCAATTCCGTCGGAATCGTGCGAAGAAGAAGGCGTTGTCAAGCGCATCGCCGCTGAGATGCAAAGGCTGGGCTATGACAAGGTCGAAATTGATAAGCTCGGTAACGTGATCGGCTGGATGGGTTCCGGCGACAAGATCATTGCCATCGACTCCCATATCGATACCGTCGGCATCGGCAACCGCGAAAACTGGACTGCCGACCCGTATGAGGGCTATGAGACGGACGATATCATCTACGGCCGCGGCGGCTCCGATCAGGAGGGCGGCATGGCCTCCGCTACCTACGGCGCAAAGATCATGAAGGATCTCGGCCTCATTCCCGAGGGTTACAAGATCATGGTCGTCGGCTCCGTGCAGGAGGAGGACTGCGACGGCATGTGCTGGCAGTCCATCGTCAACGAATACTTTGGCGGCCCCGAGGATGCACGCAGCAAGATCGAGTTCGTCATCTCCACCGAGCCGACCGACGGCGGCATCTACCGCGGCCATCGCGGCAGAATGGAAATCCGCGTCGATATGCACGGTGTTTCCTGCCATGGCTCCGCGCCGGAGCGCGGCGATAACGCTATCCACAAGATGGCAGAGGTTATCCTGAATGTCCGCGACCTCAACGAGAACGATGCCGGCGACGACAAGGAGATCAAGGGCCTTGTCAAGATGCTCGATCCGAAGTACAATCCCGATCATTACGAGGATGCCCGTTTCCTTGGCCGCGGCACCTGCACCACTAGCCAGATTTTCTACACCTCTCCGTCCCGCTGCGCTGTGGCTGACTCCTGCTCCATCTCCATTGACCGCCGCATGACGGCTGGCGAGACCTATCAGTCCTGCCTGAAGGAGATTGAGGATCTGCCCGCCTGCAAGAAGTATGCCAAGGACGTCAAGGTTTCCATGTACATGTACGACCGTCCCGCGTGGACCGGCCA
>CAKUAM010000124.1 GCA_934636305.1 uncultured Oscillospiraceae bacterium
GCCGCTGTAGCCGAAGAACACAAGATCGCCGACCTGCAGCTCGCTTCTTGAGACGTAGGTGCCCTGCGTCATCTGGTCGTTGGCGACACGCTTCATCGAGTAGCCGTAGTTGGTCAGGACGTAGTACATGAGACCGGAGCAGTCGAAGCCGGTCTTGGGACTTGTACCGCCCCAGACATAGCTGTAGCCGACAAAGGACATTGCAAAGTTGGCAATTTCGCTGGCCTTGCCGCTGCCGGAGACCGTGCCGCCGGTCGAGCCGCTGCTGTTGCCGCCGCCGGTCGAGACGGAGCCGTTCTGCTTTTCAGACAGCAGATCGCTGCGGACATAGGCGGTGATGCCGTTATATTTGATGCGGTACCACTGATAGCCATCGGAGGTTGTTGTCGTGATGCCGGTGACCGTGACCTTGTCGTTGTAGGAAAGCTCACCGACCTTGGTGCTGTTTGTCGTCCAGGAGTCGCGGACGTTAATCTTGCCGGACTGCGCGACATACATGGTCTTGCTGACATCTGTAACCTTGACGCTCAGGTTGACCTGATCGACCGTGACGGTTGCACTCAGGACGGATTCATGGTAATACTGCTGCAGCAGCTTGTAGGCGCGCAGGAACATCGTCATGGATTCCTGGCGGCTGGTGTAGCCCGTGGGATTGAGATAGGTGCCGTTTCCAAGCTTTGTGCCCTGCACAAAGCTGTAGGTCACGCAGACCTGTGCGGCCTCCTTGGCCCAGCTGGAAATGGAGCCGGTATCAGAGAAGCCGTTCAGTGCGGAATCCTTGGCTGTGGGGGAGAAGGACGCTGCGGAGCAGAAGTTCTCAATGAGCTTGAAAAATTCCTGCCGCGTCAGAAGCTGGTTGGGACGGAAGGTGCCATCCTCATAGCCATCGACAATGCCATACAAATGCGCCTTGATGATGTTTGTGTCGGACGTGTCCAGAAAGCCCTTGAAGGTTTCGTTCTCCAGATCAAGTCCGTTGCCGGTAGCCTTTTCAAAGGCGTAGACCGCCAGCTCACACATCTCGCCGCGTGTGATATTCTGCGTCAGGTCGAGAGTTTCAAAGGACGGCGGCATGAGGCCAAGCTTCTGAATTTCGTCATAGTTGGACTGGAACCAGCTGCTGTAGGTGGCCGCGAGGCAAACCGTGCTCATGGAAAGCAGCAGCGCCGCGCAGAGCAGCAGACATAGGATCCGTTTTGTTCTGTGCATGTTCGTATCGCTCCTTTTGCCGCCCAGGGAGACGATTATGCCCGGGAGGCGTTAGTTAGTGACGGATTTTGTTGTAGTATATCAGATTATGACAACCAACGCAAGCCCATTTTTGTAAATCTTTCGTAACCAGTTGAGTTTTTGAGGCGAATATGATATAAAGAGTGGCATGAAACTACGAGTGATGATCGCAGTGCTTGCCTGCAAGCTCTGCCGGTGTCTGATCCGCCTGCTGGGCAGGGGCGGCACCGATTTCCCCGGGCGCGTAGCGCTCAAGCTCTGCCCGAATCTGCTGGGCTATCTTGCAAAGAACGTGACAACGGTACTTGTTACGGGCACCAACGGAAAGACCACGACCTCGCGTATGATCGAGCAGTCGTGGCAGGACGCTGGAATCTCTTACTTTGCAAATAAGTCCGGCGCAAACCTTTTAAGCGGCGTAACCGCTGAATTTGCCGTTCATTCCACGCTCACGGGCCGCTGCCGCTACACGCACGCGCTCATTGAGGCGGACGAGGCGGCACTCAAGTTTATCAGCAAGTATGTCGACGCGAAGGCGATTGTGTTCACCAACGTGTTCCGGGATCAGCTTGACCGCTACGGCGAGGTGACGCACACGCTGGAAAAGCTCCGCATCGGCGCGCAGAACAGCCCCAACGCCGTGCTGTGCCTGAATGCGGATGATTCGCTGATTACCAGCCTGCATGACGATGTGCCGAACCCGGTTATTTTCTATGGCGTCAACACGCCGATCTACGCGGCACGCGTAAATGAGGTCTCGGACGCGCCGTACTGCATCAAGTGCAAGAGCGAGTATGAGTACGACTACGTCACCTATGGCCACCTGGGCAGCTATCGCTGTCCGCACTGCGGCTATTCGCGGCCGCAGCCGGATATCTGTGTGTGCAGCGTCAAATGCTCAGACGAGGAGCATTCGGAGGTTGTGTTCCGCGACGGACAGACGCAGATTCCAGCAACCATCAATCTGCCGGGCGGCTATAATATCTATAATGCCTGTGCAGCTATGGCGGCGGCAAAGGCTATGGGGCTGGATCTTGTGCAGGCAGCGCAGTCGCTGTCACGGTTTGCCTGCGGCTTTGGGCGCATGGAAAAATTCCAGATTCATGATACCGATGTGCGCATGATCCTCATCAAGAACCCCGCCGGCTGCAATCAGGTGCTGAGCTTCCTGACGCAGCGGACCGAGCCGTTTGTGTTTGTGGCCTGCCTCAACGACCGCACGCAGGACGGCCGGGATGTGAGCTGGATCTGGGACGTGGCGTTTGAGCGGCTGATTGACATGGGCGACACGCTTGCGCAGATCTATGTGTCCGGCACACGCGCGGAGGATATGGCGCTGCGGTTTTTATATGCGGGCTTCCCGAAGGACAAGCTGCATGTTGTCAAGGACTACGGCCAGCTCATGGAGCAGGCAACGGCGCATCAGCTGCCGGTGTTCGTCATGCCGACCTATACGGCAATGCTTGCGCTGCGCAGTACAATCAGCAAAACGTATGGCTATAAGCAATTCTGGGAGTAAGCTATGGAACTGAATATTTACCATCTGTATCCCGATGTCCTCAACCTCTACGGCGACCGCGGCAATGTGCTCTGTCTGCAGCGGCGCCTGCAGTGGCGCGGGCTTGGCGCAAATATTGTGGAGGTCCCCATCGGGCAGAAGCTCCATGCAGGGGACTGCGATCTCATTTTCATCGGCGGCGGTCAGGATTTTGAGCAGGAGGTTCTGCTGCAGGATCTGGCCGGCGAAAAGACGGCGGAGCTCAAGGCGGCCATTGAGGATGGCGTGCCGGTGCTGGCCATCTGCGGCGGCTATCAGATGCTGGGGCAGTATTATAAGACCTGGGACGGCCAGCAGTGCGACTTCACGGGTGCGCTGGATCTTTATACAGTCGGCACAGAGCAGCGTATGATCGGCAACTATATGTTCTCCTGTGAGGAAGCGGGCTGCAATATCGTTGGCTTTGAGAACCATTCCGGCAAGACGTATCTGGGCGCCGGTGTGCGGCCACTCGGCAAGGTGCTCGAGGGCTATGGCAACAACGGTGAGGACGGAACGGAGGGCGCGCGGTATAAAAACGTGTTTGCGTCATATTCCCACGGCTGTCTGCTGCCCAAAAATCCGAAGCTGGCGGATCTGATCCTCAAGACCGCGCTCACACGTAAATATGGCGATGTCACGCTGGATCCGCTGGACGATGTGCTGGAGACTGCCGCACACGCGTATATGGAAAACAGACTCAGCCGCAAATAAGCATGAAAAAACGCCCGTAGGCTCTCTGCTGGTAAGACAGTAAATTCAAATTTCTTGGAACAGGCATGATTTCGGTCATGTCTGTTCCGCTTTTAGCAGCTCATCCACGGGAATGTAGCCCACAAGGTCGTACTCGATATGTATCTTCTGCCTGCGCTTGCCGCTGGACTTGTCAGGTGCATCTACATAGACCGCCTTGACAAGCTCTCTGAGGGCATAGGGCGTCAGTTCCGTGAGAGTACTGTTCCTCTTTACCCGCTGAACAAACTGCTCTATATTCTCTGCCTGTTGTTTCTGTTCATGGATTTGCTGTTGCAGATCTTTGACCTCGGCTTTGAGGTTTTGCCATTCTGGCAAGCAATGCACGGCGGTACCCACTTCTCATTACCTGCCAACTGCGAAATGCACTTGGCAAGCAATGCTCGTGTT
>CAKUAM010000125.1 GCA_934636305.1 uncultured Oscillospiraceae bacterium
CCGTTTCTTCCTTTCCAACCAGCGACGATGTCGCTGGTTGGCTGCCGGAAAAGATGGGGGAGAAAAGGGGCGCTTGGACGCGGTTGGTGAATCCTGCATCTGATTTTAGGTGACAACCGAATTTGCTAGAACTCATATCGCCCCAACACACCTCACCGTGTCTGACTACGCGCCGCCCGTCATAATGACTAAGTTTTTTACATACAGGCAGAGAAGATGCCGTGGGCATCTTCTCTGCTTTTTGCATATGTATGCATTCTTTTTTATGTTCTCATTCATGATTCTGCAAGTTCAGATTCTAAAAAATGCATCATTTCATTATTTTTCTCATTTTTTGCAGGATTCCCATTATTTTTTGCGAAAAGAAAAAAAATAATTTCATTTTGTGCACAGAAATATCTTGAAAAATGCATGTCACTACAGTATACTGTTGCTGTAAAGTATGAAATAATTCTGGAGGGATACCCAATGAAAAAGATCATCGCCCTGCTGCTTTCCGTGCTCATGATTCTGGGCATGGCTGCCTGCGCTTCAAACAGCAGCACTCCCGCCGCGACCACGACGGACACCACTGCTGACACCACCACTGCTGACACCACCACAGCGGATACCTCTGCTGCGGCATCCACATCCTCCGGCTCGAAGCTCCGCTTCGTCACCGGCGGCGAGTCCGGCACGTACTATGCCTTTGGCTCCGTTATCGCCCAGCACGCCACCAACAACGCCGGCATCGACGTTGTCGGTCTTGTCGGCAACGGTTCGCAGTCGAACGTTTTTGAGCTTGATGACGGCAATGCAGAGCTGGCCTTCTGCCAGTCCGACGTCATGGCCTACGCCTACGAGGGCACGAACCTTTTTGCCGATACCGGCGCTGTGAGCTGCTTCTCCACGGTTGCAGCCCTCTACACCGAGCAGGTGCAGATCGTCACCACCAACCCCGATATCAAGACCGTTGCTGATCTGAAGGGCAAGAACGTCTCCATCGGTGCTGCCGGCTCCGGCGTGTACTTCAACGCCATGGACGTGCTTGGCGCTTACGGCCTGACTGAAAGCGACATCAAGCCGACCTATCAGTCCTTCGGCGACAGCGCTGACTCTCTGAAGAACGGTCAGATTGACGCTGCGTTCATCGTCGCCGGTGCTCCCACAACCGCTGTTACTGACCTTGCCACCACGAAGGACGTCTACCTCGTCTCTCTGGACGATGAGCATGTCGACAAGCTGCTTGAGTCCTCCCCGTACTACACCAAGGTTACCATCGGCAAGGATGTCTATGGTCTGGACTCCGACACCATCACCGTTGCTGTCAGCGCCGTTGTCCTGGCCCGCGACGATGTCTCTGAGGATGTGATCTACAAGTTTGTCGCAGATATCTTTGACAACGCTGCAAGCCTCACCGACACGCACGCCAAGTATGCAGAGATCAGCACCGAGTTCGGCGCCTCCATCACCTCCGTCCCGTATCATCCGGGCGCTGCCAAGTATTTCGCAGAAAAGGGTTTTGAGGTTCCGACCAAGTAATCTGAACAGCTTTTGAACGGAAATATGCAGCTACGGCAGGAATTTCCTGCCGTAGTTGTCGCACTTACCGATATCTGAAAGAAGAAGGAGAGATGCTCATTGTCCCGCAGCAAAGACAAGAACACCCCCGCAACTGCCAATGCTTCGGCCGCGCAGCAGGATGTTGCCGCCGACGTTGACGAGGTCATGCGCAAATATGACCGCGAATCCAACACCCGCCTCTGGACAGGCTGGCGCGCAATTGCCATCAAGGTCTTTATGGCCGCGTTTGCACTCTACTGTATCTGCATGACGCTGTTTTCCACCGCCATGCCGGAAATCCGCCTGCCGCTGTTCATGGGGTTCATCATCATCGCCGGGTTTTTGAACTTCCCGGCCAGCAAGCATCATGTGAAGCCCAATTACCTGCCTTGGTATGATATTCTCCTCATGGTAATCGGCGCAGGCTGCTTTTTCTATTTTGCAGCCAACGCTATGACGATGATCCGTTTGGCTACCCGCATCCAGCCGGTGCATGTGGTCATTGGTGTCATTGGTATCGCCATTCTGGTGGAGCTCTGCCGCCGCTGCGTGGGGCTGCCCATTCTGGTGGTGGCAGGTGCGCTGATTATTTATGCGTTCTATAATCAGCTCAGCTACAATGCCAGCTTCTATCAGGCGCTCAAGAACATCATCTATAAGCTGTTCTACACCACAAGCGGCGTCATCGGCACGCCAATCAGCGTGTGCTATACGTACATTGTCCTGTTTATCATCTTTGGTGCATTCCTCGAACGCACAGGCATTGCAAACTTCTTCATTTCGTTCGCAAACCGTGTAGCCGGCTGGTCCTCCGGCGGCCCGGCAAAGGTTGCGGTTATCTCCTCGGCACTGTGCGGCATGGTGTCCGGCTCGTCTGTCGGCAACACCGTCACAACTGGTTCGTTCACCATTCCGATGATGAAAAAGACCGGCTACAAGCCGGAGTTTGCAGGCGCTGTAGAGGCGGCTGCCTCCACCGGCGGCCAGATCATGCCGCCCATCATGGGCGCCGCAGCATTCCTGATGGCAGAGTACATCGGCATCCCCTACGCGCAGGTCGCGGTGAAGGCCATTCTCCCTGCCCTGCTGTATTTCACGGGTATTTTCATCTCTGTCCATCTGGAGGCCAAAAAGCTCGGCCTGAAGGGTCTTTCCCGGGATCAGCTGCCCACATGGAAGCTGCTTGCCCGCGACTGCTACCTCATTATTCCGCTGGTGCTGCTCGTATGGCTCGTCTCGTCCGGTGCAAAGACGATGTCGCACTCCGCCGCCTACTCCATCCTTGCAGCTGTTGCTGTCGGTCTGGTGAACTTCTTCCTGACCCGCCGCCGCGGCAGTGAGGACGCTGCGCCGCAGTCTGCCAGCAAGGCTGCAATCGGCTCCCTCAAGGACAGCGCACTGTCCGCTGTCGACTCTCTGGAGGCTGGCGCCAAGGGCGCAATCACCGTCGCTGTGGCCTGCGCCATGGCCGGCATCATCGCAGGCTGCATCACCGTTACAGGTCTTGCCTCGATTCTCATCAACGCCATCGTCCAGCTTGCCGGCAATGCCACGTTCATCGGCCTCATCCTGACCATGATCTGCTGCATCATTCTCGGTATGGGCGTGCCCACAACCGCGAACTACTGCATCATGGCCTCGACCTGCGCGCCGATCCTCATCAAGATGGGCTATCCGCTCGTGGCTGCGCACTTCTTCGTGTTCTATTTCGGCATCGTGGCTGACATCACTCCGCCGGTTGCGCTGGCGGCCTACGCCGGCTCGGCCATTGCCAAGTCCAACCCCATGAAAACCGGCATCACCGCAACAAAGCTTGCCATTGCCGCATTCATCGTGCCGTATATCTTTGCCCACAACCCGGCTATGCTCTTTGAAAACGTCACGGGCGTTTTCCAGATTGTGCAGATTGTTATCACGGCGCTGATGGGCATCTTCGGTGTTGCTGCCGGCCTGGAGGGGTATATCACCCGCCGCATGAGCTGGCCTGTGCGCATTCTGTCGATCATCGGCGGTCTGACGCTGCTGATCCCCGGCACAGTGACGGATCTGATTGGTCTTGTGATCGTCGCCGGCATCATTGCGGTACAGATCGTGATGAACCGCAGAGAAAGAGCATCTGTCGATTAAAATTCCCGCAAAAGGCCCTCGGCGCTGATCAGCGCCGAGGGCCTTTTACCGTTCACAAGTACAAACAGAGATGTTTGAATGTCTTGTTCATCTAATCCATTTCCTATTTCTTTCAGCAACTCATGCACGAGGGTATTACGCCTTTTTCGT
>CAKUAM010000126.1 GCA_934636305.1 uncultured Oscillospiraceae bacterium
ACGTAGGTGTCTCCGGAGAAGCCCACGGGATATCGATGGGATCCGGGGCCCGCATAGCGCGAGAAGGTCAGCGGGCGCAGACCGTTCCGGGCGGAATCCATAAAATGGAAATGATTCAGCATCCACAGGGGATCCAGACCCTTCATGGCCGTCTTTTGGCCCTGCTGCCAGTCCAGCCACCAGAAGTCCACGCCCTCCTCCTCCATGGGATGCAGCACATCCTCAAAGTAGTAGTGCATGAATTTCGGTGAAACAGGATCAAAGGGCACGGGCTCCTCGGCGGCCGCGTCCACGCCCATATGCTCTGCCAGCGCGGGATACGCCTTTTCATAGGCGCGGATGCCGTCTGCGGGATGCAGATTCAGCGTCGCCTTCATGCCGCGATCATGCAGATTTTTCAGGAAGGCCACGTGATCCGGGAAAAGCTCGGAATTCCACGTATAGCCCGTCCAGCCGCCGCCGTATTTCGGGTCGATCTTCGTCAGGTGCCAGTCCATGTCAATGACCGCCACGCTCATAGGCACATTCTCCTTGTGGAAGCGATCCATCAAGGCGAGGTACTGCGCCTGTGTATAGGGATAGTAGCGGCTCCACCAGTTGCCCATGGTGAAGCGAGGCAGCATGGGCATCTCGCCCGTAAGGCGGAAGAAATCCCGCAGTCCGGTCAGATAGTCCTGCCCATAGCAGAAGAGATATTGATCCACCACGCCATCCTTCCGGGGCAGAGGCCAGTCCTTTTCATCCAGCAGCAGGGCTGCGCTGTCGTCCAGCACCTCCCAGCCCTCGCGGGAGAACAGGCCGCTTCCCAGACAGCACGCGCCGTTCACCCCATCCAGCGTGCGCACGGTGCCGCCCAGCGGATGCGTGGGACGCTCCCCGAAGCGGCAGACGCTGCCGTTTTCCTTCAGTGTGACGGTCAAGCTTTCGCTCGTGAATGCCCCACCCAAATAGCTCAGGGTCAGCTTGGCCGTCTCGATGGTCACACCCTCGCCCTGCTTTTCCGCCGTAAAGGCGCAGACGGGAAAGTCACGATACAGCACCGTCTGAGTGGGCGCGTCGTTGAAGCTGCCCTCCGCGTCGTATTCCACGCGGATCAGCGCAGGGGTCAGGACGGTAAACCGCCAGGCTTTTCCGCTCACCATGGCCCGCGGCTGTGCCAGCGGACGCTTCTCCATGCTACGCATTTGTGTTGTTCCTTTCAGCCTTCCCACATCACGCACTGAGAAAGCTCCTCAAAGTAACGCCAATCGCCAGAAAACTCCACCGCCTCGGCGTTCTGAAAAGGAGCATTCTCCGGGGAGGCGCAGGATTCCTTCCATGCTGGAACAAGAAAGCAATAAACGGGAATGAGAACACAATATTGTGCAAAAAGGAGGGAGCCGCGTTCACGCCAGACGGCACATAAGCGGAACCGCGCTTGAAAACGATAGCAAAGAAATTTACTTCACACTAGACTTCAGCACCTCAACGATTCCTATTATTATTGTTTTCATGATGACCGAAATGCAAGTTCCCATGGCCTAAATACTATTGATTTTACGAAAAAAGCATCAGAATTATTCCGACCTCAAATGTAAAGTGACTTTTCAGATGCATTGGAACAGTAATATTCCATACATTTCTACTCATCATAATAGAAAACAGATACTTTTACTAAACCATCTTGATATTTTGTGGGGAGGGGTGTATAATATAATTACTAAATTGCAGAAAGGAATTGGCACGAATGTTTTGGAACATATCCTTAAATATGTATGGTTCCTAGTTCCTTTATGACCATGATGTAGTACATTGGCTGTGTCTATTTATATAACAAAAATCACCACTTTTGAAGAGTTTGTTCATAACAACAAGTCATCAACAGCACACATAGGTAAAATATAGTAGGAGATGATTGTAATGTCAAAAGATCGCAAAAACATTGGAATTGTTGTACAAAATTTCGCCATCATTTGTCTGCCATTTAACATTCGTGCAGCGATACTTTGTGCTTTGGGATTCAGCTCTACACATTATGGAATTGATATCGAAAAGTTTGTTCTAATTTTATTCGGTGGTTTAGTTGCTAGTGGTATTATATTCATTTTTGTTCATGCATTTGGCTGTTTAGTTGAAAGCAGTATTATTACGGCCGCAAATAGCATCAAAATTCTTAAAGCGATTGAAGAAAAGCAGCAAGAGAAAGAACCCTCTCAGCAAGAATAATGATCTTTCTTTTCAGGAGCCCCGCCAATACCTCTCCTTATGCTCGAAAGCATAAAAATTCGGGAACCGATAAAAAGTTGGTTCCCGAATTTTTTGTACAAAAGAAGAGAGTCTTTTCTTCTCAGAAAAGGCTCTCTTGGCTCATCTGGTGAATGATGATACAGGGGGACGATGCGCCCTGCCGGGTGCAATCGTGGATGCCTTTGCACCCGGCCGCTTACAGAGCAATAGGACGCTGTGCAGATGCACCGACGCAGCAAACGGGCAAATGCTCGATAGCTTTTTTCTTCCGTTATTGCTCATGCGGCTGGTCGCAGTATCTACAGCGCATGGGACCACCCCTTCGGGCGAGGTTTTTCGCGCCGCAGCTCGTGCAGACCCACTGCACGAGAGCGCCCTCGGGCATATACAGTCCTACCGTGCGATTTTCCGAGTCGATCCTCAGATTCTGCAGGTATCCTTTGCCGATGAGCGATTGGAGCTGCTCAAGGGCCTTGCCGGAGGAAAGGACGGTTTCAAGCCGGTCAAATGTCAGGCTCTCCGCCGTCAGCGGGAGCAGCGCCCCCGCGATGCGGTGCGCGCAGGCTCTGCGGTATGCGCGGCAAAGAATGCGAAAGACCGGCGTCGCGAGCGCGGCGAATATGAGAATACCCATCACGCCGGCCAGCGTTTTCCCCTGCGAAAACATCTTGACCGTCGAGGATGCGGTCGCTGCCGCAAAGATGGCGCAGACCAGCGCAACGGGGGGATCCGTTTTTTTTCTGGCGGAGGCCTTTGCAGTCAGATATGGATTCGTGCTGTTCGTCATTGCGCATCTACCGCCGCCTGACAGGCTTCAAACGCCTCGTAGGGATCGCCGCCGTCGAGCACCGCCAGGATGCCGTCGCCGTAGTCTTCCATATAGCTCTGCGGCATGGCGAACAGGTAAAACAGCTCGTTCTCCCCAGGGATGACGTCCTCCACCAGATTGCAGGAACGGCAGGAGACGTAGACCTTGTCTGCGTCGAGTTCAACGCGGAACTGCGCATAGTAGATCTCGTTGTTGACCAGCGCGGCGAATACCGCCATCTTTTCAAAGACATCCCCAGTTCCCTGCACCGGCGCACCCACGGACACGGCCAACATGTCGTCGTAGATGTAAACCGTTATATTGACATATTCCATCGAGTTCTTGACGGCAAAGGGCACGGCGAAGGTGTAGTCGTCATATTCATAGGGGAATTCATTCTCTTCCAGAAAGCTTTTCACCAGACCGACCATCTGATCCTCTTTGCTCATCGGAACGGAATCGGCGAAGGCTGTGGAAAAGGAAAGCGTCAGCAGCGCAATCAGGAAAAGTGCGATGGTTTTCTTCATGAGAAAATCCTCCTCTTCTATTCAGTAAGCGTCAAAGCTCGAAGGGACCCGCGCCGCCGCACGCCTTTTTCAGCGGCGCGGGCGGAAAAGCGCTTATTGCGCGGAGTCTTCGGGGGCAAAATGCATCAGCATGCTGCCAAAGTAATCCACATCGAAGCCCTTCTCCGTGGGCACCAGGTTCAGTGCCTGCGTGTAATAGTCGATGACGACGCCATCGACCTCGCCCG
>CAKUAM010000127.1 GCA_934636305.1 uncultured Oscillospiraceae bacterium
GAGCCGCAGCATTGTTGCCGTCCATGGTTTTGAATTTACGAACCAAAACAATTACCTCCTAAAAGTAATTACATATTGATGCAACCTAACTATATCACATTTTGCTGTCAATGTAAATCAAAATTGAAATAACCTTTCCGCTTTGTGCAGAAAACTTTTGGTTGGACGCACGGATTTTGAAAAATTTGTTGGTTTTTGGAGCAAAATGCTGTATGATAGAGTGGAAAAACAAAACAGGAGGGATCCGGATGCTCAGCAATGTGCGTACGCTTGGCCTGTCCGGGATCACGGGCTACGAGATTGAGACCGAGTGCTATATCGGGACGGGACTGCCGGCCTTTGATCTGGTCGGGCTGCCGGATGCGTCTGTCAAGGAGGCGCGCGAGCGTGTGCGCGCTGCAATCAAGAACTGCGGATTCCGGTTCCCTGTCAGCCGGATCATCGTGAACCTGGCGCCGGCGGGCACAAAAAAATCCGGCACGCTCTATGACCTTCCCATTTTGCTTGGTATTCTCGCCGCGTCGGAGCAGGTGAAGCTGCCGAAGAAAAAATGCGCGTTTCTTGGGGAGCTCAGCCTGCAGGGGGAGCTGCGCCCCGTGACGGGTGTTCTGCCGATGGCGCTGGCTGCGAAGCGGCTGGGCTATGAGCAGCTGTATCTGCCGGCTGTCAATGCGCGGGAGGCGACGCTTGCCGGTGAAATTGAAATTTTCGGCGTCAGGGATGTGCGCCAGCTGGTGCTGCATCTGTCCGGCGAGGCGGAGCTTGTCCCGGAGCCTGTATGGCAGCCGCAGCCGCAGCGGCAGCAGCTGCTTGACTTCAAGGATGTCAAGGGACAGGAAAATGCAAAGCGGGCACTTGAAATTGCGGCCGCGGGCGGGCATAATATTCTTCTGGTGGGGCCGCCCGGCTCCGGCAAGAGCATGCTCTCCAAGCGGCTCCCGTCTATCCTGCCGGATATGACCATGCAGGAGGCGCTGGACGTGACGCAGATTTATTCTGTGATGGGGCTTCTGCCGGCGGAGCATCCGCTCATCGAGCAGCGGCCGTTCCGCAGCCCGCACCATACGGTCTCTGCCGCAGCGCTGGCCGGCGGCGGGACATATGTGCGACCGGGCGAGGTGTCACTGGCGCACAAGGGCGTTCTGTTTCTCGACGAGCTGCCGGAGTTTCGGCGGGATGCCATTGAATCCATGCGGCAGCCGCTGGAGGATGGCCAGGTGACCATTTCGCGTGTGCAGGGCTCGCAGACCTTTCCGTGCGAGTTTATGCTCGTATGCGCGATGAATCCCTGCCCCTGCGGGTGGTACGGCGACCCCAGCGGACGGTGTACGTGTTCGCAGGCGGCGGTAGACCGCTATCTTGCGCGGATTTCCGGCCCGATGCTCGACCGCATCGATATGATCGTTGAGGTCAGCTCCGTCAAATTTGAGGAGCTGCGTACAAGATCGGAGGCGGAGCCCTCAGCGGCAATCAAGGCGCGCGTGGATGCGGCGCGCCAGCTCCAGACGGCGCGCTACAGCGGCAGCCCGACGCGATGCAATGCCTACATGCAGCCGGCGCAGCTGCGGCAGTTCTGCCAGCTTGACGAGACCGGCACGCAGCTGATGAAGCAGGCATTTGAGGCGCTCGGCATGACGGCAAGAAGCTATGACCGCGTGCTGAAGGTGGCGCGCACCATCGCAGATCTGGCCGGCAGTGAGCACATTGCGCCCGAGCATATTGCAGAGGCTGTGCAGTACCGGTCGTTCAAGCTCGGCGGAGAACTGCTGAAGTAGAGGGAAAGCACAATTTTGTATAATATTTTTTAAAACAGATAGGACACATGGTATGAAAGAACTTTTTTTACTGAAGCTCGGTGAAATTGTCCTGAAGGGACAAAATCGCCGCGTATTTGAGGACAAGCTTAAGACGGTGACGCGCCGCCGCATGACGCGGTTCGGCGAATTTAAGGTATCGATTGTGCAGTCGACGCTCTATGTGGAGCCGCTGAATGAGGACTGCGATCTTGACGGCGCGTGGGAGGCCTGCGGCACGATTTTCGGCGTGGCGCAGATGTGCCGTTGCCGTGCGTGCGAGAAGGAGCTTGCTTCCATCTTTGCCGCCGTCTGCGAGTATCTTGGCGACGAGCTGTCGATGGCCAAAAGCTTCAAGGTGGAATCCAAGCGCTCCGACAAGCGGTTCCCGCTCAACTCCATCCAGATTTCGCAGGAAATCGGCGGGCGGCTGGCAGAGGAATTTCCGAATGTCGCTGTCGACGTCCATAACCCGGACTACACAGTCAATATCGAGGTGCGCGAGACCGCGGCCTATGTCCATGGTCCGTCGGTGCCCGGCGCGGGCGGATTGCCGACCGGCACAGGCGGCCGCGCGGCCGTGCTGCTGTCCGGCGGAATCGATTCTCCGGTGGCGGGCTATATGATTGCCAAGCGCGGTGTGGAGATTGAATGCATCCATTTCTTCTCGTACCCTTATACCTCGGAGCTTGCCAAGGAGAAGGTTCTGGAGCTGGCGCACATCATGACAAAGTTCTGCGGCCGCATGACCGTTGATATCGTCGGCTTCACCGAGATTCAGGAGGCCATCCGCGACCATTGCCGGGAGGAATATTTCACCATTATCATGCGCCGGTTCATGATGCGCATTGCAGAGCGCATCGGCCGGGAGCATGGCGCCAAGTGCCTTGTTACGGGTGAGAACCTTGGCCAGGTTGCCTCCCAGACTATGGACGCCATGGCCGTGACCGGAGCGGTTGTGGGCATGCCGATTTTCCATCCGCTCATCGGCATGGACAAAGAAGAAATTGTGACCGTTGCAAGAAAAATCGGCACGCTGGAAACCTCCATCCTGCCGTATGAGGACTGCTGCACCGTCTTTACGCCCAAGCACCCGAAAACAAAGCCGGTTCTTGCGCAGGTGGAAGCGGAGGAGCAGAAGCTTGACGTGGAGGGACTGATTGAGCGCGCCATTGCCAACACGGAAAAGACGCAGATCCGGTATTACGAAGATGAAAACAAAGGCTGAGCAGGTGATTGCCTGCCTGCGGGCGCGCGGGCTGACGCTGGCGACGGCGGAATCCTGTACGGGCGGCCTCATCGGCAAGCTTCTGACGGATGTGCCGGGGGCGTCCAGCGTCTATAAGGGCGGAGTCATAAGTTATGTAAACGAGATAAAGCACCGCCTGCTTGGCGTGGAGCAGCAGACGCTGGACGTGTGCACCGCGGTCTCGCGTGAGACGGCGCATGAGATGGCGCACGGCGTGCGTGAGCGTTGCGCAGCTGACTGCGGCGTTTCGGTGACGGGCCTTGCCGGCCCGGATGGAGACGGGACAGGGAGGCCGGTTGGTCTTGTCTATATCGCCATCGACGCAGAAGGCTATTCCTTCTGCCGGCAGCTGCAGTTGTCTGGCAGCCGCGCGGAGATCCGTGAACAGGCGGCGGAAGCGGTGCTGGAGCTGATCCTGGAATTTGAGAACCAATAAAATCAAAACAAACGCGGGAAAACCAGGCTGGTTTTCCCGTGTTTTCATCTATTAAAATGCTGGCGTTTGTATGAAGATGTGTATCTCCAGTAGCCCTTCTGTTGGAGTGGCAGTTTTCAGCATTTTCTTTTTTGCTTCTCCAAAAAAGAAAACGCTGGCAAAAGAAAAAAAGAGCCTGAGGGGATTCCGATTTCCCCTCAGACTCCCTTAAAGCGG
>CAKUAM010000128.1 GCA_934636305.1 uncultured Oscillospiraceae bacterium
AAAATGTTGAGAAAAGAAAAAAGACGACCGGGGGGATTCCGAATTTCCCCCCGGAACCCCCTTGAAGCGGCCAAGAAAACCTCTTTGGTTTTCTTGGATCTTTCCCGCGTTGCCTGACAGACCAATGCGGATCCGTACTGCAGAACAAATTTTGTTGGCAGTACGGATTTTCTGCACTTATGAAGCTGCAACTGCTGTCATATTTGATTCCGATATGACGGGCGGCGCGTAGTGAGAATATGGTAAGGTGATTTGGCGCGATGTGATATCTTTCTAACTTGTTTGTTACCTGAACGCGGATGCAGGATGCACCAAACGTACCCAGCGCCCCTTTTCTTCCCCATCTTTTCCGGCAAGGCGGAAAAGATGGGGCCGCCGGAGGCAACACAAAGTGATAGATTTCAGCGGTGCTCCATCCAGTTCAGGCTGTGTTTGACGCGCCGCCAGAATCATCTTTTTCGAAAACCGATCCGTGCCTTCTTTGCCGGTCGGCTATCTTTCTCTCTTTTCAAATAAAAAAATCCATGCTATACTCTCTTTGTGCCTCATAGACTGCTATGGGGTGATGGTATGAAAAAATGGGTGGAGCTTGTTTTGCCGCTGATGCTGTTTGCCACAGTTTTATTCTTCTGCGTATTTGCGATTGCAGAGTTTCAGAGCATCGATGTGGCAAGCCTCGTTGACAGCAAGCCGCAGCTTGTTGTCATTGACGCAGGGCACGGCGGAGAGGATGGCGGGGCAACCGGCGTATCCGGTACGCAGGAGTCAGAGGTCAATCTGGCTATCTCGCTGCGGCTGCGGGATCTGTTCCGGCTTGTCGGCGTACAGACGGAAATGATTCGGGAAACGGACACAGCTGTATATTCAGACGGCTGCACAACAATTTCGGAAAAGAAGGTTTCCGACCTGAAAAACCGCGTGAAGACGGTCAACGCTGTGGATCGTCCGCTTCTGGTGAGCATCCATCAGAATTTCTTCACGCAGTCAAAATATCACGGCGCGCAGGTCTTTTATGCACCGACAGACGGCAGTGAGCCGCTGGCCGCGCAGCTGCAGACAAACCTTGCGCAGTATCTTGAGCCATCCAACCGCCGCCAGTGCAAACGGGCGGACGGCGTGTACCTGATGGAGCATATTGGCTGCCCGGCGGTTCTGATTGAATGCGGATTCCTGTCCAATTATCAGGAGGAACAGCTGCTGACACAGCCGGAATATCAGAAAAAGCTGGCAGCTGCAATTGCGGGAACAATTTCAGTCTGGCTGGCAGAGGAGCATCCGGATGAAATCTAAAACCGTTTTTATCTGCAGGCAGTGCGGCAATGAAACGCCGCGCTGGCAGGGGCAGTGCCCGGCCTGCGGTGCGTGGAACTCAATCGTGGAGTTCGAGGACAAAAAAACGCCTGCGGCCAAGGCACCGGGGCGTGCCGGCCCCGGCCGCGCAGTGCCGAAGCAGCTCAAGGATGTGACAGGGGAGCAGGAGATCCGCTTCTCCACCGGCATGGCGGAGCTCGACCGCGTGCTTGGCGGCGGAGCGGTACGCGGCTCCCTGGTGCTGGTCGGCGGCGCACCGGGCATCGGCAAATCGACGCTGCTGCTGCAGATCTGTGCCTATCTTGGCAAAACACTCAAGATTCTGTACGTTTCCGGCGAGGAATCGGAGAAGCAGATTAAAATGCGCGCCGACCGGCTGCAGACCGCGTCGGAGCTGCTTTACATCCTGTCGGAAACCGATCTGACAGAAATTCTGTCCGCTGTCGATGCGCTGCAGCCGGATATCCTGATTACAGACTCGATTCAGACGCTCTATAATCCGGAGAATAGCTCCGCCCCCGGCAGTATTTCGCAGGTCAAGGACTGCACCATGGCGCTCATGCAGCTGGCAAAGAGCAGCGGCGTGACCGTTTTTGTCGTTGGCCACGTCAATAAGGAGGGGGCCATTGCCGGCCCGAAGGTGCTTGAGCACATGGTCGACTGTGAGCTGTTTTTCGAGGGCGAGCACGCCAGCAGCTACCGCATTCTGCGCGCGGCAAAAAACCGCTTCGGCTCCACAAACGAAATCGGTGTCTTTGAAATGGAAGGCCGCGGTCTGGTCGAGGTGCCGAATCCGTCGGAGATGCTGCTTGCCGGCCGGCCTTTGCACGCGCCGGGCACGTGTGTGGCCTGCGTGATGGAGGGCACGCGCCCCATTCTGGCAGAGATTCAGGCGCTTGTCGCGCGGACGAGCTTCAACGTACCGCGCCGCACGGCAGACGGCTTTGATTTTAACCGTGCCAATCTGATGCTGGCCGTACTGGAAAAGCGCGGCGGCGTCAATATCGGCATGTCAGATGCGTATATCAACGTCATCGGCGGCCTGCAGATTGACGAGCCGGCTGCAGATCTGGCGCTTGTGCTGGCCGCAGCCTCGAGCTTCCGCGATAAGCCGCTCGACCCATCTACTGCGGCCGTCGGCGAGGTCGGCCTGACCGGAGAAATCCGCGCCGTGACCGGTCTGCAGCAGCGGCTGACAGAGGCAGCGCGCACAGGCTTCAAAACCTGCATCATCCCGCGCCACGGAACAGGCAATGTCACCGCGCCGGATGGCATGGAGCTGCTGCGTGTACGGAACATCCGCGAAGCGATTGAGCTCGCGCTGGCATAAGGAGGGCAACTATGGAGGTTCGTGAACTGCTGAATATTCTGCATGTCGCAGAGCGGCTGAAGGATGAGCTGCGTCACTGCGACACATCCGACGGCCGGCGCGAGAGCGTGGCGGAGCACAGTTGGCGCATCAGCCTGATGGCCATGCTCCTGACGGATGAATTTCCGGAGCTGGATATGGACAAGGTCATCAAAATGTGCCTGATCCATGATCTTGGCGAGTGCTTTACCGGTGATATCCCGACATTTCTGAAAACCGGCTCCGACGAAAAAAAGGAAAACGACGCACTGGCTGCATGGGTTGCGTCCCTGCCTGCGCCGTATGACACGCAGCTTGCCGCGCTGTACGAGGAAATGGACGCGCTGCAGACGCAGGAGGCAAAGCTGTATAAGGCACTTGACAAGCTGGAGGCCATTATTCAGCACAACGAAGCGGACATTCAGACATGGCAGCCGCTGGAGTATGACCTCAATCTGACCTACGCGGACGACGCGGTTGCATTTTCTCCGTATCTGCGGCAGCTGCGCGAGGCTATACGAGAGGATACAAAAAAGAAAATTTCGGAAAACAGGTAGCTGCTTATCTGAAACTGCAAACACAGATATGCCTCCGGGCGGTTTTTGAAATGCCTCCGGCGGCCCTATCTTTTCCGCCTTGCCGGAAAAGATAGGGGAGAAAAGGGGCGCTTAGGACGCGATTGGTGCATGCCGCATCTGGGTTTAGGCAACAGACTAGTTTGAAAGAACCCATATCGCACCGACTCACCCTACCGTATTCTCACTACACGCCGCCCGTCATTTCGGTATCAAATTTGGCAGCGGTTACGATCCTATTACTGCAGAAAATCCGTACTGCCAACAAAATTTGTTATGCAGTACGGATTCGCAT
>CAKUAM010000129.1 GCA_934636305.1 uncultured Oscillospiraceae bacterium
TAGCATTTTTTATGATTAAATCAAGAAAAAATTGATATAATAGGTTTGAAAATATGAAGCTATAAGGTACTTGTCAACTTCCAGTTTGCCAACTTGCCCTTTGAGAGAGGAGAAATCCTTTTCTCAAAGGGCTTTTCTATTTATACGGATATTCGCAAACTGCAAGATAAAGTCAAAACATCATATAAGGAAGATGGTCGGAACTGCAGGCAGCAGCTCCGACCATTTGCATGTCAAATGTACACAGGCGTCGATATCTCTGACAGTCGATGAAAAAGAGGGGGATGTATCTGTAGGGATGGGTTTCAGAATTTTCTTTTGTTGTCTGTATAAACCGGAGCAGTTTTCCTGGCGCACGGCCGGAGAATCAGTCCGGCCCGCAAGCGCGTATGCCCATGTCAACTGACGCTTATTCCGGCTGATTGACGAGCCCCACGAACAGCGGCAGGCCATCCACGCCGGTGACGGCAAAGACAAACGGCTCGTCAAGCGTGAAGGGAACAACGGCCTCGGGCGGAGCGGCTCCAGCCTCCACCGAAATCACGGTATAGGCGGCGGCCTCGCAGCCTTCCTCGTCAATTTTCACACGTGCGGCATGCCTGGCCTGCGAAACATAGAGCGGGTCTGCGGTGCTCAGCGGTGTGAAGTTGGAGATGCTGAGGTCAAAAATATCGGTGACACCAAGTGACTGGAGGGCTTTTGTCAGATCCAGATCGGACACAATATCAAATTTCGGAATACTGAGGTCAATCTGCGCATTGTGCGTCTGGGACCAGCTGCCGTCGGACAGCAGAAAGGCAAGTGCCTCATCGGACTGAAGAAGGGATTCTGCCGTTACGCCGCTGTCCGGCTTCAGAAGCCACATGCTGCCGCTGCCGCGCAGCGGCAGCGAGATAGCCGTAAAGCCATCACCGGAATAGAGTGTGCCGTTCTGGCTGCTGTGCATGAAGGTTGCCGTTTTGTCGCCGGACGGGGCGTGGAAGGTGCCCTGCGTGTTGGCAGAGTCGTAGAAGCGGTCGGTCCACTGTGCGCTGTAATAGATTGTGGAGATGAGTGCCAGCACTGTCTGCGGCGAGAGCTTCAGTTCGCCGGCCTGCTCGGCGAGAAGGCTGCCGGTGTTGCTGTTGATCCAGTCCTGCAGCTCCTGATTATAGGCGTCAGAGCCCATTTCACCGGAGAAGGCGGAGGCGTAGAACGAGTCTGCCAGCGTGTCAAGCGTGTCCTGCTGGTAGGAATAGCCGTCGCGCAGCCAAATAGAATTGGCGAGCCTGCTTGTGACAAGTCCGTCGGCCCAGCTGTTCTCTGTCCAGAGCTGTGCGGTCTGCTTCTGCAGCTGCGCAAGGGAATCGGTGCCCAGCAGAGAAAGAAGTTGCTGCCGGGACTCGCCATCCGTGCAGGCGGCCAGCATGGCAAGCGCCATATAGACATTCAGCGGCGAGCACACGCGGTTATCCTCACCCATGCCCTGCATCAGCGCGCGGATGATGCGGGTAAAATAGCTGTCCAGCGTGCCGGGAGCGGTCATGTTGGCGGTTCTGGCCTGGCGGGCCTCCCACCAGGTGTTCCAGAGCGCATCATAGGTGCCGCTGTCCAGCTTTCCGGATAGATACGCCTCCTCATCGGGGTACTGGGGCATGGAGACGGGCTCCGGCACGGCCAGCTGCGCCGTGGACGGTTCCTGCGCGTAGCAGCTGACCGTCTGTACAGGCGCGCTGCATGCTGCCAGGGATACGGCGCACGCGGCGGCCAATACGATTGCAAGCAGTTTTTTCATGGGAAATCGCTCCTTTTTTTAGTTTGATCTCTATCTGCACAGACGCGGAAAAACGATAGAAGTTGCACCTCTGACTTTTATGAATTTTGCCGACTTGTCTTTTTCCATGATCTGTGTACAATACGAGTAGAAAACATTGATGAAGGAGGCCGTTTTTATGGCTGTCGATACAGAAAAATCTCTGCGCAATCAGGTGCTCTATTCTATCTATGTCCGCAATTATTCGAAAGAGGGGACATTTGCCGCCGTGCAGGCGGATCTTGATCGGATCCGTGCGCTCGGTACGGATATCATCTGGCTGCTGCCCATCCACCCCACGGGGGAAAAGAACCGCAAGGGCTCGCTCGGCAGCCCGTATGCCATCCGCGACTACCGCGCGGTGAACCCGGAGTTCGGCACGCTGGATGATTTCAAGCATCTGGTCGACGCGATTCACGCGAGGGGCATGAAATGCATCATTGACGTCGTCTACAACCATACCTCCCCGGATTCCTGGTTGGCACAGAACCATCCGGAATGGTTCTATCACAAGGCGGATGGCAGTCTCGGCAACCGCTTCGGCGACTGGTCGGACGTGGCCGATCTGGACTACAGCCACAAGGAGCTTTGGGATTACCAGATTGAGACGCTCAAATACTGGGCGCGGCTGGTCGATGGCTTCCGCTGTGACGTGGCGCCGCTGGTACCGCTGGAGTTCTGGAAGCGCGCACGTGAGGAGGTCGCTGCGGTCCGGCCGGGCTGCTTCTGGCTGTGCGAGTCGGTTGAGCGCGGCTTTATTACGGCCGCCCGCGCGCAGGGCTTTGCCGCGCTTTCCGACGCGGAGCTGTATCAGGCATTTGACGCTGCGTATGACTATGATGTCTATCCGTATTTCCGCAGCTATCTTGAGGGACGTATCAGCCTGGCAGAGTATGCCGCGCGGCTGGATATACAGGAATGGATGTATCCGGATAACTATCTGAAGCTGCGGTTTCTGGAAAACCACGACCGTGCGCGCGCCGCGCACGTCATCCCGGACGAAAAAAGCCGGAAAAACTGGACCGCATTTTTGTATTTCCAGCGCGGCCTGACGCTGCTGTATGCCGGACAGGAGGCCGATGACACGCATGTACCGTCGCTGTTTGATAAGGATCCCGTGCACTGGGATACCGGACGCGACCAGACGCAGCTTCTGACGCGACTGGCGGAGATCAAGCGCGATCCTATCTTTGCAGCGGGGAGCTATACGCTTACGCCGCTGGCACATGACGTGCTGCTGGCGCTCTATGCCCACGAGGGCCGCCGGGTGGCGGGACTGTTTAGCCTGCGCGGCGAACCGGCGCTTGTCACGCTGTCGGCGCCAAACGGCGTTTACCGCAATGCCATTGATGGCAGCAGCGTGGAGATTTATGAGAACCAGCTGGCAACAGCAGGGGAACCGATCATTTTGGAGCTGCCGGAGGCATAACAGAAAGTAAACGGTCAAATGCAATAAACCTTTTATTAAAAGGTTGTCTAGCCTCCGGCGGCGCGTCAGAAGCGTCCTGTAGCAGACGGTACATTTCTAAATTTTCAACTCTGTTCAGTCTCCGACGGCCCTATCTTTTCCGCCTTGCCGGAAAAGATAGGGGAGAAAAGGGGCGCTAGGTTACGTTTGGTGCCTGCCGCCTCTGATTT
>CAKUAM010000130.1 GCA_934636305.1 uncultured Oscillospiraceae bacterium
TTGAGAAGCCCGCACAGGTCTGCCTGACGTCCCTGCGAGCCATGGCACTGTTTTACCTGATCCGGAATTATGAATACGCATATGGCTATACCCGGCAGGGGAAGCTGTATTTTGACGAGCCGTTTCCGGACGCGCTGAAAAAGCTTTATGCCGGAAAATCCGGCTGGCTTTATTCCTGCGAGGAAGGGAACTATGAAAGGACGGAGATTCCGAACGAGTTCGTTTCCGCGCAGCCTGTCCGTGTCACCGGTGCGGCGTATATCCCGGACGCCTATGAGGCGTTTCTGCAGGAGCAGGAGGCAGGAAATATTCTGTTGCTTGCGTATGCACACTCCGCGGCTGATACGAAGAAATTTGCGGAGAAGCTGACTTGGATAGAAAAAGAAATTTCTGAAGAAATTCTGCATCATAAACTCTGGAAAGAACCTGATTGCGACCGCGCGCGCTATTATCGCGAAAACTACCCGGAAATCTGGGCACATACGCTGGAGCAGATGCAGATGGAGGAGAAAGCGATTTTTCATGGAAAATCGGAGAATTGAAACGCGGCGGCTGGTACTCAAGCCAATCACGCAGGAAGATGCACCAGCGGTTTTTGCATGGGCCAGCGACCCGGAAGTGAACCGGTATATGCCTTATCCACTGCATAAAAGCATTGAGGAAACGCGCGCATGGATCGCGTCGCTTACACCAGAGATGCTGGAATTTGGGTTTTACCGTAAGGAGAATGGCCAGCTGATCGGCACAGGCGGCGTGGGCAAAAATGAAGAAGGCGCGCATACACTGGGCTACAACCTCCGGCGCGACGCCTGGGGGCATGGCTATGCGACAGAAGCGGCGCAGGCGATGCTTGCGTGGGCGTATCACAGCCTCGGCGTGCGGGATTTCGCGCTGGATCATGCAGTTTTGAATACGGCATCCGGAAACGTTGCGCGCAAGTGCGGCTTTCAACTGACGCATTACGGCCAGTACAGCCGTTTTGACGGCAGCGAGACGTTCGACGCGGCGTTTTACGAGCTTCATCTGAAAGGAGACGAAGCATATGTTCATTGATAAAGTCAGAATCTCGGTCAAAGCGGGCAACGGCGGCAACGGCGCGGTGGCCTTCCACCGGGAAAAATACGTAGCAGCCGGCGGTCCGGATGGCGGCGACGGCGGCAACGGCGGCTCCATTATTTTGCGCGTGGATGACAACCTGTCAACGCTGATGGATTTCCGCTATAAGCGGAAGTATACGGCGCCAGCAGGAGAGAACGGGCAGGGGAAGCGCTGCCGCGGCAAGAATGGTGAGAATCTCATCATCAAGGTTCCGCGCGGTACGGTTGTGCGCGATCTGGAGACCAATGAGATCATCAAGGATATGTCCGACAGCGAGGATTATGTGCTGTGCAGGGGCGGGCGCGGCGGCTGGGGCAACCAGCACTTCGCAACGCCGACCAGACAGGTGCCGCGCTTTGCCAAGGCCGGGCTTCCTGGTGAGGAGCACGATGTGATTCTGGAGCTCAAGCTGCTGGCGGATGTCGGCCTGGTCGGATTCCCAAACGTCGGAAAATCCACCCTGCTCTCCGTCACCTCTAACGCGCACCCGAAAATTGCAAACTACCATTTCACCACGCTGTATCCGAATCTTGGCGTTATTTATGTTGCTGACGGCGTTTCTTTCGTAATGGCGGATATTCCCGGTATCATTGAGGGGGCGGCAGATGGCGTGGGACTGGGCCACGATTTTCTGAGGCATATCGATCGATGCCGGCTGCTGGTTCATATTGTGGATGTGTCCGGCAGCGAGGACCGCGATCCGGTTGACGATTTTGAGAAGATCAACGAGGAGCTGCGGCAGTATTCCCCCGAGCTTGCGTCGCGCCCGATGATCGTTGCTGCGAACAAGGCGGATCTTCTGCCGCCGGACAGCGACAATCTGGAACGGCTCAAGGCACATGTCGAGGCACAGGGGTATGCGTTCTATGTGATCTCCGCCGCGACAACGCAGGGAACGCGGGAGCTGATGAAAACGATCGCCGGCAAGCTTTCGACGCTTCCGCCGGTGACGGTCTACGAGCCGGAGTATGTCAAGCCTCTGGCGGAGGCAGGCGACGCGAACGAGCTGAAGATCGAACAGTTTGACGATCTGTGGGTTGTGTCCGGCCCGTGGCTGCAGAAGCTTCTGAACGATATCAATTTCGACGACTATGAATCGCGGATGTATTTTGACCGACAGCTTCGCAAGAGCGGCCTGTTTGATCGTCTGGAGGCCCAGGGGATCGAGGATGGCGACACCGTCAGTATCTACGATTTCGAATTTGAATACACGAAGTAAGCAAACAAAAGCCCGCGGCGTTGACCGCGAGCTTTTGTTTTGAAGAAAGAAAAGAAAAAGAGAAGAA
This sequence comes from uncultured Oscillospiraceae bacterium, assembly GCA_934636305.1. Classification (GTDB taxonomy): domain Bacteria; phylum Bacillota; class Clostridia; order Oscillospirales; family Oscillospiraceae; genus CAG-170. The sequence continues at coordinate 2,385 of CAKUAM010000130.1, forward strand.
AGAGAGGATTGGGTGAATCCTTGATTCATACTATATCGGACAATCATGTCCGAATTATGAACGGGAAACGAAGGAATTGTGAACTTTTACAAGATTGGATTCAAAATTGCGGTTGCGATGTCAGGTCCCGGGGGCTCTCAAGGCAGCTGACGGCCAGCGGGTACAAGTTCGGAAATGGGGATAGCGCAGAAGTATGGACGGGTGTATTGACTCTGTATAATTTCGGAAAGAAGCGGAGAGACGAAAAGTCGGAAACAAACTGACATTTGCGGGAAATGCCATATAATGGGGGGTGAGGTGAAGCAGATGTTAGATGAAAAAGATTTACAGGCCATCCGAGAAATGATTCAGGAGACCACCAAGCAGACCTTACAGGACGCGATGCAAGGCGCTTCGGTCCGGATGAAATCGTTTTTTGAGCCGAAGTTCAGGCTGCCGGTCGCATCATGAGTTTTCAGATACACCCTAAGAGCAGAGTTGATGAGCTGGAGGAAGAAGCTGCGTTCCTTCGTTCTGTCATCCGTCAGCACAGCAGGGGAACTGAGGAATTGAAGCACGCGTAATTGGAAAAAATTAAGCAGCCGCAGGCAAAATGCCTGCGGCTTTTGTGTGCGTGGAACATGGTACAAATCTGCAGTGCAGCAAAGTAATTGCATGCCCGGAGAGATCGGCGAAACGATAGGCGAGACGGCTTTTGCTGCGCTGCAGACAAGCTGCTGCAAACCAGCACCGTCCGCAGCGGAGAGGTCGGCAGTTCAAATACCGGGGAACTACGAAAAAGATCTATCCCGGATGGGATAGATCTTTTGGAGCTGCTGGGCAGATTTGAACTGCCGGATGCCCGCCGCTGTGCGGCCAGCATCCGCTGCGGATTAAAAATGCGCCTTCGGCGCAGAAGGTCGGCAGTTCAAATACCGGGGAACTACAAAAAAGATCTATCCCAGATGGGATAGATCTTTTGGAGCTGCTGGGCAGATTTGAACTGCCGACCTCGTCATTACCAATGACGCGCTCTACCGACTGAGCTACAGCAG
>CAKUAM010000131.1 GCA_934636305.1 uncultured Oscillospiraceae bacterium
AGGTCAAGAAGCTGACCGGCAAGGAAGGCTTCAAGGGCATCAACCCCGACGAGTGCGTGGCTGTCGGTGCAGCCATCCAGGGCGGCGTGCTTGGCGGCGACGTCAAGGGTCTGCTGCTGCTGGACGTCACTCCGCTGTCTCTTGGCATTGAGACGATGGGCGGCGTGTTCACAAAGCTCATTGACCGCAATACCACCATCCCGACCAAGAAGAGCCAGGTATTCTCCACAGCTGCTGACAATCAGACCTCCGTTGAGGTTCATGTCCTGCAGGGCGAGCGTGAGATGGCTGCCGACAACAAGACGCTCGGCAAGTTCCAGCTCACCGGCATTGCTCCGGCTCCGCGTGGTGTCCCGCAGATTGAGGTCACGTTCGATATCGACGCCAACGGCATTGTGAACGTGTCGGCAAAGGATCTCGGCACCGGCGCTGAGCAGAAAATCACCATCACGGCTTCTTCGAACCTCTCGAAGGAGGATATTGATAAGGCCGTCAAGGAAGCAGAGCAGTATGCGGCAGAGGATAAGGCCCGCAAGGACGAGGTTGACACCCGCAACAATGCCGATCAGGTCATTTATCAGTCCGAAAAGACGCTCAGCGAAATGGGCGACAAGGTTACGGAGGCCGACAAGGCTCCTGTCACCGCTGCAATTGAAAAGCTGAAGCAGGCACAGAAGGGCAGCGATCTGGCCGCCATCAAGGCTGCAACCGACGAGGTGCAGAAAGCATTCTACGCCGTATCTGAGAAGCTGTATAAGAATGCAGCTCCGCAGGGTGATGCAGCCGCTGCCGGTGCAAACGCAGGTCAGGCTGGCCCGCAGGCCGGTGCAAGCGACGACGGTGTTGTCGACGCCGATTATGAGGAAGTCAAGGATAACTGATCCTTTCAGTCAGGCTGGGGCGGCTGTGCCGCCCCTCTTGGCTGTTGACCACCGAAATTGAGGTGAGAGATACGTATGGCAGATCAAAACAAACGAGATTATTATGAGGTATTGGGCGTTGAAAAAAACGCATCCGATGCAGAAATCAAAAAAGCATACCGCAAGCTGGCAATGAAATATCATCCGGATCAGAACCCGGGCGATAAAACCGCGGAAGAAAAGTTCAAGGAGATCAACGAGGCCTACGAGGTTTTGTCCGACGCCGATAAAAAGGCGCGGTACGACCAGTACGGCTTCGCAGGCGTCGACCCGAACTTCAACCCGAATGCGGGCGCAGGCTTTGGTGGTTTTGGCGGCGGATTCGGCGGCTTTGGTGATCTGGGCGATATCTTCGGCGACTTCTTTGGCGGCAGTGCAGGTACCAGTTCGTCCTCCGGCCGCAGGAGAGGCCCCGCCAAGGGACAAAATGTCGTCAGCGAGATTGAGTTGAGCTTTGAGGACGCCGCCTTTGGCTGTGAGCGCGAGATTACCTTCTCCCGCATTGAAACCTGCAGCACCTGCCACGGAACCGGTGCCAAGGAGGGTACCACGCCGCAAACCTGCAGCTATTGCCATGGCACAGGCGCAGTCCGTACGCAGCAGAATTTCATGGGCATGACCATGCAGTCCAGCCAGCCGTGCCCGCAGTGCGGCGGCACCGGCACCATCATTACCGATCCGTGCACCGCCTGCCGGGGCAAGGGTAAGGTGCGCCACACAAAGACCATCAAAGTAAAGGTCCCCGCCGGCATCGACGACGGCCAGTCGTTCCGCGTGCGTGACGAGGGCAACGCCGGCTCCAACGGCGGCCCGAACGGCGATCTGCTCGTCACGGTTTCCGTGCGCAAGCACCCGATCTTTACGCGTGACGGCGCAAACGTCCTGTGTCAGATGCCGATCTCCTTCACGCAGGCAGCACTGGGCGCCTCCATTGAGGTTCCGACTCTGGACGGCAAGGTTCGCTATCAGATTCCGGAGGGCACACAGACCGGCACGACCTTCCGTCTGCGCGGCAAGGGCATTCCGTATGTTGGCTACAAGACGCGCGGCGACCAGTTTGTCACCGTCGTTGTCGAGACGCCGACCAAGCTGACGCGGGAGCAGAAGGAGCTTCTCCGGCAGCTGGAATCCTCGGTCGGCGACGATGGCCAGCCCAAGCGCAAAAGCTTTTTCGAGAAGCTGAAGGGATAAATTTTCTGGCGCGCCGCCGCGCGCGGCGCGCTATTTTTCCCTTTACTTTCCGAAAAAACTTTGCTATACTATACATGCATTCAAAAGTCAATATGCGCTCGTAGCTCAGTTGGATAGAGTGACAGACTCCGACTCTGTAGGTCGCACGTTCGAATCGTGTCGGGCGTACCATAAAAGCAGCCACCCCAACCGGGGTGGCTGTTTTTATGAATACAGTCCGGTACGGTTCGAAGTTTATGCCCCGCAGGGGTAAATCGTGTCGGGCGTACCAAAATGCCGTGAAATCGTATGATTTCACGGCATTTTTATATAAACTGGTCAAATTTTCTCCTTTGAGACATAGTTCAGTTGGATGAAACCTTTTCATGGACAAATAAAGGTTTACCGCTCATATTCCTCATATTCTTCTGCCAGCACCCAGAGATCGTATTCCTGTTTTGCCTTTTCCAACGAGGACAGTTCCTCTTTCGAGCGCTGTGCTTCCTGATTCTTTCTGCTGTGCCGTTCTTCTTTATTGGCTTTTTGTTTTCGGAACCACATACTCAACGTCCCTCTGCTCTTGTACGGTAATCCGCAGTCAGTTCGAGATAGCCGCGCTCGTTATGCGCGATTCCTGCCCAATCGAGGATCGCTGACAATACAAACACCGGATCAAAAACAGACATTCCTTCCTTTTTCCCGGCATATTCTTTCGCGATACAACCAACGATTGTATCCTCCGTACAATCACCATAGGATCGTATTGACGACCATCCACAAAAGCAGCACACCCGTAAACGAAAAGATGAACGCCCAGCTTCCAGCAAATTTTGCGATCGCATCCGCCGCACGCTGCCCGAGGGTGTATTTTTCCGCGGTGGGGCTTTCGGAGATCTTGCTGTCTGCCAGCAGGTTTAAAACCTCCTCATCCGTCATATCATGCCGGATATCCTTGAGGACTTCTTTCAGGAGCTTTCTGTTTTCTTTCATTCGTCTTCCCCTTCTTTCCGGGATTTTCTTCATTATACTCCGCTCCCCCCCCGACGCGGTCAAGCCGCTTGTCCGGCACGGGCGCTGGGGCTGTCTGCCGCAAAGCAGGAAGATGCCCAGAGGCAGAAGAAGCAGCCATTCTGGCACCTTTTCAGGAACGCGCTGAAAGACGATGTATGCTAATAGCGAGGACTTTTAAGTC
>CAKUAM010000132.1 GCA_934636305.1 uncultured Oscillospiraceae bacterium
ACACCATCCCGACCGACGAACAGCTGGCCGCAAGCATCGCAAAGCTGCCGAAGATCGACGGCTGAGACCCTTCCGGCCCAAAGGCTTCCGCATGGGTCTGCGCAGCACTCCAAACGCAGAAACAATTTCCTGCACGTCCGGTATTGACATTTGTGCGCATATGGTGTAATATACTGTCGTTCAATTAAATACCTCATCCGTTGATCGTTCTCAGGACGCGCTGCGAACTGAGAAAAGAAGGAATCTCTGGAGAACTCATTGAATTGAGTGCCGAAGGTGCAAGGCGTAAGCCGAATCTCTCAGGCAAAAGGACAGAGCCGCAGATACATGATGTTTCCACGGCATTACAATGAGCAGACCAGAGATGGCCTGCTCATTTTTATTGACTGAAAGAAGGATATCATCATGGCCAACGTACTGGAAACAAGCATGCAGTATCTGCAGACGCAGGACCCCGAGGTCGCCGCCTGTGTAGAAAAGGAATATCACCGTCAGAAGCAAAACATTGAACTGATTGCATCGGAGAACATCGCCTCCCCGGCAGTCATCGCCGCAATGGGTACCGTTCTGACGAACAAATACGCAGAGGGATATCCCGGCAAGCGCTATTACGGCGGCTGCGAATATGTCGATGCGCTCGAACAGATCGCCATCGACCGCGCCAAGCAGCTGTTCGGCGCCGCCTACGCCAACGTGCAGCCGCATTCCGGCGCGCAGGCCAATCTGGAGGCATATGCCGCGCTGCTGCAGCCGGGCGATACGCTCATGGGCATGGATCTTGCCAGCGGCGGCCACCTGACCCACGGCGCGAAGGTCAATCTTTCCGGCAAATACTATAACAGCATCTGCTATGGTGTCAACCCGGAGACAGGTCTTATCGATTTCGATCAGGTTGAGGACATGATCCGCCGTTATCATCCCAAGCTTGTCGTTGCAGGCGCCTCTGCCTATCCGCGTGCCATCGATTTTAAGACATTTGCAGAGCTTGTGCACCGCAACGGCGCGCTGTTCATGGTCGACATGGCGCATATTGCCGGTCTTGTCGCTGGCGGACAGCACATGAGCCCGCTCCCCTATGCCGACGTCGTCACGACGACCACGCATAAAACGCTGCGCGGCCCGCGCGGCGGCATGATTCTCTCGCGTGACGAGGGGTTTGCCAAGAAGCTCAACAGCGCCGTTTTCCCGGGCACACAGGGCGGCCCCCTGATGCACGTTATCGCCGGCAAAGCGGTCTGCCTGCGCGAGGCCATGCAGCCGGAGTTTAAGGTCTATGCAGAAAATATCGTCAAAAATGCCAAGGCACTGGCTGATGCGCTGCTGGCGCATGGCTTTGACCTTGTCACCGGCGGCACAGATAACCATCTGATGCTTGCCGATCTGCGCAAGAAGAACATCACCGGCAAGGATCTGCAGATCAAGCTCGACGAGGTGCACATCACCGTCAACAAGAACGCTATTCCCAACGACCCGCAGAAGCCCGGCGTCACCAGCGGCGTGCGGATCGGCACACCGGCCTGCACCACGCGCGGCTTCACAGTCGAGGATATGCCGGTTATTGCCGACTGCATTGACAAAATCGCAACCGACTTTGACGCCAACCGGGAGGCTGTGCTCGCCTGCGTCGCAGAGCTTGTGAAAAAACACCCAATCTACGAATAAGCGCCCAGCAAAAGGAGCTTCGAAACGGCGGATACCGCTGTGTGATTGCCGGAACGTATCTCTGCATGTACTGACTGACCGCCGGAACGGTCTATGTCTGCCGCATTGCCCACGGCGCAAGCAAGTATCCCACACTGTTCAAAAGGCTTTTGAACGGAGAAAACCAATAACGCTTGTGAGAAACACCGCCTTCCCATGCCGGAAAGGCGGTGTTTCTGCGGAGGCACGTTCTATCGCATACGTAACGGCACGTCACCCGTCATCGCCACAAACGCGCGGTTATAGGGGTTGGGATCCGCCATTTGCTTCTGGAACTTCTTTTGCAGAAGCCTGGATTTGTATGCGCCCGTATGGATAAAGCTGTAGGTGACCTTCACCATAAGCGCAGCGAGAAGGCTTGTCTTGAAGGCTCCGGCCCGATCCATGTTGAAGGAATAGATATTTGCTGTCACACGATCTACCCCTTGTTCTCTGGCAAGCTTCCGCATTTCTGCAATGCAGCGCCGGCCAATGTGCCGGTTCTGATATTCCCTGCAAATAACAATTGCAAGCTCTCCGTTCTCCCGCAAGGAGACATCCCCAACCAGCACGCTCTGATACTCGATATCATGGCACGCGCCGTGCATGCTCAGATCGTCGTACATCTGCTGCAGGCGCTCCAGATCATACGGCTGCGCAAAGTCCGCCGCAGCTCTGTTTTATAGTTGTCTTTCATATGTATCACGTTGTCCAATGCTGCGCACCTGTCAGCTGGTCAAGAATCAGCGAACCGACGGTGACAGCGTCCTCGATGCTCAAAAAATGCGGCGCACTTTCCTCCACAAAAAGATGGCCGGAGGCTGGAAAATCCTCATCCGCAAACCAGATCTTCAGCCACACCGGATAGCGCGGCGCAAATGGGAACCGCGCGCAGAAATCCGCGTTGGAAGCCAGCAGCTCCGCACCAAGCGCCCGGCACCTGCGCGCCAGTTCCGCCGGTGGAAGAACGCCAAGCTCTCGACGCACGATCAACTCCGCGTTCCGGTCAAAACCGCTGCCGCGCACCAGCCCATCCTTGTACTGAGAAAATGTGATTGTCCTGCCGGTGAACGCTGCGCCGTCAGCAAGATCGAGATAATGCAGCAGCGTCAGCGCGTGCCACTTGGATAGGTTGGGTGTGATTGTGCAGTCCGGACGGAAAATCGCGACGGTCTGCCCAAGCGTTGGGACAACATATGTACCGTTTTTATATTGCACACCGGCATTTTTTGCAATGTCCGCCGGTACATGCTGTGCCAGCCGCTCCCGCGCGACAGCCAGCATCCGTTCAAATTGCTGATTTGGCTGATCTGTGTTTTTCATTTGCTCCATAATATCCACTCCGTTGAGACCCCTTACAAGTTTGTGAACAGAACCAGTAAAACAGGACAATAGACAAAATCCCCCCCCTGATGTAGGATAATAAGTTGCACTGCAGCGGGGTTCGTTATATGACGGAACAGCCGAAAAGCCTTATTTCAAGCGGTTTTCGGGCATAGAAAAAGTCCACCGTAATTCTATCAAAATTACGGTGGACTTATGGCGGAGTGGGAGGGATTCGAACCCTCGGACGGCTTTTGAC
>CAKUAM010000133.1 GCA_934636305.1 uncultured Oscillospiraceae bacterium
GGGCCCGCCGGAGGCATCTCACAAAAACAACCAGCGACTACGTCGCTGGTTGAAAAGGATGATCCGTTTCTTATCATTCGGGGCCACAAAAAGAAAAAACTGAAAAAAGTTATATATCCAATTCTTTTCCACAGTAGGGGCAATACGCAATCCTTTTCTCCCGGCCCAGCCATCTCCCACAATCCGGGCAGCGCCAGAAGGCAAGCTCAAAGCCCGCATACGCCAGCGCCCAGCCGGCAACCAGCCACAGAAAAAGCTCCAACCGCGTAATTGCCAGCACCAGAACCAAAACACCTGCCGCCGCCCACATATAATACCGGATCAGCTTGACAGTCTTAAGCCGCATCAAATCTCCTCCTTTTGCCTGTAAACGCGTCGTTTTAGATCGTTTCCAGCAGGCATACCGCATGCGCGGCAATCCCCTCCTGCCGTCCTGTAAAGCCCAGATGCTCCTCCGTGGTCGCCTTGACGCTGATATTGGCAGGCTTTGTCTGCAGTGCATCGGCAAGCTTCTGCCGCATCGTGTCAATATATGGGGCCAGCTTCGGCCGCTGCGCCAGAATCGTCGCATCGAGGTTTCCCAACCGGTAGCCCGCCGCGGTGAGCCTCCGCTGCACCTCGCGCAGCAGCTCCATGCTGTCCGCGCCGAGATACCGGTCGTCACTGTCTGGAAACAGCTTGCCAATATCGCCCATAGCCGCCGCACCCAGCAGCGCGTCCATCACCGCATGCATCAGCACATCCGCATCTGAATGCCCGTCCAGTCCCTTTTCATGCGGAATTTCCACGCCGCCGAGAATCAGCTTTCTGCCCTCCACAAGGCGGTGGACATCATAACCGTGCCCGATTCTCATGTGTCCTGCCTCCTTCTGTAGATCAGCTCTGCAATTTCCAGATCCAGAGGCGTCGTGATTTTCAGGTTTTCCTCGTCGCCCTGCGTCAGCTGCACCGGCATGCCCAGCGCCTCAACGGCGCTGCAGTCGTCCGTAATCGAAAGCTTCTTCTGCACTGCGTTTTCCAGCGCGCCCTCCAGCAGCTCCCGGTCAAAAACCTGCGGTGTCTGCACCGCAAAGAGGCTGCTGCGATCCGGCGTCACGTCAACGGCACCGTCCGTAGAAACCTTGATCGTATCCTTGACCCGCACCGCGGGCGCAGCGGCAGCAAATTTGACTGCTTTGGCTGCTGCCCTTGTAATGACAGCATCCGTCACAAGGGGTCTTGCACCGTCATGCACAGCCACAAGCTGCGTCCGCTCCGACACAGCAGCAACGCCCGCCATAACTGACTGTGTTCTTGTCTCGCCGCCCGCGACAATCATCCGAACCTTACTGTAGCTTGCGCAGTAGCGGCTGATTTTTTCCATCATCTCGCGCTGCGTCACAACGATGATCTCGTCAATCACGGCGCACCGGTCAAACGCATCAACCGTCCGGCAAATAACCGGCAGTCCGCCAAGCCTTGCCAGAATCTTATTGGTGCCGCTCATGCGCGAGGAGCTGCCCGCCGCCACAATCACGGCGGCGCAGTATGGACGCAGCAGCCGCTGCTTTACCTGAATTCCCTTCCGGGCCACTTCACTGAGCTTCATATTTTCTCTCCTGTTACAGCTCCATCACGAGTTTTTTATAGGTTTCGCCGCGCACCATGAAATTCTTGAACTGGTCAAAGGCTGCGCAGGCCGGCGATAGCGTCACGATATCCCCCGCCGTGCTTTTCCCCCGTGCCAGCGCCACAGCCTGCTGCAGCGTTTCGGCCTGCACAATCTCCGGCTGGCCCGGCTGATAGTCCGGCGCAGCAGTCACCGCGGCACGGATCTTCTCCGCCGTCGCGCCGCAGAGAATCAGCAGCTTCACATGCGCGCAGATTTCCGGCCCCAGCACATCAAACGGAATCTTTTTATCATAGCCGCCTGCAATCAGGACGAGCTTCTGCGGGAACGAATGCAGCCCCGCAATGGTCCTTGTCGGGCTTGAGGCAATGGAATCGTTATAATACTTTACGCCGTCCAGCTCCCGCACAAATTCGATCCGGTGCTCCACGCCGCCAAAGCTGCGTGCAACAGCGTCAATGTCCTCGTCCGACGCCAGTCCCTCCACCGCGCAGGCCGCGGCCATATAGTTTTCGATGTTGTGCACGCCCGGGATGCGGATATCGGCTGCGTCCATGATCTTTTTCCCGTCGCGCAGGATAACGCCATTTTCCAGGTACACGCCGTGCTCCGGCCGCTGCTGCCGGGAGAAAAACTCCACTTCTCCCTTTGCCTCTGCTGCAAAGCTGCGCGTGATGGCGTTGTCGTAATTGAGTACGACCTTCCCGCCCTCACCCTGGCCAAGAAACACGCGCTTTTTTGCCTGCACATACTCCGCCATATCCTTGTGCACATCAAGGTGATTGGGCGCTACATTCGTCACGACGGCAGTATCCGCCGCTCGCTCCATGGTCATAAGCTGGAACGAGCTGAGCTCCACAACGACAAGATCCCCCGGCTGCATCGCGTCTGCCTGCGGCAGCAGCGGCGCGCCGATATTCCCGCCAATCCAGACGCGGTGGCCGGCATGCTCCAGAATCTTTGCAATCAGCGTGGTCGTGGTGGTCTTGCCATCCGACCCCGTTACGGCAATGATCCGGCAGGGGCAAACCTCAAAAAATGCCTCCATCTCGCTCGTCAGCGCCGCGCCGGAGGCGCGAAGCCGGCGCAGCGCCGGAATATCCGGATGCATGCCCGGCGTACGGAAAATGACGTCCGCCTCCACGCCGTCCAGATATCCTTCGCCCACATGCAGCTCTGCGCCGGCCTGTTCCAGCGCAAGCACCTCCTCGTCAAGCTTCTCCCGCGGCGTTTTGTCGCAGGCCACGACGCGGATGCCGCGCGCAAGCAGCATCCGGATGAGCGGCCGGTTGCTCACCCCGATGCCGAGAACCGCCGCAGTTTTCCCCTGAAGCGCATCAAAATACTGGTCAACCAATGCATTCATAGTTTCAGCCTCTTATTATTTCACTAGATATGTGTATTATATTCTCAAATGAAACAAATTGCAATCCATTTGACTTTTCCCGTACAATCACGTACAATATGTAATCGACCGGGCCGGACAGTCGCGGGCGCAGCGCCGAAAGGCCGCGCATGAGGAAAGTCCGGGCTCCACAGGGCAAGGATAACGGGTAACGCCCGCCCAGAGCGATCTGAGGAAAAGTGCAAC
>CAKUAM010000134.1 GCA_934636305.1 uncultured Oscillospiraceae bacterium
ATGTGCGTGTGATCGACACATACGACGGGGAGCTGGTCGGCGTTCTGGAGGAAGAATATCATGACGACAGCAAGTAAAATCACGCTCGTGCGTGTGTTTCTCATTCCCGTATATCTGGTGCTGATGCTGCTTTCTGCCGGCAGCGCGGCAAACGATTGGATGCGCTGGGCGGCGCTCGCCGTGTTTGTTATTGCCAGCATCAGTGACTTCCTCGACGGTTATATTGCCCGCCATTGCAATCAGGTCAGCGACTTCGGCAAGTTCCTGGACCCGCTGGCTGATAAGCTTCTCGTGACGGCGAGCATGATGATCTTTGTCGGCTGGGGCCGGATGCCGTCCTGGGTCGTGTTCATTGTGATTGCGCGCGAGTTTGCCATCAGCGGCCTGCGCATGGTCGCGGCCAATAACGGCACCGTAATTGCCGCCGGGTGGAGCGGCAAGATCAAGACTGCCTGCACCATGGTCGGCCTCATTGCCATGATGGCGATCCCGGGCGTGCCGACGCTGGATCTTGTGGTGACCATTGTCATTCTCATCACGACGGTCTATTCCGGGATTGAGTATTTCTGCAAAAACTGGGGCTGCCTTGGTTTGGGGAAGAAGTCTTGACATTTCATTTCCCAAATGATATGATTTCCCAAGAAAAATGAATATCGCGTTGACCGAAAAGAGTACCACGGCAGCGTGCTGTCAGAGAGTTTCCGCCATCGGCTGAAAGCGGAAATGAGCATGGCTTTGGGAACGTGCGTTCGTGAGCGAGGGGAGACCCCGTATGGGCTTACGTCAAAGCCTGAAGTAAGAAATCAGAGTGGAACCGCGAGTTTTTGAACCCGCCTCTTGAGCACAAGAGGCGGGTTTTATTTTTATTATGCTGACAAAGATGCGCCGGCATAAGTAGGAGGACTGTTTTTGCATCTGTTGGAGGATATCCAGGCATATAAAAAGAATGACCCTGCGGCGAGATCTGCCATCGAAGTCATTCTGCTGTACAATGGTCTGCACGCGACCATCGATTACCGCATTGCCCATTGGTTTTATAAACGTCACTGCTATTTTATTGCCCGTGCAATCTCGCAGTGGTCGAAAATTTGGACGGGGATTGAGATCCATCCCGGCGCGACCATCGGCCGCAGACTTGTGATTGACCACGGCACGGGCATTGTCATCGGTGAGACGGCGCAGATCGGCGATGATTGCCTGCTCTATCAGGGCGTGACGCTGGGCGGCACCGGCAAGGACGTCGGCAAGCGCCACCCGACGCTTGGCAACAACGTCATGGTTGGCTCCGGCGCGAAGGTCCTTGGCCCGTTCCGCGTGGGCAATAACGCGCGCATTGCGGCTAATGCTGTTGTGCTGCGGGAGGTGCCGGAGGGCGCAACCGTGGTGGGCGTGCCGGGGCGGATCGTGCGGCTGTGCGGCGACAAACTGGACCATATTCACACGCCGGATCCCGTGATGCTGGAAATTGAGGAGCTCAAGCGCCGGATGGCAATTCTGGAAGAACAAATCACTGATACACAAAAGGAGAACGGACATGTATCTGTATAACTCTGCAACCCACAAAAAAGAAGAATTTATCCCCAATGACCCGAAGCTTGTCAAAATGTATACCTGCGGGCCGACGGTCTACCACTTTGCGCATATCGGCAATCTGCGCAGCTATATCATGGAGGATGTGCTGGAAAAGTACCTGCGCTATGTCGGCTACCCGGTCAAGCGCGTCATGAATATCACCGACGTCGGTCATCTGACCTCTGATGCAGACGAGGGCGAGGATAAGATGCTCAAGGGCGCGCGCCGGGAGCATAAGACGGTCATGGAGATTGCGAAGTTCTATACCGACGCTTTCTTTGACGACTGCCGCAAGCTCAACATCAAGCGCCCGGACGTCGTGCAGCCGGCCACAGGCTGCATTGACGAGTATATCAAGATCATCACAAAGCTGCTGGATACCGGCTATGCCTATATTGAGGGCGGCAACGTCTATTTTGATACCTCCAAGCTCGAAAAGTATTATATCTTCAACGAGCACAAGGAGGAGGATCTGGCCGTCGGCGTGCGCGAGGGCGTGGAGGAGGATACCAACAAGCGCAACAAGAACGACTTTGTCCTCTGGTTCACCAAGTCCAAGTTTGAGGATCAGGCGCTCAAATGGGACTCCCCGTGGGGCGTCGGCTATCCGGGCTGGCACATTGAGTGCTCGGGCATTTCGCTCAAATATCTGGGCGAGAATCTGGATATCCACTGCGGCGGCATCGACAACGCCTTCCCGCACCACACGAACGAAATTGCGCAGTCGGAGAGCTATCTCGGCCACCACTGGTGCAATTACTGGATGCACGTCATGCATCTGAATACTGCCAGCGGAAAAATGTCCAAGTCGAAGGGCGAATTTCTGACGGTCTCTCTGCTGGAGCAGAAGGGCTATGACCCGCTGTGCTACCGCCTGTTCTGCCTGCAGAGCCATTACCGGCGCAACCTGGTGTTCTCGTGGGAGAACCTTGATAACGCGGCTGGAACGTATCAGAAGCTGCTTGCCAGGATTGCCGCGCTGAAGCCCGGCGACGGCGAAATTGACGAGGCCGCTGTGTCTGCGCTGCGCGAAAAATTCAACGCGGCGCTTGGCAACGACCTCAACACGTCTCTCGCGATTACGGCAGTGTATGATGTGCTCAAGTATCGGACAAACGACGCAACGAAATTGTTTGTGATTGATGATTTTGACAAGGTTCTGAGCCTGGATCTCTGCAAAAAGGCAGATGCGATCCGCAAGCGCAATGCCGCGGAAAAGCCGGCAGCCGGAACATATTCCATCTTCTGCGAGGACGGCAGCGACGATCCCGCCGTGACCGCGCAGATCCAAGCGCGCTATGACGCCAGGAAGGCAAAGAACTTTGCCGAGGCGGATCGCATCCGCGATGCGCTGAAGGAACAGGGGATTGAGATTACGGATATTCCCGGCGGAGCAAAGTGGAAGCATATCTGATGGTGCTTTCGCACCAGAAGCTGCCTGCGATGAACCGTGCATTTCTGAAAGTTTCGACTCTGTCCAGCCTCCGGCGGCCCCATCTTTTCCGCCTTGCCGGAAAAGATGGGGGAGAAAAGGGGCGCTTGGTTACGTTTGGTG
>CAKUAM010000135.1 GCA_934636305.1 uncultured Oscillospiraceae bacterium
GAGAACGCTTCTTCCAGACGATGTTCGGTCAGGAGGATGGTCGTTCCCAATTCGCGGTTGATCTTGCCGAGGGTGGCTAAAAAATCAGACGCGGCAATCGGGTCGAGCTGGCTCGTCGGCTCGTCGAGAATCAGGACCTTCGGCTGGAGCACCATCACGGATGCGAGATTCAAGAGCTGCTTTTGCCCACCAGACAGCTCCGCGACGGACTTATAAAACCATGTCTGGATGCCGAAAAACGATGCCATTTCAGCGACTCTGCGGCGAATGGTCGGCGTGTTGTAGCCAAGCGATTCAAGGCCGAACGCCAGCTCGTGCCAGACCTTATCTGTGACGATCTGATTCTCCGGGCTTTGCTGCACAAAGCCGATTTTTTCTGCCTGTTCGCGCCGGGACAGTTCATCGAGATTCTTTCCGTCAAACAGGATTTGGCCGTTTCTGCGTCCATGCGGCGCGAGAACGGTTTTCAGCTGCCGCAGCAGCGTACTTTTGCCGCACCCAGAGGGGCCGCAGAGAACAAGAAACTCACCGGATTGGACGGACAATGACAAATCGGAAATTGCGTTCTTCGCTTGTTCCGGGTACGCAAAATTCAGGTTTTGGATTGTAAAGACTTCCACTGTCTGTCCTCCCTTCGGTCGAGAATCACCGGCGTCAGCACCAGCGCAAGATAGACGAGCATAAAGCTTACGGTCATGGGTGTCCATGCGGCAGCTTTGACCGTCGGGTAATACCGGAAATACGTCCCGCCCGCGATCCAGCCGGAGATAAGGTACACGCCGCAGAAGATCAGCCACGCAAGCGCGGTTTTGTCGCGGTCATCAAAACGATAGATGGAAAACGCCGTGCGTCCCGGCAGGCCGTAGCCGCGCGAACGCATGGAATCCGCCGTTTCAATCGCGTTCTCGAGCGACCATGTGACCATGATGGAGAAAATTTTGACAGCGTTCCCGACACGGCGGATTACGCCGCCGTTTTTCGTGTCACGCCCGATGCACGCCTGCGCTTCGCTGACGGTCTGCATCTGTGCCTTGAACTTCGGGATAAAGCGCAGCGCCATGGACAGCACAAGCGAAAGGGCCGGAATCACACGCCCGAACAGGTATACAAACTTGTCCGAAGTCATGACCTCATTGTAGCTTGAAAACCAGAGTACGACGCTTGCCAGCATGGCTGCAGCAGCCGCGCCGTAGAACATGGACTCCAGCGTCAGGGGATTGCCGAAGGGCAGATACGTCAGAATCGTCGCACCCTCATGGTTAAAGGCCGGATTGACGAGCACGGCAAGCGCCGCCATGGGCAATACCCCCATGACGGCAAACCGTACTGCTTTCCGGCCTTTCAGGTAAATATCGTAGGTCAGCGCGCCGGTCAGGGAAATCAGCAAATAGACCGGATGCATCAGGCACATGGAAAAGAGCAGCACCAGCGCGAAATACAGGAAATTGATCGTCGGATGGTAGCCTGAAAAGGCATCTTTGTTTTTCATTCGCTCTCTGCTGCGTAGCCGCCGCCCACATCGTCGCCAAGGTCACAGGTATAGACCCATGCAATCTCGTCCCCGTTTTGCAGCTGGCAGCGGCTGCAGCCATAGTTCGGGAACCAGCCGTTGACCTTATACATCCAGCCGGAGGTCTCCCCGCAGTCAAACTCATAGAGGTTTCCAATGCCCTCAATGTAGGCTGAATTGTACAGCGGTGTATCCGTAAATTCCATATGGATTCTGTTTTCCTGGCACACGCGCTGCAGCACGTCAAAGGCACTCTCGCCGCCGGAAAATGGCACCTGCACCGGCTCCAGAATCCAGCCATCCTCCGGCACCAGCTCCACCTTCTCCGGGTTACACAGCTCCAGATTATCGAGGATTGACGCGCAGGAGATGGAAATTGTGCATGTGTTTTCTCTCTCCGCGTTGCTCTTTGCTGCGCATCCGCACAAAAGCAGCACCAACGCAAGCAGAACTGCGGATATCTTTCGATGCATGTGTTCCTTCTCCTTCACCATTGCCGGCGCACAGGCAGCACTTCTCAGTGGCCTGCAAGCGTGTATGCCCTTGTCAGCTGACGCTTGCTTCATCATAGCACACTGTACTCCAAATGTCACCAACAAGACTATTGATTGTATCAAATATAGCGTCAGCTGACGCCAATAAAATGCCCCTGCCGCGGCCAGCGGCGGGGGCGTTTTCGCCTGTTTTACGGGAACTTCAGCGCTTCTGCGCCAGAGGCTTCGATTTCTGCTGCGCCTCCAGCAGCTCCACCAGAATGGAATTTGACAGCATAAAGCCCTTCGGTGTCAGGTGCCAGCGGCCATTGGTCATGGCAGCCAGCTCCTTGGCCTGCAGGTTCAGCAGGATATCCTCAATCGGCTCAAACGGCAGCAGGAACGAGCGGGTATATTCGCCCTTTTCAATGCCGTCGACGGTGCGCAGCCGCAGCATCAGATACTCGCCCGCGCGCTCCCGCAGCGGGATAAGCTCCGACTCTGACAAAATTGCACCCTTGTCCATGATACCTTTGATATAGCCCTCCAGATCTGCCTTGATGGTGAACCGGCGGCCCGCAAAGTCAGACGCCGCGCACGGGCCGAAGCCAAGATACTCATCGCCCACCCAGTATTTCATGTTGTGGCGGCAGATAAAGCCGTCATGGGCAAAATTGGAGATCTCATACTGATGATAGCCAAACTGCTCCAGCGTCTCAACCGCGTAGAAATACATATCCGCCTGCGCATCGTCATCCGGCAGGTTGGCGCAGTCTTGATAGGACCAGAGCTTCGTACCGGGCTCGACCTTCAGCCCGTAGCAGCTGATATGATCCGCCTTGAGGTCAATGACATTGCGCAGCGTCTGCATCCACTGCTCGCGCGACTGATTGGGCAGGCCGAACATCAGATCAACCGACACATTGTCAAAGCCCGCACGGCGGGAAAGCGAGATAGCCTGCTGCGCCTGCCGGTAATTATGCGGGCGTCCCAGCGCCTTGAGCTGCGCATCATCGTCGGACTGTACGCCGATGGAGATACGGTTAAAGCCCGCGCGGCGCAGATGCGTCAGCATCGGCAGCGTCACAG
>CAKUAM010000136.1 GCA_934636305.1 uncultured Oscillospiraceae bacterium
CGGTTACTCGGTGTAACGTTTGTGGGTTTGCGTAAAGCGATATAAAAAGCTTTCAGGAGGAACAAAAGTGCGGGAACCGAAAGCTAAATGTTCACATCATTTCCGTACAGCAAACGCGTTATTCTCGTGAGGTTTCAATTCTCCGATATATTCTCCGTTGATATAAACAAAGGGGCCTGGCTCTTCTTCTTCGCCAAAATATTCCGACCTTTGGGAAAGCATATCCAGCAATTCGGTCAGGTCGTAAATTTTCGTCGCCTGATATGGTTGCTCAAACGCTATTTTTTCTATAAAAAGCATATGATCCCCGCAGTTTAGAAGAACGCCCGTATGACCCACGAAAGTTGTTTGGAAATACGGATCATAGATGACAAGGCTAAGCATGGAAACCTGATTGCTGTGAACCTTCAGTCCAAACTCCTCCCAGGCTTCCGAATATATGTTTTGAGGCTTCTTTCCCTCCGGTACGGTTTTGTCGCCGAAAAGTGTAGTAAAAAGCGCTCTGTTTTCTTTTATTCGTTCGTATTTTTCAGTTGCATCAATCGCTTCCATGTCAAACATCAGATAAGTTCCAGTATATGTTTCTTCCACACGTTCGGCAGTTATCAAGCCCTCCAGCAGCAGGAAAGCCGTCATTCTGCAGTTGGCGTCCGAATAATCATGAGTGCTTTCCCACCCATCCATACATTTCGCCGTATCTACGGTGAGTTCGGAGGGGAGGATCCAGCCATCCTCAAGCCCGGCGTTTTTGCCAGCCGTAGCCGCATAATCCAAAACCCGGTTCTGAAACACGTCTGTGTTGGAAAGCCCTGCATTTTTGAGTTCTTCCACCACTTCGGATACGGTTTCGTTCCCGCCCAGGAAGGTCGCCATGGGAACCTTTCGATCTGGCCCGGCGTCTCCGTTTCCTTTGCTCCATAGGTTAAAGAGCAATAGCATGCACAGCAGTGCAAGCCCAATTCCTTTTTTCATTCCATCCCTCCGTTTATTCTCAGTGAACGAAATGAGCATAACATATCTTCAGATACTTCGCAAGGTAAGAGCGCCTGAATGCCAGCTATTTCCAGAAAAACCTGTCAGTTGGTCAACTTGGAATACCACACGATGGTCGATCACGCTGTATTGTAAAAAAATACCGATTCGATTTGGGAAATCGTTTTTGCCGTAAAAGGGCAGGTTGACGGTACGGCAGAGATTCTATATAATGAGTATAGAGGAAATCCCTCCTCCTTTACGGCGTACCTGCGAAGGGATGGTGAACGTTGAAGCGTTTCTCTGAAAAAAAGGAAAGCTGCAAATCCAGGCGAAATTTGGTTCCCTTTTGAAATAACCAGCGGAAACCGTTTGATTGTTCAGAAAGGAGCGGAGTTAGATGCGAAAAATCATCACCATCGGACGGGAGTTTGGCAGCGGCGGCAGAGAATTGGGACGCCGTCTGTCTGAGCAGCTGCAAATCGCCTACTACGACCGGGAAATTGTTACGGAAATCGCCAAACGCACCCGGAGTTCCGAGGAATATGTGCGCCGGATCAGCGAAAAAAAGCCGGTGGAATCCTTTCCCATTCATGTAGGCCATACCTTTCCTTTCTATCCCATGCCGGATCCGGTATTTCAGCACAACATGACCATTTTTTCGGAGCAGCATAAGCTGTTGGTGGAACTGGCGAAAAAGTCCGACTGCATCATCATCGGTCGCTGCGCGGATCATATTCTGCGGGAGATGAAACCTTTCCGCATTTTCGTTTATGCGGACGAAGAAAGCAAGCTGCAGCGCTGTATTGAGCGCAAGCCCGCAGATGAATTGCTGTCCGATGTGGAAACCAGGCGTCAGATGAAGGAAGTAGATAAGGAACGGGCGAAATACTATGCCTATTTCAGCGGTCAGAAATGGGGAGCCAAGGAAAACTATGACCTGATGCTCAACACTTCTGGACAAAAGATCAAGAAGATGGCCGGCGCGTTGGCCGCTTATCTGCAGGACGCCGACTGATCCAGCGGCAACCGTGAGGATCCCCCGACCCCATTGGCTGGTTTCATAGAACAAGTAGGAGGCTGACAGATGAGCGCAGCTTTGCGTCGGGCCTTCGGAACGGCAAAAATATCTTTCCCGCCCCGCCTTCGCCTCGTTCGCCCACGGCCTGCGCTATCGCTTGCCCGCGGGTACGCCCTTTGCGGAGCGCCTCGCGCTGTCATACCTTATCTCTTGCGGGATAGAACCTTTCTGGCTTTGTGAATAATGTGATCTGCCGTCAGGCCAAAGCGCTTTTGTAGATAGTCCTGAGGGCCTACCTCGCCAAATTCGTCTTCTACCGCCACATGCTCCAAAGGAACAGGACAACGCAGGGCAAGCGTTTGAGCGACGGCGTCTGTAAGACCGCCGATCCGATTGTGATTTTCACAGGTCACAATCGCGCCCGTTTCTCTGGCGCAGCGTTCCACCGTTTCCTCGTCCAGGGGCTTGACTGTGAACATATCGACCACGCCCGCATCAATCCCCATCTGCGCCAATGCGTTCGCCGCCTGCATGGCCTCGTGCACCATGACGCCGCAGGCGATCAGGGTCACGTCTGTGCCGGCGCGGAGTTCAATCGCCCGGCCAATCTCAAAACGGCTTCCCTCCGCATACATCCTGGCGTTGTTTTTGCGGCCCACACGGATATACTTTACCCCCGGGCGGTTCACCGACTGCTTCAGCACGTCTTCCAGCATGGCCGCGTCTGTGACGTCCATAACGGTGGCTCCGGGAATCGCACGGTACAGCGCCATGTCCTCAAAGGGCATATGGGTGCCGCCGTTGAAGGCGGCGCATACGCCGGGGTCGCTGCCGATCATCGTGATGGGATTATCCCCATAGCCCGCCGAGAGGAACACCTGGTCAAAGCACCTTCTGGAGGCAAAGGGGCCGAAGGTATGGGCGATGGGCTTGAAGCCGGCGGCGCTCAGTCCCGCCGCCACGCCCGCCATATTGGCTTCGGCAACGCCGCAGTTAACGGCGCGATCGGGATGCTTTTTGAAATAGTCGTAGGTGCCGATGCAGCGCATCAG
>CAKUAM010000137.1 GCA_934636305.1 uncultured Oscillospiraceae bacterium
GTTATATAGTGAATATAGTAAGTTCCTTGTATTTTTGTATCCCCTTGTTTCATCCCCCTCAGGCTTGAAATATGCGTTCCGGGCGGACAGAATTTTCTGTCCGCCCGGGAATTTTTTTATCGCCTGTATAATATTCCCGCCCGGCGCAGAAACTACCTCCGAACAAACTTAAAGGAGGTTCTTCTTCTTGAAACACCACACCCATCTTCTGCGTGCTGTTCTCGCATGCACGCTGCTGCTTGCGCTCTGCCTGCCCGCCATGGCTGCGCAGGTCCGCGTCGATTACACCTCTGCATATCAGTTCACCGCCGCCGACTTCACGGCAGACGGCAATCTGGAGGGCGTCTACATTTCTGACGTCCCGCCCTCGTATCAAGCGGAGCTGCGCATTGGCAGCCGCGTACTGCGCCGCGGGGATATTCTGCCGCTGGCCGCGCTGGAACGGATGACGCTGCAGCCGGTCTGCATGGGCGAGGCCGCATGCGCGCTTGTCTACTGCCCCATCCGCTCCGGTGAGCTTGCTGAGCCAGTCACGCTGGATCTGCAGATTCTTTCCGGCACCAACACGGCCCCGGTCTGCACCGACGGAACACTGGAAACGTATAAAAACATCGCCAACTCCGGTACGCTCTGCGCCAGCGATCAGGAGGACAGCAAGCTCACCTATCAACTGGTCAAGGCGCCGAAGCGCGGCACGGTCGAGCTGCATGACGACGGCAGCTTCACCTACACGCCGGAAAAAAACAAGGTCGGCAGGGATAGCTTTGTCTACACCGCAACGGATCCTGCCGGAAATGTCTCCAACGAGGCCTGCGTCAAAATCCGGATCCTGAAGCCCACCGACAAGGCAACCTATCAGGACATGAGCGGCGACACGGACGCCTTTGCCGCCATGTGGCTGCGCGAAAATGACCTGTACTCTGGCCGCACCATCGCCGGCAACCTCTGCTTTGAGCCGGACAGCGCGGTTAGCCGCGGGGAATTTCTCATCATGTGCATGAAGCTCTCCGGGCTGGAGCAGTCTGACACCACTGTCACGACGGGCTTTGTCGATGAGCTGGAAACACCCGTCTGGCAGCAGCCGTATCTCTCTGCCGCCTATCAAAGCGGGCTCATCACCGGCGACAAAACAGAGGCCGGGCTCGTTTTCCGCGCCGAGGACAGCCTCAGCCGTGCCGAGGCTGCAGTCATGCTGCAGAAATTTTTGCGTCTGCCCGGGCAGACTGCAGTGTTTGCCGCAAGTGATGCGTCCGCCATCCCGGCCTGGGCCGAAAGCGCGGTGAGCGCACTGAGTTCCGCCGGGATTCCGCTTGCAGCCGGTGATTATACCGAGCCGCTGACGCATCGGGAGGCGGCAAGGATGCTGCTGGCGGCAAGCGCGGCCTTGCCCGATGCCGCGCAGTACTGGAACAGCCACTAAAAGAATCCATCTGAGGGAGCCGCCGCTCCCTCAGATTTTGAATATTCACAGCATTTCAGCCTCCGGCAGCGCGCTTTGTCATGGCCGCTTCTGATGCGCCGCCGGAGGCAGGAGCAAGATGTAAATTTTTAAGCAAATTTTCTATTTTAACCGTTGTATTTTTCTGCTCTCTCTTACATAATAGTTTTACAATGTATCGGTGTATCCACCGAAAGGAGTCTTTTCTATGGAATCCATCCGTAAATACTTTAAATGTCTCAAATGGCGCAGTCTCATCACTGCCTTCAGCGCCATTTTGCTCGGCGTCCTGTTTATTCTGACGCCGCAGGCCTCGGCCAACGTTATCTGCTATGTGGCCGGCATTCTGCTCCTTGCGGCAGGTCTTGCCGCGCTGGTGAGCTACCTGGCCTCCGGCCGGCTGTTTGGCTCCTATGCGCTCGTCTCCGGTATCGTGCTGCTGGTATGCGGCGTATTCTGTCTGCTGCGCCCGGAGATCATTCAGGGCCTGCTTACCGTAATTTTCGGTATTTTCCTCGTCATCGACGGCATGACCACGCTGCAGGACGGCATCGACTGCGCACGCGCAAAGCTCTCCGGCTGGTGGGTGCTTGTGACGCTGGCGCTCATCACCATCGCGCTTGGCTGTGTCGTGCTGTTCGGCAAGTTTGCCTCCGTCATGCTGCTGGCCGGCATTTCGCTGATTGTTGACGGCGTGTTTGACGTGATTGCAACAGCTGTGTTCTCCGGCCGCATCCGTGAGGCACGGAAAAAGCTGCACATGTATGTTGATGGCAATATCATCGACGCAGAAAAGGTTGACGATTGATCTTTTGGGGTCTGCCGGTTCCGGCAGACCCCAAATTTTTTTTGCCAATCTGCAATTTTTTTTATTTCCCGGGGCCGAAATCATTGACACGTCGTTCGTGGTACTGTACAATAAGGATGGATATTTTCCACGCCCAAATTATACAGTTTGAACATGATGGAGGAAAAAACATGAAAAAGCTCATCGCGTTGCTGCTTGCAGCAATCATGGTCCTCGGTCTGGCCGCCTGCGCATCCAAGACCGATTCCAACACGGACACTCCTGCTGAGACTACGACCACCGCAGACACCACACAGGAAGAAACCACTGCTCCCGAAGAAACAACCGATACCGAGACCGCTGCCCAGCCGGCAGAGGACGGCAAGGTCTATGACGTTGTCTACATCGTCAACGGTAACCTGGGCGACAAGTCCTTCTTCGACTCCGCACAGGCCGGTCTGGACGAACTGAAGGCAGCTGGCCGCATTAACTGCACCACCATCGAGCTTGGCGGCACCGACGAGGATCAGCCGAAGTGGCTGTCCACGCTGTATGATGTCTCCGAGTCCGGCGACTATGATCTTGTCATCTGCGGCACCTATCAGATGCCCGACTACCTGAAGGAAGTCGCCACGCAGTATCCCGATCAGCTCTACCTGA
>CAKUAM010000138.1 GCA_934636305.1 uncultured Oscillospiraceae bacterium
TATATCGTTTGTTTGGTACTCCTTTTGGCATAGCAAAACACCCCACTTGTTAGATAGTATATCATACTGTCTAACAAGTGGGGTGCTGTTCAAATGGTTTCAGGGATTTTTCATTTTTTGCAAAAACTAAAAAATCACGCTAAGCTTCGTAAAATTCCCGTGGATTACACGCTCAGTTTCAGACATGATTTTTGCCAGAATCATCTGGTATCGCACGGATAGCACTCTGCGCATCACAGAATATGACACAATGAAATGAATCCCACAAAACAAGAGTTTCCTTGTTTTTCCAGAAGCAGAGCACGAATGCGACCTTTTTCGTTTTTTATCATTCCAAGCGCGTATACGGCGCGAGGTCTGCTGCGAAAAAAGCCGCCCTTTGACATAGGAAAACCCGGCTCCATCGCACCGTTTGGACGGTGCGATGGAGCCGGGTAATTTTAAAAAATGTCAGGAAGTCAGCGCGCAAGCAGAAGAACGGCCAGATCATTGACATTCGTGCCAGTGGGACCGGTCATAATCAGTCCGCCGATTCTTGTAAGGGCAGGATAGGTGTCATTCTGCTGCAGAACATCGCTGGGGTCTATTCCGGCTGCCTGCAAGGCGGCAAAGCTGTCCTGATCGACGTAACCGCCCGCCGCGTCCGTTGGACCGTCGGTGCCGTCGGAGCCAAAAGAAAACACAGCGGTCTGCGAGAGACCGGCAATGCCCTCTGCGGCGGCAAGCGCAAGCTCCTGATTGCGGCCGCCGCGCCCATGGCCGGTCAGGTGGACGACGGTTTCACCGCCTGCCAGAAACGCGAGCGGACGCGCCGTGCCGGCATGCGATTTTGCAATGCTTGCAAGGAAGCGCCCGGCCTCGCGCGCCTCACAGCACAAACAGTCGGTCAGGCGAATGCAGGTGTATCCGAGCGACTGTGCGGCCTGCTCGGCAGCAGTACAGAGTTCGCGAACGCTGCCGGTCACGTGGGACGTGACATTCGAAAGCGTTTTAGGCGTCTGCTGCGCAAGGCACGCTTTTGCCGCATTTGACAAACGAAGCTTGTATTTTTCGGCAATGGCCAATGCCTGCTGACAGGTACTGCCGTCGGGATAGGCAGGGCCCGAAGCAATCATGTCCAGCGGGTCGCCGATGATATCGGACAGAATGATGGAATAAACGGAGGCGGGCTGGCAGTGGAGCGCAAAGCGTCCGCCCTTGACGGCGGAAAGACGCTTGCGGATGGTGTTCATCTCCACGATATCCGCGCCGCAGGCAAGCAGCTGCTTTGTGATGTCCTCCGCCTCCGCAAGCGTCACAAGCGGGGACTCAAACAGCGCGGAGCCGCCGCCGGAGATGAGAAACAGTACGCAGTCCTCCGGTGAGAGCTGCTCCGTCAGCGCCAGCGCGGTCTGCGCTGCGCGCACGCTGTTTTCGTCAGGTACCGGGTGTCCTGCCTCGAGGATCTGCAGGCTGCCGATGGCCCCCTGACTGTGCCCGTATTTTGTTATGACCGCGCCGGCAGATATTTTTTGACCGAGAACCTGATATGCGGCATTTGCCATCGACCACGCGGCCTTGCCGATGGCAATGAGGACAACGCGTCCTGTGCAGGAGAACTCTGTAAGCGCACGTTGAACGGCGGCATCCGGCTGGACAGCGCGGATTGCACTGGTGATGATCTGATTGGCGGTATCTCGAAGCGTCATAGTGGATATTCCTTTCAGACAAAATTATGCGTGTGTGGATTGGCGGACGGCAAGCTCACTTTTCAGCACAAGCTTTCTCACTGGCATCTGCGGGAAAAGAATGCGGTCAAGCAGAATTTCAATGCCGCTAAGACCGATGGCATACAGCGGCTGCGCCATGGTTGAGAGTGGGATGCGCAGATAGCGCGCAAGGTCGATGCCGCCATAGCCGATCAGGCGGACCGACGCTGGAATTTTTACACCGGCCTCCAATCGCGCATCCATTGCGCCGGTGGCGACGGTATCACAGCCGCAGACCAGCGCGTCAAAGTGCACGCCCTGCGACAAAAGCCTGCTTTGCAGCGGCATAGCCGTTCTCAATAAACGGCGTGACAGCGTGAAACTGCATCTGCACGGCAGAAATTTCAAAATCGGAGAATGCCTGCCAATAGCCCTTTTCACGCTCCTGCCTGCTCTGGGAATTGGAGGGCGAAAGAATCCGGAAGCTGCGGCAGCCTTCACTGACCAGATGCGCGATACTTTGGTAGCCGCCAAGATAATTGTCGTTGATTACAGTGTCGATTTCAGAATGGTCGTTTTTGCGCATCAAAAAGATGAACGGAATGCCAGAGCTATTTAGGGTGTATCTGAAAGCTGCCAACGCCCCCGGACAGCGGGCCTTTTCGCGCTGTGCGCATCTGTGCAGAGCGTGGGTGCGACCAGAATCAGACCGTCGATCTGTTTGCTCAGCAGCATGCGGATGGCTTGAAGCTCACGCTCGGGTGGTGGTCGGTGTTTGCAAGGATGATGCTGCAGCCGTGATTTGTGACGCCGATGGGTTTTGTCTCGCCCACGCGCAGACTCTTTGTAATCAGATTGGGCGCGTAGTTCATACGCCCGGCAACCTCACAGATCTCCCTGCGGCGATCCTCAGAAACGCCGGGCTTTCCGTTGAGCGCTTTGGATACGGTCATGGCAGATACGCCGGCCGCCTGCGCAATGTCTTTCCACGTTGGCTTCGGCATAGAAGAACCTCATGATGAACCTGGCACCCGGGCTGGGAATAGAGACGCTTGCTGGATTATCGTTAACTCACAAATAAATCAAGAATTTACGTTTATATCATGCGTACTGGCCTGGATGGAGTCAAGTGGAAAGATGGATTTGCTTCACATGATTTCTTTATAAATGTTTATAATCAACGGTATATTACCTGT
>CAKUAM010000139.1 GCA_934636305.1 uncultured Oscillospiraceae bacterium
ATAAAGTGCCGCGCGGTCGGCAGCATCTGCGTTGCCCTTTACCGTGACCTCGAACACCTTATAGAGCACGATGGGCTGTTCGTTACCGGTCACGTCATTTGTGCGCTGGAAGGTGAAGCCTGCGGTCAAGACCGTCTGACGGTCGATTGCCGACCGCGTGACCACTCCGCCGTTGGAAATGATGCCGGGGTCGCTGCTCGTCCACACGATCTTCGTCCACTGCTTGCCCTCCACCGCTGTCGGCAGGTTCAAATTTCCCTCGGTCAGCTCGGGCAGCGTGACACGGTCAAGGACTTCCTCGGTCATAACGCGACAGACCTTGTTCACATCCCAGTAAACCGTGACGGGGACCGCCACATTCTCCTGCGTCTCACTGCCGCAGGTGAGCGTGAAATACGCTTTGTAGGTGTCGAACCACTGTGTGCGCTCATTGACCGTTTTGTTGGGGTCGTCATAGAAGTAGGTGATATTGCCGTTGTCGGAAATATCGGAGTGCGCCTCATTTTCAGTCGCGCTCATCGGCGTTTTTCCCGTATATTTCACGCCGACATCCGGAAATTCCTTCGCCAGCCGTGTCTCCACCATCGTCTGCACGTTGCTGTCCTTGCCGAACGTGGGATAAAGGACGCTTAGGGCCTTCGCTGCTTTTTCCAGCGTTTCTTTGTCCGCGTCGACCGCCTGCGCGGCCTTGGACTTAATGGTAAACTCGCGCGGCAGCTTGCCTGTGCTGTCATTGAGCGTGAGATTTGCCGTCAGGGTAACTTTCTGCTCGCCCTCGGCGGGCAGAGTCACCTTGCCCGTCATCGGGTCGATCACGGACGGGTCGCTGCTCTCCCAAGTGATCCTTGAATGGTTTTCGCCTTCGCTTGGCAAATTCAGCTTCGTATCTTCCGTGATGGTGGTCGAGGACACGCCGAGCTTTTCCAGCGTCAGCGCGGCCTTATCGAACGCCAAAAGAGCGTCGTCGCCGGACAGCACCTCAGCAGTTTTATGATTATCGTGCGCACTTACAGTTACGCCATTACAGGTGACCTCTACCTGAATACGATTATATGCGTAGGTCTCCGGAATGGTATAGCTTTTCTCCGTTGCATTATTGATTTTGTCTGCGTTTCCTGTGCTTGTATCGTAATACCACCACTGATACTTCAACTCCGGATAGCTGGCCAGATACGGCTTGCCGCCTACGGATACCTGTGCTTCTACCGTCTGTCCCGGGGCGATAACACCGTTTTCCAGGTTGACGATATCGACATAAGTGATATACGGAATGACTGTGATCGTGCATTCCGCTTCATAGGTGTTCTCGTTGTATTGGACCGAAGCCGTTACCTTTTCCGTACCGCCCGTTTTGCCCAAGGCGTTTACGACCAGCGCACCATCGGCCTCAGTAAACACGGCCGCGTCCGATTCTGCCGGATAGTTCCAAGTGACTGCCGGTTTTTCGCCCTCCATGTCAGCGTAGGAAACCGTCAGCGTGGTCTGCGTAACGTTCTTGCCGCCCGCGACTGTCCAGATGGTTTGGTTGCCGGAGATGGAGATGCGCGGGTTCTTTTCTGCCGGAGTACTGCCGGCTTCCCATTTGAGAATGACATTGCCGGAGTCGTCCATGGTGAAGGCGTCGCCGAGTATAGCAAGAGCGTCCGTAGCGGATGTGACCTTACGACTATCGATAAGCGAACCGCTTCCAATCCCGTTTCCTTCGTCCGGTTGCGTCCAACAGCAGTTCTTTATTTTGCTCCCACTATTTGTTAAAGCTCCTGTAATGCCGCCACATGGTTTGTCAGAAATGGTTCCAGAACTATAACAGCTTTTAATTATGGTGCCACTCTTAGCGGAGAGTCCCAAAACGCCGCCAACACGAATCATGCCATTTCGACCACAAGTTCCCGTTGCTTGAACGTCTCCTATATTCATGCAGTTGGAAATTTTTAATGTGCCATTATTAACACGACCAACAATGCCTCCTATACCATTAGCCTTTGTTGTTTCTGTATAGCTTGCAGAAATTTTTCCTGAAAACACACAATTATCAATTGTTACAGGTCCTTGCGTTTTTCCAACAATACCGCCGATACCAGTGGTGGAGCCAGAGATCGTGCCCTCTACCTTCAGATTCTTGATCGTTGCACCATTCACAAATCCAAACAGTCCGTTAGACCCATTTAATCCACTAATCGTATGCCCGTTGCCGTCAAACGTTCCGGCAAAAGCGTCGGTAGGATATTCGACGTCGCTGATTGGGTCCCAGTTGCCGCTCAACATAATATCATCTGCCAGATAGAAAGTAAGCCCTTTCAGATTATAAGCGCCATTACCATTATCCGTCTTCACCGCCTTTGCCAACGCTTTCAAGCTATCGGCAGAACTGATCTTGAACTTTTGGGCTGTGCTCGTGTCTGCCTCTTCAGAAAATTCCGGCAGCGCACTTATGTCTGTTCCATCCGCCGCCCATGCCGCGGTCGGCAGCAGGCTGACCGCCAGCACAAGCGCCAGCAGCAGAGAGATCACCCGTTTTTTCATCTTTTCTTCCTCCTTTTGCATGAAAAAAACGTCTGTACCCGCCCGCCTACGCGAGCCGTACAGACGCGAAAAGGGCGCACTTCCCCCTTGGTGTCTCTCGGCTCCCGGTGTGGGCAGGAGCGTCCAAGGCCGTCCGGGCATTCTGACTCATCTCCTCGTGGGAGC
>CAKUAM010000140.1 GCA_934636305.1 uncultured Oscillospiraceae bacterium
CAACTACACCGAGCTCAAGCAGAAGAATATCGATACTGGCATGGGCCTCGAGCGTCTGGCCTGCGTGTGCCAGAATGTTGCGTCGCTGTTTGACGTTGACACCGTCATGAACATCACAAACAAGGTTTCGGAGATCACCGGCGCACACTATGAGGAGTCTGACAGGACGGATGTTTCGCTGCGTGTGATTACGGACCATATCCGCTCATCCACGTTCATGATCTGTGATGGGATCCTGCCGTCGAACGAGGGCCGCGGCTATGTGCTGCGCCGTCTGCTGCGCCGCGCCGCGCGCCATGGCAAGCTGCTTGGCGTGAGTGAACCCTTCCTGTACCGCGTGGTTGATACGGTTGTGCATGAGAATGAGTGCCAGTATCCGGAGCTGCGCGAGAAGCAGGCGTATATCACCCGCGTGATCCGCACCGAGGAAGAAAACTTTGCCAAGACCATCGATGGCGGCATGAAGATCTTCTCTGACATGCTGGCCGGCCACAAGGCCAAGGGGGAGACGGTATTCTCCGGCGCGGACGCCTTCAAGCTGTATGATACCTACGGCTTCCCGATTGACCTGACGAGTGAGATGGTCGCCGAGGAAGGCATGCAGGTCGACGAGGACGCATTCCGGCAGCTCATGCAGGAGCAGAAGGTCCGTGCAAGAGAGGCAAGAAAGGCGCTTGGCGATCTGGGCTGGGCCGGCGTGGAGTTTGGCAAGGAAATCCCGGCCACCACGTTCATCGGCTATACCAACATGCAGACAGAGGGCAAGATCGTTGCCATTGTCGCCGATGAGGAGCTGCAGGGTGCGATCACAGCCGGACAGGATGCCATTGTTGTGCTCGATCAGACGCCGTTCTACGCGGAGATGGGCGGCCAGGTTGCAGACCATGGCGTCATCCGCACAAAAACCGCTGAATTTACCGTCACCGATGTGCAGAAGAACAAGGGCGGCAAGTTTATGCACTATGGCAAGCTGACCTCCGGCTCGCTGGCAGTTGGCGATACTGTGACTGCTGCAATTGATGAAACGCGCCGCAAGGCCATTATGCGTGCGCACTCGGCGACGCACCTGCTCGACTGCGCGCTGCGCGCCGTGCTGGGCGAGCATGCCCATCAGGCGGGCTCTCTGGTTGAGCCGGATCGCCTGCGCTACGACTTCACGCATTTCTCCGCTGTTACGGCCGAGGAGCTGACGAAGATCAGCCGCATGGTCAGCGAAATGATTCTCGACGGTATGGACGTTGAAACAAAGGAAATGTCCATCGACGAGGCGAAGAAGCTCGGTGCCATTGCGCTGTTCGGTGAGAAATATGGCGATGTTGTCCGCGTGGTCAACATGGGCGGCAAGTCCATTGAGCTCTGCGGCGGCACGCATGTGAGCAACACGGCCAAGGTTGGCCCGTTCCGCATTGTGAGTGAATCCTCTGTCGCCTCCGGCGTACGCCGGATTGAGGCTGTGACGGGTGAGGCGTTCCTCAATCTTGTGGACGAAATGAACATGCGCCTTCTGAAGGCGGCAGAGATGCTCAAGACCACGCCGATGGAGCTCATTGCCAAGGCGCAGAGCAGCATGAATGAAATCCGTGAGCTGCACCAGACCATCGAAAAGATGAAGGACAAGATGTTTGCCGGCGATGTGGAGAACCTGATCTTCGCGGCAAAGGATGTGCTTGGCCTCAAGGTTGTGACAGCCAGCCGGGACAACATGGAGGCAAACGATCTGCGTAAGCTCGGCGACTTCCTGCGCGATAAGGATCCCAACACCGTTGCAGTGCTTGCCACGGTTAACGGTGAGAAGGTGACGCTGCTGGCAGTCTGCGGCAAGGAGGCTGTGGCGCGCGGCATCAAGGCCGGTGATATCATCCGCACGATTGCGCCGATTGTCGGCGGCAAGGGCGGCGGCAAGCCGGATTCCGCAATGGGCGGCGGCACGAATGCGCTGAAGGTCGACGATGCGCTGGCGGCTGTGGACGATTACGTTGCGGGGCATACAAAATAAGGAGGAACGGATCATGACTGATTGCCTGTTTTGTAAGATTATTGCGGGGGAGATCCCGTCAACCAAGGTGTATGAGGATGCGCTGTGCTACGCGTTCAAGGATATTAGTCCCCTTGCACCGATGCATTTTCTTGTGATTCCGAAGCAGCATTTTGCATCGGCCGCGGAGGTCACGCCGGAGAATGAGGCCGTGAGTGGCCATATCTATTCGGTCATTGCAAAGCTTGCAAAGGAAATGGGCTTTGCTGATGGCTATCGCGTGGTCACGAATGTGGGAGAGCTTGCCGGGCAGACGGTTCACCATATTCATTTCCACGTGCTCTCCGGCAAGCAGCTGGGAAGCTTCAACTGAAAATCCAGACAAACCGGCGCGCCGCATTGCAGCGCGCCGGTTTGTGTATGCACGGGAAAGGTCCAAGAAAACCGGAGCGGTTTCTGCAAGGCAGTCCCAGCTTGCTTTAACGACGCCCAAAAGAAACTGTTGAAAGCCATAACTAAACAAACCATTTAACTGCCGCACGACGGCAAAAGAAAAAAAGCCGTCGTACAGCAGCACTATCACCACGCCTATATGAAACGGCGGCTTTGATTTTCAGAGCCGCCGTTTCTTTTTGATATTCAGTAACCCCACGGCGGCCCATAGGAGGGTGTCGCCGTGTCCATCTTACTTTCTCACAATTCCCATGACC
>CAKUAM010000141.1 GCA_934636305.1 uncultured Oscillospiraceae bacterium
GTCTTGCCGTATTCTCCAATCGGCTGGTGCTGTTCGCCGGTGAAACATGTGCGCGCGTCTTTTCCAGCCGCGACGATCTGAGCTGCCTCTGCAAAAAGTCCCTGCAGGCCGCCTCCCTGCCGAAGGCCGTGGCTGAGACGGTCGATCCCATCATCCTCGGCTCGCGCGTCGCAGAGTCGTGCACATGCTGCTGCCAGAATGAGACAGCGCCGGAGATTGACGCGGCGCTGCTCGGCTGCTTCGACGAGCCGCTGGTGCTGACCGGCGAGTGCAAGCGTCTGCTCGTTACCATCGGCCAGTTTTCCATCGTCCGTCTTGAGCGCGATACGCAGCTGCTCATCCCGACCTTTGACTACTGCGTTCCTTCCAAGACCTGCCCGCCGGTCGGCGGCGCCAGCACGGAAAGCCCCTGCGACGTGTTCAGCCAGATTGAATTTCCGATGGATGCGTTCTTCCCCGGAAAAAATGAGCCCTGCATCTCGCCTGCCGACAGCTGCACCAGCTGCAGCCGGACGAAATAGCCCCCATAGGCCAGCTCTCCGGCGCTTACCCATTCAGAAATCTCTATCCGTGAACGGGAAGGGGGCTTTTGCCCCCTTCTTGTTTTCGCAGCAGTTATTTCGCAAGGGCTTTACCTGTCTGATATTTCCTGGTTTTAGACAGATTTCTCATAAATTTAACATTTTGCTTTAAAAAAGAGAAAAATTTAACATAGCCATGGACGCACTTTTCACATTCCGCTTTTAAAATTGTATCAAACAATTGGAATGATGGAAAGGAAGTCTTGTGGACATGACAATTTTTAACGTACTGACCATGCTGGGTTCTCTCAGCCTGTTCTTATTCGGCATGAGCCTGATGGGCACGGCGCTGGAAAAGCGCGCCGGCAGCTCCCTGAAGGCCATTCTCGCCAAGCTCACAAACGGAAAGTTTTCCGGCCTGCTGACGGGTCTTGCCGTCACAGCTGTGATTCAGTCATCCTCGGCAACGACGGTCATGGTCGTCGGCTTTGTCAACTCCGGGCTTCTGAGCCTCAAGCAGTCTATCCCGGTCATCATGGGCGCCAACATCGGCACCACTGTCACCGCGTGGCTGCTCTCGCTTTCCGGCATCAGCGGCGACAGCCTGTTTATCCAGCTGCTCAAGCCGTCATCCTTTACCCCCATTCTGGCCGTCATCGGCATCATCTTCTATCTGACCGGCAAGGGAAAACGCAAGGACACCGGTATGATTCTGCTTGGCTTTGCCACGCTGATGTTCGGTATGGAGTCGCTGTCCGGCTCAGTGTCCGGTCTGCGCAATGATCCGAACTTTTCCCAGCTGTTTCTGATGTTCTCCAATCCGGTGCTTGGCGTTCTTGCCGGCGCGATTCTGACCGGTATCGTACAGTCCTCGTCGGCCTCCGTCGGTATTCTGCAGGCGCTTTCCTCCACCGGCGCAGTATCGTTCGGCGCGGCTATCCCCATTATCATGGGTCAGAATATCGGCACAACCGTCACCGCGCTTCTCTCCTCCGTCGGTACAAGCAAGAATGCACGCCGCGCCGCCGTTGTCCATCTGTGCTTCAACGTCCTCGGCACTGCCGTTTGGCTGTGCGTTTATCTGATTGCCAACGCCATTTTCCATTTTGCCTTCGTCTCGCAGCCGATTGACGCGTTTTATATTGCCATCATCCATTCCATCTTCAATGTGCTCTGTACGCTTCTCATGCTCCCCTGCTGCAGCCTTTTGGAAAAGCTCGCCTGCGCCATTGTCCCGGATTCGGCCGCAAACGGCAGCACTGCAGAGCTCGACGAGCGCCTGTTTGCCACACCGGCAATCGCGCTTGTAAAGAGCGAGGAGCTGACCAAGCGTATGGCCGCCGACGCAGAGCTTGCCCTGCATGAAAGCCTGCAGGCTGTGCTGGACTATACCCCGGAGCTTGCCGCCTCCGTCCGTAAGCGTGAGGACGATACCGACCGGTATGAGGATACGCTTGGCACCTTCCTCGTTCATCTTGCCACGCAGCCCATGAGCGAGCAGGACAGTGTGGAATCGTCCAAGCTGCTGCACCTGATCGGCGATTTTGAACGCATTGCCGACCATGCTGTCAATATCATCGAATCTGCCGAAGAGCTGCGCGAAAAGGACGTGCAATTCACTGCCTCTGCAAAAAAGGAGCTGCAGACCATGCTGAATGCCGTCGGTGAGATTGTGGATCTGACCAGCCGCGCATTTCTGCAGGATGATCTGTCGCTGGCCCGCAAGGTTGAGCCGCTTGAGCAGGTTATTGACAACCGCAAGGACGAGCTGCGCACGAACCATATTGCGCGTCTGCAGCGCGGCGAATGCTCTCTGGCTGCCGGCTTTGTGCTGTCTGATTTGCTTACCAATCTTGAGCGCGTGGCAGATCACTGTTCCAACATTGCCGGCTGTCTGCTGGATATGAAAAATGACCGCATTGATCTGCACAGGTATCTTGATAATGTCAAAAACGACAGCAATGATTTTTTGATTGATTACAATTGCTTTGACGAGAAGTATCGGCTTGCATGATTGAGCCAATTCCTATGCCTCCGGCGGCGCGTCAGAAACGGCCGCACCAGAATGAGCCATCGCAAACGATGTCTCTGATCC
>CAKUAM010000142.1 GCA_934636305.1 uncultured Oscillospiraceae bacterium
GTGGGAGACCTTGATACCGAATGTCACGCCCTTGCCGCAGATATCGCATTTTGCCATCAGCTGCACCTCCTTGCCGTTGGAAAATCATTTCAAAAGCACTAACAAAGCGCCGACAAATATATTAGCAGAAGAATGCACAAATTGCAAGCACTTTTTTCATGAAAAATGAAAAAACTATCAGAAATTTAAGAGGGAATTTCAAGGTTGCCAAACCGGGGGAAAGCGGGTATAATCAAAGTGTCAGTTGACAAGCGCGCGTGTCCTTGTCAGCTGACGCAAGCATTACTAAAAGAGGTGACAGCATGACCAATACGTATACCGTCCTGCTTTCAGAGCTCGTTGCGGAGTTCAAGCTTGACTTTTTTAATAAATCCACGGATTTTGAGAAAATCCACGTCACAGTAGACGACATCAGCCGTCCCGGCCTGCACCTGGCTGGCTTCTTCGATCACTATGAGCCCATGCGTGTATACGTCTGCGGCACGGTGGAGACCGCCTATCTGCAGAAGCTTTCGCCGGAGGAGCGGCTCATCATCTTTGACCATTTCTTGTCCTACAAGTGCCCGGCGCTCATTTTTGCGCGCGGGTTCCAGCCAATGCCGGAATGTCTGGAGATGGCGAGAAAATATGATGTCACGGTTCTTGGAACCAAGGACACGACATCCTATATTGTCTCCAGCCTCATCACATACCTCAAAAGTGCGCTTGCGCCGCGTGTCACGCGCCACGGCGTTCTGGTTGAGATCTACGGCGAGGGGATTCTGATCAACGGCGACAGCGGCATCGGCAAGAGCGAGACGGCCATCGAGCTTGTCAAGCGCGGCCACCGCCTGATTGCGGACGACGCAGTTGAGATCAAGAAGGTCTCGGCGCATGAACTTGTGGGCTCCGCGCCGCCCGTGCTCAAGCATTATATCGAGCTCCGCGGCATCGGCGTTATCAATGTGGCGAAGCTGTTTGGTATGGGCGCGGTCAAGGACAGCTCCAACATTGATCTGATTATCAACATGGTTCCATGGCGCGACGGGGAGGCCTATGACCGGCTCGGCATGGAGACGCAGTATACAGAAATTCTTGACGTGAAGGTACCGTCCATCACAGTGCCCATTACGCCGGGGCGGAACCTTGCTGTAATTTTTGAGGTTGCAGCCATGAACAACCGCCAGAAGCGCATGGGCTATAATGCAGCCATGGAATTTACCGAGCAGATGAGCCGGTATTTTACGGCCAGGGACGATGATTGAATGCAGAAAAAGCCGCGCAGCAGACGCAATGTCTGCTGCGCGGCTGCATATATCAGGGTGCGTCTCTGACGGCTGCAGTGTTTCAGATGCTGCTTTCCCGGCAGACCAGATGAACATCCAGCTTGTAAAGACCATCCTGCGCGGGCGTCTGCTCATGAATGCGCGCCATCAGGCGCTCCACGCACAGGCGGATCTCCTCATCCGTATCCGCGGCGACGGAGGAAAGCGGGAACGGCAGGTGCATATGCGAAAGAATGTCGTCGTAGCCGATGAGCCGGACGTCCTCCGGTACGCGCAGCCCGCGCGCCTGCAGGCAGCAGGCGGCATCCATGGCAAGAAGATCGCTGAAGGCAAAAATCCCATCCGGGCAGCCATTTTTCGCAATATATGCATCGAGCGGCGCAACGATATCACCGCCGCCCGGTGAGGAGCAGAGCACGTCTGCGTGCAGGCCAGACTCCTGCATGGCGCGCTGAAAGCCGGCAGCGCGCTCTTTGGCAGAGGAAATAAGATCCGGTACGTTGATCATCAGCAGCTTTTTGCAGCCGCGCGCGGCCAGGTGCTGCCCGGCAAGATAACCGCCCTGTTCATCATCCCAGACGACAGCCGGCATGTCTGCAAAGTGGCGCCCGAAGATCACGCAGGGAATGCTGTGTCCCTGCAGAAGCCCGACTGCCTGCATGCTTTTCTGGCACGGGCAGAGCAGCACCCCGTCAACGCGCTGACTGATGGCTGTTTTGACGGCCTCAAGCTCATATGCAGCATTCTCGTCTGTATTCATGACAAACACGTGATAACCATACGACCGCAGCGCAATCTCAAAGGCGCGGATCAGAATGGCAAAGTGCAGGTTTGATGTGTCGCCGACGATAATGGCAATGGTTTTGCTGCTGCCGGAACGCAGCGAGCCGGCCAGTGCATTCGGCACATATCCAAGCTCCTGCGCAGCGGCGCGGATGCAGGCCTTGGTTGAGTCACGCAGCAGCGGCGAATCACGCAGTGCCTGTGAAACGGTATTGATGGTATAGCCGGTACGTGCGGCAATATCACGCATTGTGACGCGGCGCTCGTCCACAGATATGTACCCCTTTCAAGTGGTTTTCTCAATTATATCCGCAGATTGGGGGAATGTCAAACCATAGATAATATGCTATTAGCTATTTAGAAATGGCTGGTTGAGTTTTTCAATATTATCTTTTTGCTTCTCCAAAATGCGTGAGGAACGATTCGTACTTTCTTTCTCGTCTCTCCGAGAAAGAAAGTATGGCGCGTCAGAAACGGTCACGACGGAACGAGCCATCGCTTGCGATGGCT
>CAKUAM010000143.1 GCA_934636305.1 uncultured Oscillospiraceae bacterium
CGACGTCTCTTATCCTCTGTGGCCGTTTCTTCCTTTCCAACCAGCGACGATGTCGCTGGTTGGCTGCCGGAAAAGATAGGGGAGAAAAGGGGCGCTTAGGACGCGTTTGGTGCCTACCGCCTCTGAATTTAGGAAACAAACAGGTTTGGTAAAGCTCATATCGCACCAAGTCACCTTACCGGATCTCACTACGCGCCGCCCGTCATATCGGAATCAAATTTGGCAGCCGTTGCAGTTTAACAGGTGCAGAAAATCCGAACTGCAGTAAAATCTGTTACGCAGTACGGATTTGCATTGGTCTGTCAGGCAACGCGGGAAAGATCCAAGAAAACTGAAGCGTTAGCTTTCTTTCGTCCGGGTTTTCGGCTGATAGCGCATATTTGACACGTTATAAACCGTAATAAATGCTTTCGGGTCCTCCCGGTTGATAAAATTCATCAGCCTCTGGTATTCGCTTTTATCTACGATGGTGATGATCTCATTGTGCTTTTCAAGGTTGTATGCACCGATTGCCTCATATATCGTGGCGCCGCTGTGCAGATCGTTGATAATAAACTGCCGGAGTTTTTCTTCCTTTTCGGTGATGATGCAGACGCGGCGCTTCTTGTTGTGGTCGAAAATGAAATGATCCAGAATGATTCCGTTGAAATAGGTGCCAAGAATACTCAGAACCACCGTCTTTTTATCATAGACGAAGGCGGCGGAGAGCGCCACACACATGCCTGCCAGCGACATGGCCCTGCCGAGCGCAATGTGCAGATATTTGTTCATGATTTTTGCCACGATATCCAGCCCGCCGGAAGAAGCATTCCGGTTAAAGAGAATGCTCAATCCGATGCTGACAACCAGGATATAGCAAAGGACGTCCAGCGCCTGACTGTCCGTCATAGAGCTGAAATCCGGGAATATAATCTCAAAAAGTCCAAGAAATAACGGCAGCATCACGCTTGTATAAACGGTTTTTGCCCCAAATTCTTTGCCGCAGGTCAAAAAGCCGATGATCAGAAGGACGATATTCAAAATCATCGTGATTGCCGACAGCGGGAGCGGGATAAAGTTAGACAGCACAATTCCGAGACCGGAAATGCTGCTGACGGATGTATGGCTTGGTACCAGAAAAAAATATACCGCTGCTGCAATAATTGCCACCGCCGCGGTCAGGATTGCCGCTTCCTTGACAATCGCTGCATTATGCAGCTTCTGATTCTTCATCTGTATTCCTCCAGAATTTGATTTGCTGAATGCCTGATATCCTCAGCAAGAATCGATTAAAAAACGGATTCGATATGATCGTTTCCATTCTGCACAATCCGGTCTGCGTCCGGGCCGATCGCCCTGCGAAGAAGCGCCAGCTCGTCCAGAGTGCCCTCGCCGTGCAGCACGCGGAATGCCCCGGCGTCACTGCCGCAGGCGATACGCGCGCCCATGGCGGCAGCCTTCTGTACGGCGCGCATCTGATTGGTCAGCAGCGGCTGCAGAACCTCGTCCGGGTAACGGCCGCAGCCGATGAGATTTGCGATCGTGACAAGCGTCGGCACCCAGACGGTCCGGCTCTGCGCCAGATAGGCCAGCGTTTCGTCAGACAGATACGCGCCATGCTCCACAGAATCGACCTCTGCGTCAAGGGCAGCGCGCACCGCATGGTCGCCGTTGGCATGGGCCATGACGGCAAAGCCGGCGTCGTGTGCGCAGGCAATCATGGCGCGAATCTCGTCGGCGCGCAGCGGCTCACCGGTGACGACGCCATAGTGGTCAAAATCCATGATGCCGGAGATCATGAGCTTGATGAAGTGCGCGCCCTGCTGCCTGGCATCACGCAGAAGCGTGCGGTAGGCATCGGCCGAGTCAAAGCTGCGGCCAATGAAGGTGCCGTAGTGTCCGGCCCGGCAGATAGGGAAGGCCGGGCTCCGGTAGCGGATTCCATACTCCGGGGCGAGCTGCGCGGCCAGCGTGCATACCCCCCAGCGGTCGCCGCCATCACGCAGATAGCGGCAGCCAAGCGCCTGATAGTGGGAAAGCACGGCCCGGATGAGCGGCTCCTGCGGGGCAGACTGATGCCGGGCAATGGCGTCCTTCCACCAGATGCCGTTGAGCACCATATGGATGTGGCAGTCAACCATGGCTCACGCCGTCCTTCCGCAGCAGAAGCGCTCGATGGCCTGTGCTGCGCCCTCGTCATCGCAGGGTGCGGTCACAGTGTCGGCAGCGTCCAGCGCCTCCGGGCAGGCATTGCCCATGGCCACGCCAAGACCCGCCATGCGCAGCATGCTCAGATCGTTCAGGCCATCGCAAATGGCCATGACCTCG
>CAKUAM010000144.1 GCA_934636305.1 uncultured Oscillospiraceae bacterium
GCGCAGGCGGGGCAGTATTTTGTCCTGCCGGAGCGGGCGAGGATGCCCTTGCCGCAGACTTCGCAGCGGCGGAGTTTCTTGGGGCTGAGGATGGGCTGTTCCAGCTTGGGTTGCTGGGGCAGCACGGCGCGGCGAAACCACCGGCAAAGCAGACTTCGGGAGATGTACTGCGGGCAGGCACCGTCCAGCAGCAGGCACTCGCCGCCCGAAAAGTTGCAGCAGCGCTTTGTAAGGCCGCGCACGCTGCGGAGCTGCCCCGGCGTCAGGCGAAAGAGCGTGCCGTCCAGCAGCCGCTCGATGGGGTCAAGCTTGTGCATCTTCGGCCTTCTTTGCGATGAGCTTTGCGTCCGCTGGGTAGTTCAGCGTAATAAGCGCGGGCTTGCCCAAGCCCTGCTTTTTTCGGATAATCAAGCCGCTGTACTCCAGCTCCCGGAAGATCCGCGTGGCGCTCTGGCCGCTGCTGCGGCAGTCCTGTATTCGTGCCGCCCACCCCTGCAGCTTTACACGGTGTTTCAACTTTGCGCTTGTCATCCCCTTACCTCCTATATGACAGTAACAGAACGTTTCGCAACGTCCCGTTACTATTGTCTCATGCCTGTCTATGCGCGGGGTGGTTTGACGCTTACGTCTTTTCAACGATTACATAGCAAATCCGGCTGAGACCGAACGATCTCAGCCGGATTTTTGCGGAAATGCAGAATCAAACGATGCTTTTTTGTCAAGAAAATTTCGCTATATTCGCCTCTTTACACAAAGAAACAAAAGAGTCGTTTACCAGGAAACACTTAATCTCCACAGCATCGTGCTGCAAAGCAACAACGGCGTTTTTGTCTTGGATCAACCGCACCTCAAGCAGTCTCCCGGTCTCTGCATATAAAGCGACAATGATTTGTGACTTTTGCGGCCACTCTCCACTGAATGTCAGTGCGTTGCGTGCCATGTCATACCGCCAGCGAATCGTACTGCCAAGGATTCCCTCTGTGGGAGGCTGTGATACGATCGCGGTAAGGCGGCAAGTCGCTCCACCATAGCTGATGACAATATCGCGTTCACCGATCGCACGGTTGGAGTATCCGCTGATCGAATAATAGGTAACAGGGCAGCTCGTGCCATCAGCAAACTCCGCAGTTACGCAGATTTGATCTGTATCAAGATCCATTCCGAGATAGCCTTGGACTTGCATAGGCGCCGCGGAGACGGACGTAACTTTTTTGAACTGCGCCGTAAATGTAAATTGCTCCCCGGATGCCGTTGTGGCCGTGATCGTCGCTGTTCTGGTAAATCCACTATATAGCCACATTCCATTTTTCACCTGTACAGTGCTATTGTCCGAGCTGAGCGAAACAATATCGTCGCGATTGAACTTCGGACGCATGGTCACGCCGCAGCCAATGGTGAGAGTTGTACTTCCATCCGCCAGTGTAAGCGGCACTGTATATGCATCAAGTGCCACAAAGATTGCTTTCTTCGCATCCGCATAGCTCTCCGCAGTGCTTCCTGCATAACCATAGATCGTCGTTTTGGTCGGATACGAAATCACATCCGAATTTGAAATGGAAGTTACCGATGCAGGAATGGTGACCGACGTGAGCTTTGTATCCTGATAAAACGCATTGTTCTGGATCGTTGTGACGCCCTCTGGGATCACGATCTCCGCAAGCGAGTTGCAGTTCGCAAATGTATACTCTCTGAGTACGATCAGATCATGCGGCAATGTGATATCTGTCAGGGATGTACACTTCTGGAAGGCACGGCTGCCTATGAAGTTCACGCGGTCCGGGATGACAATGGTCTTCAGTGCCGCACATTCATAAAACGCATACTGCCCGATGGATGTCAAATTCTGATTCAGCTTCACGTCGGTCAGTTTTTTGCAGCCATAGAAAGCGTTATTCCCGATAGAAGTCAGTTCAAAGCCGGCCGTGAAGGATTTAAGTTCGGAACAGCCATAGAAAACATTTTTCGCAATGCTTTGAACACTGTCCGGGAGTACGACAGATTCTAACGCCGTACAGCCATGCAGCATATAATTCGGAAGCGTTTGAATTTCGCTTGGGAAATCAATGGAGGATAGACTTTCACAGTATGCAAAAGCATAGGAACCCAAATACGTAACACTATCCGGCAGAATTACCTCCGCCAGACTGCTGCATTCGCGGAATGCACTACTCTCGATTCTGGTCAGGTTTCCGCTGAATATGACCGTGCATAATGATGTGCAACTTTTAAAGGAACCACTTCCGAT
>CAKUAM010000145.1 GCA_934636305.1 uncultured Oscillospiraceae bacterium
TTCATCGCCGCCATGATTTCCGTCGGCGTTACGCAGCCGGGCGTCACGGCAACGCCGTTTTCCACGCACCAGCGGACAACTTCTTCGTCAAAGCCGGGGGCAACGATGAACTTCGCGCCGCACTCGACGGCCTTGCGGCACTGCTCGAGTGTGATGACGGTGCCTGCGCCAACTAACATATCGGGGCAGTTTTCTGCGACCGCTTTGATGGAATCCGCCGCAGCCGCCGTGCGGAACGTGATCTCCATCACGTCCACGCCGCCGGCCAGCAGCGCTTCTGCGGTTGCTACCGCGTCTTTTGCGTCGTCGAGCACAACGACCGGCACAACAGCGGCCGCAGACAGCCTTTCAAAAACATTCATTTTGTTGACTCCCTATTTTATTCGCAATGATTCCAATAGACACTCCACGCGTTTTCTGCAAAAATCATATCTCGTTCCTTCTCCGTGCAGTCTGTCAGAAGGAACCTTCCGTGCGCCACCAACTGCTGATAGTTTGCGGTTCCCAGCAGCCAGGGGATATCTGTCCCCCACAGCAGCTTTTTCGCTCCCACGATCCCGCGTGCCAGTTCAAAATATCGTTTCGTACTGGGAAATGGGTATTCCTCTTCATCCTGCACATGATACGCAAGTGCAGAAAGATCGAACCAGACGTTAGGCAGCGTACCCAACCGGATCTGCTCCAGCCATGCGGACCAGAGCTCCGGGTCACGCTCTACACGGCGTGAGGGCTGCCCCATGTGGCAAAGCACGATCTTCAGTCCCGGATGGCGCTTTGCGATAGCTGCAATCTGCTTTGTCTGATAAGAGCCGTCACCAGGCCGGCCGAGATCAAACGAAACCGTTTTCCCGTCTGCCTCCATGGCCTCCCAAAGCCATCTCAGCTCCAGGGCATCCAGCTGCACACCTGGATAGACACCATACAGGCCACCCGCCTCGGAAAACTCGATTTTGATGTTTTTCCAAGACGGTCCTTCCAGTTTTTCGGCATAATACTGCCGCGCAGCGGGGCTCCAGGGGTCAAAAAAAGCGGAGGCAGTAAACTGCTCCGGATAGTCCCGGCACGCCTGCAGCACATACTCGCTCCAGTCTCCATAGCATGGGCAAAGGATCAGAACAGCTTTGTCCACCTTGCCCTGCTGCATTTCGCGCAGCAGCATCTGTACTGTATGGCTGGTATTTTCGTTGATTGCCGGCAGTACATCCTGCGCAATGCCGTCTCCAAAATCGATCCGGCCATATCCCGCGCTGTGGGTATGGCCTTTTGGGCCATACCCATCAACTTTCGGGAAAACATGAACATGAGCGTCAATCAGCATGTTCTATCTCCGTTTCTTTTCCGGAAATGTCACTGTATACTGTCAGTTCCAAACCGCTTGGGTCAAGCACCTTAAAATTCCGATGCCCCCAGAACTGATCCTGCGGCTCCCGCTGAATCGTGCATCCCCGTGTCTGAAGCTGCTTGCAGTAACGGTCTGCGTCTTCTACCTGCATTTGCAGTGTCCATCCATTCGAAGCTGGCACTTCCATTCCCGGTGGGGCGTAAATCACCTCGATTTGGCCGGATGCCGCCCCATAGACACACACCCGGTCATCCTTTCCGGTCTCCCGGCAGACCAACACCGGCAATCCAAGAACGGTACCATAAAAATACCGCATCTGTTCATATTCCTTCGTATAGATCTGAACCCGGAATACACCATTTTCCATCACAGCAGCCCCTTTTCCTCCAGATCCTTCAGATAGGAAAAAATCACAATATCATTTTTATTAGGGTCCAGCAGCCGGAAGCAGCGAATTCCGTATGGCCGGTCAGCCAGATCTTCCAAAAAAACCAGCCAGTCTTTTTTCTTCATCGCCCGATAGCAGGCATTTACATCCTCTGCCTCCAGCATAAGGGTCGTACTCCCTTGAGCAATCGGCGGATCTCTGCGAATGACTTCAATAACGCCACCAGCTGCCAGATATTTCACGCCGCGATCATCAGGGCCATCATCCCACGAATAGTTGGAGCGCAATTCCAATCCTTCCCCGTAGAATTTTGTACTTGCTTCGAAATCATCTACATAGAGTACAGAACGAAACTCATTCTTGAAATAAGCCATAGCCAAAGTCCTCTTTTCGTTTGTTTGACAGGTTTTCATGCGCTGCGCTTTT
>CAKUAM010000146.1 GCA_934636305.1 uncultured Oscillospiraceae bacterium
TTCGACAAAGAAATAACAGAAGGAGGTTCCACATGAGAAAACGAATTCTTGCGATTTTCCTTTGCCTGATCCTTACAGTGTCCCTTGCCACGGCCGTGGCCGCAGAATACTACACTTTTGAGATTCAACCGGGGGGCATCGACCCAATGCCCAATGTAGTACCCAATAACCCCGGTCAGCCGGAACCGGATGACACGCCGGTGCCCAACGATACCACGATAACGCTTCAGATCCCAATCACCAAGGTCGTTACGCTGGGCGGTAATATCGCGCCGCAGCGGACGACGTTTACCTTTGACGCCACGCCCAGCAACGAACGTTATGGCCGCAGCAGCGACACCGGCCTCTGGGATGTGCGGAACTGCACGGTGAGCGTGAACGGAGAAGGGGCATTCAACTGTGTGATGACCATTCGGATCGAGAAAGAGGATTTCCATTTTCTAACGGACAAGGATGGCATCATTATTACGGAAACGGACGACGAGCAGCCAGGCTGGACATACGATACGACCCGCTGGTTCCTCCAGCCGCAGTATAAATGGAGCGATGCCGCACGGGAATACAAGTGGACCGGCGGCTGGATCTGCTACAGCAAATTCGAAGTTACGGAAGGCGGTGTGCTTTTCAATCGGGACGACGCGCAGGGCGGACTTGGCTTTGTCAACACCTACACCGAGAACACCTACAAAACCGCAACGCTGAATAAAACAGACCATTTCGCCTTCCTCAAGGGGTATCCGGGCGGCGGATTTGCCCCCGGCAGAAATATGAGCCGTGCAGAGGTGACCACCATGTTTGCCCGCCTGCTGACCGAGCAGATGGAAGCAAACAAATCCTATCCGGCCTCCTTCTCCGATGTGACCTCGGCGCACTGGGCGGCCAACTATATCGGCTACATGGAGCAGTTTGGGATCGTCCGCGGTTACAGCGACGGAACGTTCCGGCCAAACGCGCCGATCACACGCGCGGAATTTGCCGCGATCTGCTGCCGGTTTGAGCAGCTGACGGACGGAACTGCGGCCTTCACGGATGTTCCTGCTTCTCATTGGGCGGCAAAGTCCATCGCCTATGCGGCGACTCGCGGTTGGGTCACAGGCTATGCAGATGGAACATTCAAGCCGGGCAACAACATTACAAGAGCAGAAGTCGCCGCTGTCACCTGCCGTCTGCTCGAACGCAGTGCCGACAAAGCGTATATCCGCGCCCATCTGAAAGAGCTGCCAAGAGTCTTTGCTGACATGAACGAGCAGCACTGGGCATACTGGTATGCAATGGAAGCTGCCAACGGCCACGACTATACCAAGTCCGGCAATGCGGAAACGTGGCTCCGGACATATCCATAAGCGGGAGGGTTTTATATGCAGGT
This sequence comes from uncultured Oscillospiraceae bacterium, assembly GCA_934636305.1. Taxonomy (GTDB): domain Bacteria; phylum Bacillota; class Clostridia; order Oscillospirales; family Oscillospiraceae; genus CAG-170. The sequence continues at coordinate 1,367 of CAKUAM010000146.1, forward strand.
CACAATTCAAAGCATCCCTGCAAGCCTGCAGGAATTCGAGACGCTTGCGGCAGGCGGAAAACAGCCGGAGCGCATCTGCGCCCTGTTTCTGTGCGCACTGGCACTGTTTGACAAGGATAGGGACGCCGGAACTGCCGCAATGAATCTGCTGCGCGGCCCGCGGCCCATGACGCCCTACGATGTGCAGTTCCTGCGCGACCGGCTACGCGGAAAAGCCTATCTGCCGCTTGCGTATTTTGAAGGCGCGACGCCGGAAAACGGCTATCAGCCACGGGTACCGTACCGGCTTAACGTGCTGGCAGACCCCAGACCACAGGATATCGAGCCAGGGTATCTGCGCGTGTTCCTTAAAACGACAGGCGCGGATTCGCCGCGGCCCATGAAGCTGCGGCAGAAGGTCTCGACCGGCGAGTGGTTCCTCTGGGAATATTCCAGCATTCTCAGCGGCATCCGTATCCCTGCGGCGGAAGACCCGTGGGCATAGTAAGTAGAGAAAGGGAGAACAGACAATGGGACTCATTAAAGCAGCATTGGGCGCGGCTGGCGGTGTGATGGCCGACCAGTGGAAGGAGTATTTCTATTGTGAATCCATCCCGGAGACGACGCTGGCCGTCAAGGGCCAGCACCGCGTGTCGGGCAGAAGCAGCAACTACAAGGGCAGCGAGAACATCATTTCCAACGGCTCCGTCGTCGCGGTGGCTGACGGCCAGTGCATGATCATCGTCGATCAGGGCAAGGTCACGGAGCTGTGCGCCGAACCGGGCGAGTTTGTCTATGA
>CAKUAM010000147.1 GCA_934636305.1 uncultured Oscillospiraceae bacterium
AGGTCATCAACAAGGCGACCCGCTGCAACCGCAAGCTCGTGCAGGAGCTGGGCCGCGAGCCGACGCTTGAGGAGATTGCAGCAGAGCTGAACCTGCCGATCGAAAAGATCATCGAGGCCAATCGGACCGCTGCCGACACGCTGTCTCTGGATATGCCGGTCGGTGACGAGGAGGATACGACCATCGGCTCGTTCGTGGAGGACGACAACACGCCGGGCCCCGTCGATGCAACCGCGAACGCGCTGCTGTCTGAGGCACTGACCGAGATTCTCGGCACGCTGACCGAACGCGAGGCAGATGTGCTTCGGATGCGGTTCGGCATGTATGATGGCCGGACGCACACGCTGGAGGAGGTTGGACAGATCTTCGGCGTCACGCGTGAGCGTATCCGTCAGATCGAGAACAAGGCCATCCGCAAGCTTCGTCATCCGTCAAGAGCAAAGAAGATCAAGGATTTCTATTGCTGAGTGCAAAGAGCCTCCCCAGCGGGGGAGGCTGTAAAAAGGGGTATGTACCGTTCAGGTACATACCCCTTTCGCTTTAAAGTCGACGCAGTCGGATCATCGGTCAGCACCTTTTCTTTCAGAGAGCTTCTGCATCACAATCCTGTCTGCAACGCCTTCCGCTTTTGCATTCGCTTCACACTGCTCCTTAGGGTGTAGCTCCATTCTTTGCCCCAGTAATCCATCCCGGTTAACTTCGCGGTCGGGTAGGCTTTTGCGCAGCGGATTGTCAATGCGCCTACTCTGCATCCGATGTCAGGCAGATTGCCATTTCCGTCCCATTCCAGATGGTCAACCAGATACTTCGGAACGGAATCGGATTCGCAATGGGGCAAAAGCAGCGGGTACGGATTCCTGCCGCGTGGGCTATTTTAATTTCAAAGAAAGACACAACGCAGGGCCTCCGCGAACGAAGGCCCTGCGTTGTTTGTGTGAAAAAGAAAGAAGAAAGAGAGGAAAGAAAAGATTGGCTTGCTTACAATGTGAAGTATACCGGGCAAACATGTCAGAACTGTGAACGAATCCAAAAGGATTTGTGAACATTTTCCGTTGGCGCTATGCGTTCTGCATCACCCATTGCGCGGCAAACTGTGCGAATTTGAGCGCAGCAGGCCCTGGCGCGTCAGAGCTGAAGGCGAGGGCAATGGTACGGCTGGCAGGCGGATCAATCGGGCGGATCTCCACGCCGTCCGTGTTGCCGCGCAGCAGCAGGGACGGCATGATGCTCACACCGAGCCCCTGACGGACCATGGCAATGACCGCGTAGTCGTCTTTTGTCTCAAAACGGATATTGGGTTTCACACCGGCGGCGGCGAAGGCGCGGCGCGCGTCATGGTTGGACGACTCCAACAGGGAAATAAACGGCTCATGGGCCAGATCACGCACATGACACACCGCCTGCGCGGCCAGTGGGTGCCCCTGCGGCAAGACGGCGGCCAACGCATCCTCATACAGCGCCTGACAGCCGCAGCCATGTCTGGAGGGCAGCGCCGTGAAGGCCAAATCCACACTGCCGCCGGACAGCCAGGTGTCCACGTCGTGATAATCCCCGTTGAACAGCTGGAAATCCACCTGTGGGTACTGCTGCTGGAACTGCATCATCATGGCCGGCAGCCAATGCGTGGCGACGCTTGTGAAGGTGCCGATGCGGATTTTTCCACCGACGAGCGTGTGCAGCTCCGCTGCGGCCTGATGCAGCAGCTTGTCCTGCCGGACAATTTCCCGAATAAACGGCATCATGCGTTCACCCTCCGGCGTCAGCCGCGCGCCGGTGCGCGTGCGCGTCAGAAGCGGCAGCTGCAGCTCCGCCTCAATCGCGGCAAGAATATGGCTGACACCGGACTGCGTCAGGCCAAGCTCCTGCGCGGCTTTGGTCAGCGACGCAAGCTCCACGGTTTTTTCAAGAACCTCATATTTCTTTGTGTCCATGTGTGTTACCCTCTTGCATTTTGTGAACTGGCATGGTATCATACGCGCGTGTTATTAAAATCCTTGATATTATACATTACAAAATGTCATATGTCAAGAGAGAGAAAAAGGGAGAATTTCTGATATGAATGGAGCAAATCTA
>CAKUAM010000148.1 GCA_934636305.1 uncultured Oscillospiraceae bacterium
CCCCCCGAACCCCCTTGAAGCGGCCAAGAAAACCTCTTTGGTTTTCTTGGATCTTTCCCGCGCCGCGGGCGCGCAAATTCCGGAACATCTATCAGAAATGCACAATGGACAAAAGATCCAGGAAAAGTCCAAAGGGGCAGCCAAACCGCAAACCAGTGAAGCATTTGCGGTTTGAAAAGGAAAAGCAGCCATAATAGAACGGGCCATCGCTTGCGGTGGCCCGTTCTATTATGGCTGCTTCTGATGCGGAGTTGTAGGGGACGATGCCTGCATCGTCCCGGCAGAACAGGCCGGTTTTACGGAAATCTGCGGCGAATCCACTCCCCGGAAAAACGAGAACGTATGAGAGCCCTTTACGATTTGTCCTTTGGCTTAAAAACAATCGCTGCCAGAAATCCAAAGAACACCGCGGCGGCTATTCCCCCGGCGGTCGCCTTCAGCCCGCCGGTCAGCGCGCCGAGAATCCCCTGCTCCTGTACGGCGTCCTTTACGCCCTTGGATAGCGAATACCCAAAGCCCGTAAGCGGCACGGTCGCCCCCGCGCCCGCAAAGTCCACCAGCTTTTCATATACGCCCGCGCCGCCAAGAATCACGCCCAGCACCACAAAGCACACGAGAATCCGCGCCGGCGTCAGCTTCGTTTTGTCAATCAGCAGCTGTCCGACGGCGCAGATGGCGCCGCCAATGAGAAAAGCCTTCAAATACTCCATGCGTTACACTCCTTCCGCGCAGATCGATACGGCGTGGCACACGCCGGGGATGGACTCCCCCTGCCAGCTGGACGTGGGCGAGAGCAGCGCTCCCGTCGCGCAGAACAAAAGCCTGCGCAGCGCACGCTTTTCCAGCTGCTCAAGCAGATACCCGCACAGTACGCTTGCCCCGCAGCCGCAGCCGGAGCCGCCGGCGTGGACGTCCTGCGTCTGCGTGTCAAAGATCATGAGTCCGCAGTCGTTATACACGTCGGAGAGCTCCACGCCGTCCCTGCGGAACTGGTCAAGCACGATGGCGCGGCCCAGCCTGCCGAGATCACCGGTCACAATGAGGTCATAGTCCGACGGCACGCGCCGCAGATCGCGGAAGTGCGCATGCAGCGTGTCAATGGCGGCGGGGGCCATGGCCGCGCCCATGTTGTTGGCGTCCTTGATGCCGTAGTCCTGAATTCTGCCGACAGTTGCGGCCTCAATGCGCGGGCCGCGGCCAGCCTTGCGCACGATGCAGCAGCCCGCGCCCGTTACGGTCCACTGGGCGGTCGGCGTGCGCTGGCCGCCGTAGCCGAGCGGAAAGCGGTACTGCCGCTCGGCGGAGGCAAAGTGCGACGAGGTGAGCGCGGCGGCAGTGTCGGCAAAACCGGCGTCAATAAATGCCGCGGCCATGAGCAGTGACTCCGCCATGGTCGAGCACGCGCCGTACAGTCCGAGAAACGGAATGGATGTGCCGCGCGCGGCAAACGAGGAGGAGATACACTGGTTGAGAAGGTCGCCCGCGAACAGCAGGTCAATGTCCTCATAGCTGATGCCAAGCTTGCGCTTGGCCGTATCAAGTGCGAGCTCCTGCAGCTTGCTCTCCGCCTTTTCAAAGGTTTTCTGGCCAAGTCTTGCGTCCTTGCCAAGAAAATCGAAATATGCAGCCAGCGGCCCTTCGCTCTCCTTTTTTCCGCCAATGGCAGCCCGGGAGACAATGACGGGCCGGGAATCAAAAATCAGCGTCTGTGCGCCTGCGCGCATGGCAATCAACTCCTCTGATGTTTGGTGTTAGTATGTGCCGCAGAATAAAAAAATAACCGCAGGGCACAGGCTCTGCGGCCGGCAGCACAGCGGCTGCCAAAGAGGAATGGAAAAATGAAAAAGAAGTCGCACAGATAGTATGTGCGGCTTCTAAAAAGCTTAAACAGAAAGTTTTACTTTGTTTCCTGCAGCGCGCGGGC
>CAKUAM010000149.1 GCA_934636305.1 uncultured Oscillospiraceae bacterium
AGGGCATTGAGCTGCAGGGCAAGACGCTGGGCATCGTCGGCTTTGGCCGTATCGGCCAGCACCTGGGCGTCATGGCCAAGGCCATCGGCATGAACGTCATCGCTTTTGATATTTTCCACATCCCCGGCATCGAGGATCAGCTGGGCATCGCGTATGTTGAGATGGACGAGCTGCTTGCCAAGTCCGACTTCATCTCCGTCCATGCCCCGGCTGTCGACGGCGGCGCGCTCATTAACGCAGAGCGCATTGCCAAGATGAAGGACGGCGTTGTCATCATCAACACCTCCCGCGGCACGAATGTCGACGAGGCAGCCCTTCTCGACGCGCTGAACAGCGGCAAGGTCCGCGCGGCCGGCCTCGATGTCTACGCAGACGAGCCCGCCTCCAACACCGCCCTCTACAGCCATCCTATGGTTTCCTGCACGCCGCATATCGGCGCTGCCACCGTGGAAGCGCAGAAGCGCATCGGCGCGGAAATCGTAGACATTATCACAAATTTCAAGGCGTAATTTCTGTTATTTTGTGCATACATCCGCGCTTGTTTTTCGCAGGCGTATGCGCTATGATGTTTTTGAGCAATCTGCACAAGATCGCGAAAAATTGGTTAAATTTTGAGGAGGATTTACCAAAATGAATGCTTATGTTGCCAGTGTCATCGATTACGTGAAGCAGGCGCATGGGAGTGAGCCTGAATTCGTCCAGACCGTGGAGGAGGTCCTGTCCTCCGTCTCCCCGATCATGGACGCACATCCTGAATACGAGAAGGTCGACCTGCTCAAGCGCATGGTCGAGCCGGAGCGTATGTTCACGTTCCGCGTCTGCTGGATGGATGACGCTGGAAATTATCATACCAACCGCGGCTGGCGCTGCCAGTTCAACGGCGCCATCGGCCCGTACAAGGGCGGCATCCGTTTCCAGAAGAACGTTTACGAAGGCATCATCAAGTTCCTCGGCTTCGAGCAGACGTTCAAGAACTCGCTGACCGGCCTGCCCATGGGCGGTGCAAAGGGCGGCTCTGACTTTGACCCCGCCGGCAAATCCGACGCAGAGGTCATGCGCTTCTGCCAGAGCTTCATGACGGCTCTGTACCGCTACATCGGGCCGGACATCGACGTTCCGGCAGGCGACATGGGTGTCGGCGGCCGCGAGATCGGCTATCTGTTCGGCCAGTACCGCAGACTCAAGGGCGTGTGGGAGAACGGCGTTCTCACCGGCAAGGGCATGAGCTACGGCGGCTCGCTGATCCGTCCGGAGGCAACCGGCTACGGCGCTGTGTACTATCTGCAGGAGGTTCTCAAGCACGAGAACGACACCATTGAGGGCAAGCGTCTGGCAATCTCCGGCTACGGCAACGTCGGCTGGGGCATCATGAAGAAGGCTGCTGAGCTCGGCGCCAAGGTCACCTACTTTGCAGGCCCCGACGGCTACATCCATGATCCGGATGGCGTCACCGGTGAAAAGCTCGACTTCATTCTCGAGATGCGTGCAAAGGATCCGATGCACTGCAAGCCGTATGCGGACAAGTATGGCGTGGAGTTTGTTCCGGGTGCAAAGTGCTGGGGCGTCAAGGACGTCGACATCTACATGCCGGCTGCCACGCAGAACGACGTCAGGATGGATTCTGCAGAGAAGATCGCTGCCTCCGGTGTCAAGTACTACATCGAGGTCGCCAACATGCCGACCACGAACGACGCACTGAACTTCCTGCGCGCACAGAAGCACATGATCGTCGCTCCGTCCAAGGC
>CAKUAM010000150.1 GCA_934636305.1 uncultured Oscillospiraceae bacterium
CTGTCTGTAGTCAGCCATGTGGTCAAAGGCGGATTTTCGGGCGATTCCGGAAATTGCGGAAAACCCGCAGATGCCCGCGTGTCAAGGGGTTCGGGCATTTTGACTCCGGCAGGTCGGATGGATGCCGATACGCTCCCAAACCACGCGCTCTACCATCTGAGCTACACCCGGATGCTCCTTGAACGCTCTTATTATATCGGCTCACGCAGAAAAAAGCAAGAGAAAGATGCGGGGCAGCGCTTTTGCTTGTGTTTTTTTGCAGAATATGATATGGTGTAAGGACGAAACCAAGGAAAGCGAAGGGCGAACGCCATGCGAATGAGAAGAAGAAACAATCTGGAGCCGAGAATGCAGGCCTGTGAGGCGGTTTGGATTCACGAGCCGGAAGCGCTGCGCGGCAATTGGCGCAGCCTGATGCCGGATTGCCGGGAGCTGCGGGTAGAGGTTGGCTGCGGCAAGGGAAAATTCACGGTGGAGACAGCCGAAGCGGAGCCGGATGTGCTGCTTATCGCAATCGAGCGTGTGCAGGATGCGCTTGTCCTTGCCATGGAGGCTGCAATAGCCAGGGGACTCAAAAATGTATTCTTTGTCTCGCTCGACGCAGCGAATATCGACCAGTTTTTTGCTGACGATGAGATCGATCTTCTCTATATCAACTTCTGCGATCCCTGGCCGCGCAAGAAAAATGCCAAACGCCGCCTGACCTACCATACCTTCCTGGAAAAGTACAAAAAGGTTTTGAAGCTGGGCGGCCAGATCCATTTCAAAACGGACAATGCAAAGCTGTTCGCCTGGTCGCTGCCGGAGATGGAAAGCTGCTATCTGGAGCTGCGCAATGTGACAGATGACCTGCATGCCAACGGCCCTGTCGGCATCATGACCGGCTATGAGGAAAAGTTCCATGCCATGGGGACGCCGATCCACCGGGTTGAGGCTGTTGTGGTGACGAAACAGCCGCGGCCAGAGGAGAAAAAGCCGGAGAGCGCGGAGAACGCAGAAGAAGCCGAGCACGCAGATGAACTGGAAACTTCCGAAAATCAGGGGGAATAAGATGTATTCTGTCGGGATTATCGGCGGCGCGGACGGACCAACGGCAGTTTTCGTATCCCACGATCTGAGCTGGGCATGGATTGCCGGAGCTGCGCTTGTCGTGCTGGGTGTGATTTGGTGGACTGCAGCCCACCGAAAAAAATAAGAGGCCCAGATACCCCCCTGGATGCCTCCTTGTCCGGCTGCCCATATTTCGGAAGTTTTTGTCTCGCGGACACTTCCAAGCTGAATAACAAAAGCCTGCAAGGCAGCTCCTTCTGAGCTGGCCTTGCAGGCTTTTTTCACGTATATCACCGGGCAGGCGCCCACGGCGTTTCGTTATGAAACCGCGGATACAGCCTTACTGCTCCTGCTCTGCAATCTGCTCGAGCAGAATCTTTTCCGCGTAGCCGCACGCGCGCTCGACGGAGCCGGGCTCGAAGGGATTAGCCAGATTCGCATCGCGCAGCGTCTCGAGATAGCTGCGGCTGCCGCCGACTTTGCAGAGCCGCAGATAGTCCTGCCAGGCTGCCTTCTTGTCCTCGGCGTATTTCTTCTTGAACTCCATCGCGCCCATGGTCGTGAGCGTGTAGTTGATGTAATAGAAGGGGTAGAGATAGATATGCAGCTTGTGGTACCAGTAGCCGCCGCGCTCCATAAAGGCATTGTCCTC
>CAKUAM010000151.1 GCA_934636305.1 uncultured Oscillospiraceae bacterium
GCGGGTGTAGCTCATCCGGTAGAGCGCCACCTTGCCAAGGTGGAGGTAGCGAGTTCGAGCCTCGTCACCCGCTCCAATCGCTGCAAACTTTTGTTTGCAGCGATTTTTTTATGAGAAAAGAGGAACTGTCATGGAAAAACGTGCCACGCTCCGGAAAAATGCAAAATATTGCATGCTGCAGGGTCTGCACTGGATGATTTCCTGTGTAGCGATCATCTTCGCCAGCGTCTTTTTGCTTGGCCGCGGCTACCGCAGCTCCGAGGTCGGCATCACCATGGCCTGCGCATATATTCTCGGCATGCTGCTGCAGCCGTTTATCTCCGGGCTGGCCGACCGCTCAGTCAGGCTCCGCGGCACACCGTTCCTCGCCCTCTGCGCAGCTGTAACCATGCTGCCTGTGGCAGGCCTGCTGCTTTTCACACAGAAGGGCGCGGCGCTGACTATCTGCTATGTCCTTTTTGTTGCATGCCAGCAGACTCTCACACCGCTCGTCTACGCATACTGCTTCTATCTTGAGACGCCGCAGACGCCGATCCGGTTTGGCATTGCGCGCGGCATCGGCTCTCTTGCGTGGTCTGTTGCCTCCACCGTGCTCGGGATTCTGGCCGATCGTGTCGGCGTGCAGGTCCTGCCGTGTGCAGCGCTCATGTTCCTGGCGCTGATGCAGATTCTCCTGTTCTTCTGCCGGAAGGAAGGCGGCGCTGCCGCCCAGGCAGCTGCCGAGCAGGCGCAGCCGGAGCGCACCGCCTCCACCCTCACGCTGCGAAACCTGACAAGCATCTATCGGCCATTTCTGTTTCTGCTGATCGGCAACGCATTCATCTTCTTCGGCCATTCCTTCATTGATAATTTCCCGTTCCAGGTCGTCTCCAACGTTGGCGGCACCAGCGCGCAGATGGGCGTATTCTGCGCATTTACCGCGGCAGTGGAGCTGCCCGCCATGTTCCTGTTTGACCGCATCCGCAGACGCTTTTCGTGCGAGCAGCTGCTGCGCTTCGGCGCTGTTTTCTTCCTTGTAAAAAATACGCTGCTGTTTCTGGCAAGCTCCCTGACGGGCATGTTCTTTGCCGGCGTGTTCCAGTCCGTCTCCTACGCGGTTTTCCATCCGGCTGCCGTTCGCTATGCCGGCGATCACATCAGCAGCCGCGATGCAAACAAAGCGCAGTCGCTTGTTACGGCCACAACAGCTGCCGGCAATATCCTTGCCAGCGCATTGGGCGGCGTCATGATTGACGCCATTGGCGTCCATGGCATGCTCGCCATCGGCGCAGCTGTCACGCTGTGCGGCGTGTCAGTTGTTGTGTTCGGAACGCGTGCAAAGGCCGCTGCTCCAACAGCATAAATTTTTTCCAATCATAACCCTAAAGCAGCCGCAGCGGTTCATCCCGCTGCGGCTGCTTTATACTGCTTGCGATGCAAACTGCAGGCTGGTTCTGTATCACAGAACCCCCTTCGGTTTTCCTGGATCTTTCCCGCGTTGCCTGACAGACTCAGGCGAATCCGTACTGCCTGACAAACTTTGTTGGCAGTACGGAT